>DMST01000147.1:380-1408 GCA_003454975.1 Cytophagales bacterium | reverse complement strand
CGGGCAGGAAGCTGGCCGTAGAGGATACGTTCAGCACCCGTCCGCTGTTGCGCGCCACCATATTGGGCAAGAAGAGCCTCGTCAGGGCCGTGAGGGCCACTACGTTCAGGTTGATCATGTTCAAGTCCTGCTGCCACTCGCGCTCGTGGAACTTACCCTGGCCGCCAAACCCAGCATTGTTGATCAGGTACTCTATCGTGATGCCTGCTTGGGTGACTTCGTCAAAGATTTCCTGAGCGGCGGTTGGTTCGGAAAGGTCTTTGGCGATGGTATGTACCTGTACCTTGTGCTTAGTTTCCAGCTCCTGCTTTAGGCTGGCTAGCTTCTCTGCCCGGCGGGCGACTATAATCAGGTCACCGCCTTTTTCGGCGTGTATATGGGCCAGTTCCAATCCTATGCCGCTAGAGGCTCCGGTGATTAAAGCTACGTTTTTCATCTCAGTCGGGGTTTTGCGTTTTATACATAACAAAAGTGCGGCGACCTCAGCCCGAAACATCACACGAATCCCGGAAGGAATAACACAGATTACGGAGGGGCCTACTTGAAGAGAATTTTGACCGCAGAGAATGAGGAGAAGGCCCAGAGGTCGCGGAGTTGTTTATGAAAATAGCACACTCCAACTTCGAATTTCCAACTGGAACGCCCGCCCGGCCCCAAACCTACTACACCACTTCCAACCCATGCAGTATTGGTGTTGAGGAAAATCGATCTTGTTATTGTCTCTATTAGTTGCTCCCCTTCCACTTCTTTAGCTTTAGCGAGTAAGGTTCAAGAGGGAGCATGGGTAGCCTTTTTCAGGATATAGCCATCTCACTTTCTGGCGTGAACATCGCCACTAGATCTCCCGCCGATTTGGTTTCAGGGTCATAAGGAATAAGTCTGATTTGGCCTTCCATTTCCTCATACGGGGATTGCAGGCACTTGAGGGAGAAGTATTTTTGGCCTGCTACCTCTACCACACCGTCCAGCCTTATTCGGTGGATGTCGAGCATAAATACCGGCCCGCGTACGGTACGGGCTAGTCCCGT
>DMST01000147.1:0-327 GCA_003454975.1 Cytophagales bacterium | reverse complement strand
CGGGCTAGTCCCGTAGTTTGGGTTTGTGCTTTTTGAAATACTGCTAAGGCCTTCGCTAAGGGTATTCGAAAGCAATGCTCCTGGTTGTGGTTGGCCTCTATAAACATGTAGTACGGCACCATTCCATGGGCTATTTGCGCTTTCCATAAAGCGCTCCAGTCTTCTGCGGTATCGTTGATGCCTTCTACGATAGGGGCTTGGCAACGAATCACGGCCCCCGTATTGCGGATTCGGCGAATCGCCTCTGCCACTACCGGATTCTCCAGTTCGCGTACGTGCGTAAAGTGCGCACAAAAGTTCAGGTGCCGCCCTCGGGCGATGATATAC
>DMST01000531.1:4088-4237 GCA_003454975.1 Cytophagales bacterium | reverse complement strand
CCCGGCCGCCGTGCGGGTCAATAACCTGGTAACGATGGTGGTGTACGTGACCAACACCAGCAATGTAGACATGCCCGTGCCCACCCGCTTTGTGGCCAGTACCGAGGGCGCGCCCCTGGCCTTCCGGCCCGATGAGCTCGGGCTCATGC
>DMST01000531.1:0-4016 GCA_003454975.1 Cytophagales bacterium | reverse complement strand
GGGCCGGAGTCACCGTCGGTATCCGCATCTACAGCCAATCCATTCGTCCCCTTGAATTCCAAATCCTAGACTAATGCTAACCCTGCGATATACTTTCCCTCGATTGCTGACCACGCTAGCCATAGTGGTGGGCTGTATGGCACTACCCCTTAGTGGCCGGGGTCAAAACATTGCCCGGCCCAATATTGACGGACCGGCGGGCATGCAAGTGAATAGCTTCACGGGTAACTTGTTTCTTCCACGTACCGACTTTTACGTGGCAGGTACGGGCTTGCCGCTAGATGCTTCCTTTGCCTATAATAGCGCTCGGGATACCCTCAACGTAGGCTTTGGTCTTGGCTGGACTTTCCAGTACCACATCAGCTATGCAAACCGGGGTAGTGCAGTGGATATCCTGCACGCCGACGGCCGGGTGGATACCTACGCGTTGCAGAACGGCAACTACATTCCGCCCATTGGGGTATTCGATCGATTGGAGCAGCCTCAGACCGGCCAGTTTCGCCTCACTACCGTAGATGGCGAGACGTGGGATTTTGCGGACCCTAGTCACCGAAAGGTAACCCAGATGCAGGACCGCAACGGCAATGTGCTCACCTTTGCCTATGCAGGGTCGGCACTCAGTGGTGTAACCGATGCGGTGGGGCGTACCCTTACCCTCAGCTATGCAAACGGTTTGCTACAGGCGCTCACGTTTGCGCCTACCTCCCGCACTATTCAGTACACCTACAATGCGGAACAACGACTCCACTCGGTAGAAGATCCTACCGGCAACCGCGTGACTTATCACTATTTCGAAGAAGGAGGATTGAAGGATGTACTAGACGCCCGGGGCAACCTATTTACCGTCAACTACAACGCTAGTGGGCAGGTAAATAAGATTTGCTCCCCCGTGAGCAATATGACCATCACCTACAACGGTTCGTCGGGCAAGACCTTTGTGACCGAAAACGACGGCAACCAGCGGGTGGTCACTACCTACACCTACGATGCCGACGGCCGGGCTATTGCGCAGGGAGTAGGCGATATCAGCATCGCCTTGATCTACGATGAGGACAATAACTTGTCTGGTCAGGCGGATGCTAATGGAAACGTTACCCAGTTCACACACGACGCAGAAGGCCGGATTCTTACCCATCAGGATGCCTTGAGCCATTCGGTGGCTTATGCTTATGCGGGGCCTGACAATCAGGTAAGTGCAGTGGTTGACAAGCGGGGGAATTCTACGCTGTTTGGTTTTGATGGTGCAGGCAATATGAATGCCATCACCTTACCGGACGGTAGCAGCATGGGGATGGAGTACAACGGACAGGGAGACTTGACCCGATACACCGATGGCCGGGGTAACGGATATACGCTGGCTTACGATGCAAACGGTAATCTCTCTTCGGCTACTTATCCTTCGGGTACCGAGAACTACGCGTATAGCCAGACGGGGCAACTATTGGGCTTTACCGACATGAACCAGCATACCACTACCTACACGTATGATGAACTGGATCGGCTTGAGAAAATCACGAATCCCCTTAGCGAGACCCAAGAATACTTTTATGATGCTAGCGGCAACCTCACCCGTGTTGTAGATGAGCGAAGAGTAGAAACAAACTATGCTTACAGTGCCAGTGATCAGCTGACCCAAGTGACCACGCCTGCCGGGATTACCCAATATCAGTATGACGGACTAGGGAATATCACGCAGGTAACGGACGCCAACGGGCATCACCGGACCTTGCAGTATGACACTCAAAGCCGGATAAAGAAAACCACCGATGGGGCAGGATTTGCCACCCACTTCACCTACGATGCCAACGGGAATATCCTCTCCCGTACGGATGGCAACGGGGACGTGACCACCTATCAGTATGACGCACTTAATCGTCTGATTCAGAAAAGCTACCGGGGCAATACAGACGTATTCGAATACGATGCCGCAGGCAATATGGTGTCAGCTCGCAATAACCAAGTTTCCCTTAGCTTCACCTACGATGCCTTGAACCGGGTAGTCACCCGGACCGTAGATACCTGGGGTAAAACGATTCGGTACCAATACGATGCGGCAGGAAATCGCACCCAGATGATTGATGCAGAAGGCGGAGTTACTCAATACACCTACGATGCGAGCAACCGATTGGTGGTATTGGAAAATCCACAAGGACAGTCCTTTTCCTTTAGTTATGATGCCGGGGGACGCCTGCTTACCCAAACCAATTCTAACGGTACCCAAGCTGAATTTGCATACGATGCTGCTGATCGGCTTCTGTCCGTAGCTCATATCAACCCTACCATCGATACTCTGGTAGGCCAGGCTTTTGGATACAATGCCAAGGGTTTTCGTACTTCTATGGTCGAAGCCGGGGAAGGTCAACATGTTTACACCTATGATGATGCGGACCGCCTAACTGGGGTGTCGTATCCTGGAGGAGATCAAGAATCATTCACCTTTGATGGGGCTGGCAACAGAACGGGATTGCAAGGTGCCCTGGCAGGAAATGTAGCGTACCAGTACGATGCGGGGGATAGATTGCTATCAGCAGGGGGCACTACTTACCTATACGATGGCAACGGTAACCTCACCCTTAAGATATCATCGGGAGATTCTACCGTGTACGAATATGATGGGGAAAACCGACTAGTAGGGGTGCAACTATCCAGTGGGTCCTGGATACAGTATGCGTATGATGCCTTGGGAAATAGAGTTCAGTCGGTGGAAAACGGAGTTATCACGCGCTATGTACACGATGGCGTGAATGTGCTGGCGGACTACAACGGCCAGAATACTCTTCAAGCCCGCTATACCTCGGCTCTCCTGGAAGATACCTGGTTAGGCGCTGAGATCGACGGTCAAGTCTATACCTATCACCGTGATGCGCTGAGTAGTGTAAAGTCAGTAACGAATAGCAGTGGGGCAGAAGTAGCTAGCTACGCTTACGATGTGTACGGCAACCTGACGAATGAACAGGGTACACTGGAAAACCGCATCCGGTACACGGGACGAGAGTATGAAGCTACTACCGGACTATATTTTTACCGTACTCGGTACTATGACCCAGAAGTAGGGCGGTTTCTTACCCAAGACCAAGCCAACATACAAATCGATAGGCCTAATGGTCTGAACAGATACAGCTATGTAGAAGGCAACCCTGTTTGCTTTAATGATCCGGGAGGCAACGTGGTGCCCTTTTTAATTGGTGCTTTTCATGTAGCCAATGTGATACGATTTTCCCCGATTGTTATACGAACTGCACCTTATGTCATTAGAGGGGTGCTAGCGGGAGCCAGAATAGGCAAAACCTTAGCCATCAGAGGAACAAATTTTGTGAAAAACACGGCTGTACAAGTAGGAAACAGAACAGTAAATGCCACCCGGGTAGGACTTACCAAACTACACGAAGCCAGTTTGAAGGCCTCTATTTATGTGAAGGAAGTGGCGATGCCTGCATTGACTAGGCAGGCCCGAGAGATTGGATCCATCACCTATAATTTCTTCAAGCCTACACCCCAAAGCTTTGCTTTTGGGGCAGCCTTCACGGCAGTAAATGAGATATTTACTTACCCTGAGATTAATACCAAACCCAACATCACAAAGATATTGGCGGGGGGGCTTCTGCCCGGATTTCCTAGCTACAGATTTGCTACTCCTGGCAAACTCAGAGAGGCGATTGCGGAGAGCTTTCTGGGTGCGTACATACAGGATGATGTAGATGCGTTTTTTAAAGACTATGATCCTATAGGTAATTCCCTTCGGTGGGGATACCGATGGGGTAGCCAGGCAGCAGATTTTACGGTTCGAAAATCGAAAGCAGCCCTAAGTGCTGCAGAACGTGCTATTGAATGGTCCATACGCACGGTATTCGCCTTCGACCCCAACGAAATCCAGGGACCTCCCGGTGCCGGACCCCAGCAATGGGTGAACGACCAAAGCCCGAACCAATACACCATTCTTTTCGAGAACGATCCGGTCTTTGCAACGGCTCCGGCGCAGATTGTGCGGATCGTTCTGCCGCTTGAAACGGCGGCCG
>DMST01000236.1:4374-11165 GCA_003454975.1 Cytophagales bacterium | reverse complement strand
GGGCCGCGCCTATACCCTGCCCCAGGATGGTGCACTCACGAATGCCCGTGTCGGTTACTCGATTCAGGCCATGCTTTTCTTGCAGACCAGCCATGCCCTGGTTTACACCACCAATTTTGCCCAGGTCCTCACCAATGGCAAATACCCGAGGGTCTTGCTCCAACAGGTTGTCGAAGCAGTGCTGCAATACTTTGAATCCTTCCAGTACTTGAGAGTCTTCTGAATATACCGCAGGTATATGAGGCACCTTCAAAGGACTATCTGAAGACTGGCTGGTTACGTGAGAACTGTATCGGTTGTGATTGGCTTCTTCTGCGCGTTGTAGCCAACTAATCAATTCTTGTTTTGCGCCAGAAGCCTCTCCGCGCATCAGACGTAGCGCCTTCTTCGCCGCAGAGATGGCGTTTTTCCGAATAGGGTTCAATTCCCCTTTCAAATCTTGAACCAAGCCGAGGATGGCTTCTTTCTGGGGGCTTTGCTCAGCGGCCTGTTGCAAATACATCACCGCGGCATTTTGATCTTGCTTTACTGCCCCTATGAAGGCATTCCAGGCGGCTTTGCGGGCCTCTTTGGCCTCGGTTTTTGCGGTGAGTTCAATCTCATCTAGCTGCTCAGCAGTAGCTAGTTCATTTTCTTCTATCCAGAGACGCATCTGGCGGATGCAATCATACTCTGATTCCCAAGCCAAGCGATCCTTACTCTTGTAGCGTTCATGCGATCCTGAGGTAGAGTGGCCCTGGGGTTGAGTCATTTCTACTACGTGCACCAATACCGGTACGTGGCCCGTACGGCAAATGTCAGAGGCTGTTTCGTACGTGTCTACCAGGGCTTCATAATCCCAACCACGGACGGTGTACATTTCATATCCACTTTCTCCTTCGCCTTCGCGCTGGAAACCAGCCAATACTTCACCTATCGAGCCTTTGGTGGTGTGGTACTCTTTGGGTACTGAAATACCATAATCGTCGTCCCACACACTCATTAGCATGGGTACCTTTAATACTCCGGCCGCGTTGATGGCCTCGTAAAACATGCCCTCAGAGGTAGAGGCATTGCCAATAGTACCCCAGGATATTTCGTTGCCATTCTTACTAAAATCTTCGAAAGCCTGGAGGGCCTCGCTATTCCGGTACAATTTTGAAGCGTAAGCGAGCCCCAACATGCGGGGCATTTGTGCGGCAGTAGGAGAGATGTCCGATGAGCTATTTTTCATCGAAGTCTGGGGCAACCAATCGCCCTGATCGTTGAGCAGACGGTTAGCAAAATGGCCATTCATCATCCGTCCGGCAGAGGCAGGCTCGGCTTCTACATCCGTGTGTGCATACAGCTGAGCAAAATATTGTTGGAGGGTAAGCTGACCAATGGCCAACATAAAGGTCTGATCCCGATAGTATCCGCTTCGGAAATCGCCATTTTGGAAAGACCGGGCCATAGCCAACTGGGCTACTTCTTTACCATCTCCAAAAATCCCAAACTTGGCTTTTCCCGAAAAAACTTCCTTTCTGCCTATTAAACTCGCCTCTCGGCTCGCTATCGCAGTGTGATAATCTTTAAGGATCTGATCTACAGAAAGTCCAATTTTGAGTTTCTTAGTAACAGCCACAATCAACAATTTTATTAATGAACGGATTCGGAGGGGTTATCAAATTTACTCAAAAACCAGGGTTTTGCAAAAGGCTTCTTACTATAGAGTGGTCTTTAAAAAGTATAATTAGTGGTGAAATCTTTCGTTTTCAATATGTATCTTTACCTCGTCAATTGGACACCAAACATTTCGTAACCATGAAACGGTCTTACAAAACTTTATATTTTTCTACAATTCTTTTTTTAGGAATTGTTTCGAATACGATTGCGCAACCGGCCATCCAGTGGGAAGAGACCAACCATAATTTCGGTGAGGTCATCGAGGGGGACCAGGCCGTACATGAATTCTCCTTCACCAATAGCGGTGATCAGCCTTTAGTTATTAGCCGGGTCCAAGCTTCTTGTGGCTGTACCACTCCATTTTGGACACGCGAACCGGTTATGCCCGGAGAGAAAGGAGTAATTAAGGCTAGCTACAACAGCAAAGGTCGTCCTGGCAATTTCCGTAAATCAATCACGGTAACTAGCAATGCGGCCACACCTACTTCTGCGGTGTTTATCCAGGGGGTAGTGGTGAAACGACCACCTACGGCAGAAGAGATTGCTGCTTCTTCCAAATTGGTAGTGGAGCAGGCTACCGTCAAGACTGGTAAGATTGAAAAAGGCCAAACCGTGCCCGTGGCTTTCGAAATATCCAATGAAGGCAAAGCGGCCTTGGCATTTAGCAATGTTCGAAGCAATTGTAACTGTGTATTCTTCGATCCTGAGTTTGACCGATCGGTTGGTAGCGGAGAAGCACATACCCTCAAGCTCATGTACACACCGTCTCAGACGGGCAATTGGGTGGAGGTAGTGACCTTATATACTAATGATGTCTCAAATCGTGAAATGAAGATTACCATTAGTGCAGAGGTTGTGGAGAATCTTTCAGAAGAAGGAATGGGAAGCCGAAGAGGATTCTAAACCAAAAAAGATATACCGTCCCCGAAAAAAGCGAGCTTTGTCTCGCTTTTTTCATGGTACTATGCTAGAACTCCTGTTATCTAAATATCAGTTGATTTGACTTATTAGGTAATCCAATATTGGCTTACCGAATTTGCGGGATCCACCACATCCTGTGTTTCCTCCTAAGCCGTTTGCTGAAGAATGGGTATAGTAAATTAGAGGTGTAGGCATAGTGGGCAGTAGGAGGTGCGGACCCTAGAAATCCCTTCTACACGAAGTTTTTACTACTAGAAGAATCTCCTAAACTGCTTGTAGGATAGTGTGGCTATAGCCGCCCAATTTCCCGATACACGCGTACCATATAGCGGGCTAGCAATTGGTAAAGCTCGGCTTTATCCCAATAAGAGAGTGATAAATCCTCTAGCTCTTGTCTGCGGGTATGGACGAAAGCATCCTCTTGGTACAAACCGGTGGTTTCTAGCCGGTGACAAAGCTGTTTGAGGGAGTAGGCGTCTTGGGGACGATTTTGCCGATACTGATCCAGTAGCCAATCGCGGCCTTGATTGGGTAGCAGCGTTTCTACCGCAGTAAAGAGCGACCAATCGATAGGGTGCCATTCCGAAAGAGGTGGCAGGCTAGCTAGCAAGTCCGCTAGTTGGTTATCCGTTAGTTCTTTGGCTAAGACCCCTTCAGGTACACGCCGAATAAGCCCAACAATGCCGACGCTGCGCGTATCGGGCTCTTGCAAACACCGTACGTACCAAGCCAAGCGTGCCTGAAGTTGCTCTACTGAGTCTGTTAGCTGTAGAAGTTGCTGATATTCTATCACCCGCTGGTACTGCGCCTCAGAGTTACCGCTAGGTATGGATAAAATTTTGTGCACCTCCCGGGTACCAAAGTTCCGTTGTCCTTTGTGCTGGGCACTTACGAACAGTAGGTAATCTCCCGACAGGTCCCAGCTGTCTCGATGGTAATAACGATTGACCCGTACACGCCGTAGTTCATGTAATGAGGGCCCTATGGTTTTTGTCACCCGAAACCGCAAGCGAGTTTCCCGCCTGTTGTTCATGTATCGATCGGGCATTACCCGACGAGTGGGGCGACTAGATCGAACCCTTTCGGGCCGAGCTAGCACTACATCTGTGCTTTTTAATAGTGCTGTCTCCAGATCTTCATCCGGATACTTACTGGCTATATAGCCTGTCATGCACCAGCCGCGCTCTTGTGCGTGAAGCGTGCCAAACAGCAGCATCGCAAGCGGTATGAAAAGCCACCTTCCCATGCTAAAATGTACGATATTTTCTGCGGATGCATGATAAGGTGTAGTAGGATTTGCTGAAGAAGTCATCGACTGCCTTCGGACTACGTAACCTGCTAATAGCCGGCTGGAAAGGGATTTGAGGAAAGTTGCAGTCCAGTAGGGCAAACTTAGCGGAGAGCAGCTAGCTAAGGGCCATGGTGGTGGCTTTGCTATAAGGATCAGCTTGCGATAGTAGTCTTTAGGGATGGCTCATTGTGTATTAACCAATTGTTAATTTAATGTTAAATGGCTAGGTTTGTGCTTCACTAAATGAAAACGCCCTATGGGAAAGAAAGAGGAAAAGAAGAAAGACAAGAAAGCAAAAGCGCTGAAGGACCGGAAACCCCGTAAGCTGAAGAAGAAGGACAAGAAAAAACTAGAGGCGAAAGCAGAGAAGAAGGAGAAGAAGAAAAAGAAGGCCAAAAAGTTGAAGGATCGTCCGGCCAAAGCCAAGAAGAAAGAGAAGAAAAAGTCGAAGAAGAAGAGTAAAAAATAAAAAATGCACGCTGCCCCCCGGCAGCGTGCATTTTTTTGTGAAGGTAATTTATCCTTCGTAAGTGATCCGGTATATAGCATTGGCCTGATCGTCTGAGATCAACATGCTACCATCGGGCATGAACAATACGTCTACCGGGCGGCCCCAGGCATTTTGGCTATTCTTGTTGAGCCAACCATCGGCAAAAGTTTCATAGCCTGTTGAACGGCCGTTGGCATCCATACCTACCATGGATATGCGGTAGCCAATTTTGCGGCTGCGGTTCCAGGAGCCATGCTCGGCAATGAACATTACGTTGTTGTATTTGGCCGGAAACATGTTGCCAGATTTGAATTTTACGCCAAGAGGAGCAACGTGCGGTCCTAGTTTTTGGAAAGGCCTTACAAACTCCGAACAAGCCCGGCTGTTGTATTCAGGGTCGGTATACTCGCCAGCATGGCAGTATGGATAGCCAAAGTGTTGCCCTTTTCGGGTGGCCTTGTTCAACTCACAAGGAGGTGAATTATCACCCATCCAGTCGCGACCGTTGTCCGTAAAGAACATATCGCCTGTTTCAGGATGCCAGGTAAAGCCCACGGTATTTCTCACTCCAGATACATACACCTCACGACCGGAACCGTCTGGGTTTACCCGAGTAATGGAAGCATATATCTCATCTTCGCTTTCGCAAATGTTGCAGGGGGCCCCTACGGGTACGTATAATTTGCCATCAGGTCCAAAAGCAATGTACTTCCAGCCATGGTGCCGATCCGAAGGGTAGGTGCTAATCACCGTCTTTGGCTCTGGCGGATTGTCCAGGTTGGCCTCTATGTTATCGTACCGGAGTACTTGGTTTACCTCGGCTACGTACAAGCTTCCGTTGCGGAAAGCTACCCCGTTGGGCATGTTAAGACCTTCGTCAATTACATAGGTCTTGTCGGCCACCATGTCTCCGTCGGTATCCAGGATGGCGTACACTTTGTCTTTTCCTCGGTTGCCTACAAAGAGGGTTCCGCCAGGAGATAGGACCATGGAGCGGGCGTTGGGGACTTCCGCATATAGCGAGATTTTGAACCCTTCCGGTAGGGTAATGTTCTCTAACCGGATTTTGGCGTCTATCTCTGCTGTGTCTTCAGATTCCATTCCTTGGGCCGGGCCGCAACCGGCACTCATGATTGCCAGGCTGCCAAATAGAGCAGCCCCCATCCAGATCATTCGCATAGCGTTCCTGTGGTTTGCTTATTCGTTGATAAGGTAACCAATTTCTACTCGAATGGATTTCGCTTTTTTGTCAGTGGGGAGATGAATGGACTCCTTGAGGGAGGTTATTGCCCTTGTGGTATACGAGTAAGCTGGGCGGTGGCTATGGGTTCATCCAAGGTGTAGGAGGCTACCCAATACTCTACCTCAATTTTGTCCTTGGAGATTCTTTTGACCCGCACTTCTAAGCCTTGGTCACAATTGTCTTGTCCGTATTCAATGGTTTCTCGGAAAAATAAATGAATACGTTCCTGACTGGTAAGGTCCCAAACACCACCGCAGGACAGGTCTGGATAGGTAATTTCAAAGCCCGTGTCCCAATCTGCATACATATTTACTTCCCAGGTGTTGCCATCTACCTGATACCCAGTCCCTGTCCATCCACCGTTGATCCATTTGGGACTGCAACTAGTGAGGAGGGTGCATAGAACGAGGGTGAAAATTGTTTTGAGGTTTTGCATTCTTGTTTTTACTCTGAAAGTTGAATTCATGCATTAGAACCGGATTCCCACGACTAAGATATCGTCCGTTTGATCAGACTGGCCTTACCAGTATCCAATTTGGTTGCTCAGAATAATACTTTTCTGCTCGGCTTTGAGTTGTTCGAACTCCCAAGGATGATGTTTGATTCCAAAAGGCGGAAAATTTGCCGATGTGTCGCATGGGTAGGTGGTTAGTGGTAACCTACACCGAAACGGTAGGAGAGTCAATTTCAGCCTACTCTAAATTATCTAACAGCCACTGCCTTACGTAAGCCTGGTTGTATCCCATTTCGAGGTGCCGTACGATTCCCTCCTTATCTATGATCGAGAAAAACGGGTAATCATTGGGGCCAAAGGCTTCCAGTGTCTCAGCCGTTAGATGCAAATGAGTGTAGATTCTGTCGGGCTGGTTTAAGAGACGATCTTGTAATTCCTGTGACGGGTTATTCACCATGCTAAATATGATGAGGTCTTTTCCTTCAAAATCGACTTGCCAGTTATTCACTTCGTCCAATGCTCGTTGGCAATTATTGCACTCTTCTTGCCAAATGACGAGTAACAGATTTTGACCCCGTGTCTCTTCCGAAGTCCAATCTCGCTCTTGAAAACTAGTAAGACTCCAGGCTGGCGCTTGGTCGCCTTCCTGTAGGGTAGAAGAAGGTCTGGGTCGTTCGTTGGCATTCGTAACCGTGTAATTTGGCCAGCCGGGGAAGTCGGCAATGGCCTGTGAGTCATTGCTCGCCTC
>DMST01000236.1:0-4344 GCA_003454975.1 Cytophagales bacterium | reverse complement strand
CCTCTAGATTAAGATAGGTGATGGTTACTTCCTTCTGCACGATGCCTTTCAGGAACCCTTCCTGCTTTTTCCAGGGCAGAAAATCGCTTTTGCGGAAGTAAAGCTTTTGGTACCCTACCGTGCTGATAGCCATCCCGATCACCCAACTATCCCCTTCATTGAATACCTGAAGCTCCTCAGCAGTGCCCCATCGTTTCAGCAACAATTCAGGTTCAAAAAACTCGCGTAAGTAGAAGATCTTGGCGGGTCCTCCTCTGGTGGCTCTAAATCCTTCTAGCCTAGGGTCGTTGGCTGAAGTGCGCACCTCACGGTCAGCGTGTAAGGCGGAAGAATAGGTAACGCCGTCAAAGCGCCAGTCGGCCCATTCGCTTACAATTAGAATATTTTCCCAAGGAGTGGCTGTATCCGCTGGCGTCCGGTAGGCCCAGAGCTGGGCATCGTAAGCCTTATCTTCAGTTGTTTTACTCTTGCCTGATACCTCGAAATAAACTTGGTGGATGGACTGTAAGGCCCGATAACTTTTTTTTAGGATTGCCTCCGGACTAGGTGCCGCCCAGGAGGCTGCGGTGCTCCCTAGTAGGAAAACGAGAAGGAAGCTAGTACGCATAGGGTAGGGGGATTAGGCCTCTGTTTTAGGTAAATGTACACCAGCAATCATGCAGCGAATGCTACCACCGCCATATTTCTCGATGGTGGGTACGGGGATGGGAACCAGTTTGCCATAAGCAGACCACCGAACCCTTTGTTCAATAGTAAGCGCATCGTGGGCTTGCTGGCTCATTAGTAGCAGTTTTTTTCCGACTTGGTTGATCACCGGGAAAACGTTGCCAGCAAAATGGCCCATCTGTTCCGTAGAGATTTCCTCAATTTGGTGCTTGGTTTTCTTCAGAACATTCGTCACCAGTTGGCGTTCGGCTGGGTCTTGGATGGACTCCATACAGATGATGGCAAATGAGTCTCCCAAAGCCATCATAACGTTGGTGTGGTAGATGGGCTTACCATCTGGGCCATTGGCGGTGAAAAACAGAGGATCGTATCCTAGTTCTTCTGCTACTTGCATGACTACTTCCCGGTGGGTGCGGTCTGAAAGGGCCGCATAAAGGATCCCGTTCGCATGGTCTATTACCAAGCTACCGGTGCCTTCGCAGTACTGCTCATTCTTCTCGAAGTAAGCGAGGTTTACTAGCTCTTTTACCTCAAAGCCACAGGCGTTTTCTAACTCCCCTATGAGTTCTGGCCTGCGCTCAAGTCGGCGAGAGGGGGCCATCATTGGGTAGATAATAACCTTGCCGTTGGCATGCGTCGAAATCCAATTATTAGGAAAAACCGCATCCGTAGTGGTAGGGCTTTCGGTATCCTCAAATACCTGATGCATTACCTGATTTTCTTCCAGGATAGCAATTGCCTGATCAAATTCCTTCCGGGCCGTTTCCTCAACCGTTAGCTGCTGACTAGCATCCATTTCTGCCTGAAAGGCATTCGTGCTTGCGGTTTCGGTATTGGCCCCAAAGTGAGCCGGACGAATAAGGAAGATGTGCTGTGGTAGCTGTTCTGATTGCATGGGCAATGGGCCATTAAGCGCATCTAATTACGCAAGTGTTTCCGTAACTCCCAAGGCCCCTACGAAATCGTAGGGTTATTTCCGGTGTCTGGATTCTAACTCGCCGATGATCTCCTCCAAAGGAATTTCCTTGGCTTCTAATAAAACCAAGTAGTGGAAAAGTAAGTCGGCAGCCTCTCCTACAAACAGGTCTCGATTATCGTCCTTAGCTTCAATCACTAGCTCTACTGCTTCTTCTCCTACTTTTTGGGCTACCTTGTTAATGCCTTTGACAAACAGTTTGGCCGTATAGCTTTCTTCCGGGTTGGTGCCCTTCCTGGCAGCAATCACCGCCCGCAGGTAGTCGATGAACCCGGTGCGTTGGGCATTCGATTCGTTGAAGCAGGTGTCTGCGCCTGTATGGCAAGTAGGGCCCTTGGGCTCAGCCTTAGCTAAAATGGTGTCATTGTCACAGTCAATTAGTAACTCCTTAAGATTAAGGAAATTACCGGACTCCTCTCCTTTGGTCCAAAGGCGGTTCTTGCTGCGACTGAAGAAGGTTACCTTCCCTTTTTCCAAAGTTTGTGATACTGCCTCGGCATTCATGTATCCGAGCATCAACACCACGTGAGTATAGGCATCTTGCACCACTACCGGTACCAGACCATCGCCTTTGGTAAAATTAATCTGAGAAAGGTTGTCGGCAGTGAGCCGACGCGGAGTATCAAATTCTGACTTCAATGTTCTGATCGTGTAAGTGGTGTTTCAAATCGGGGATATCAACTTCACGGAAGTGAAAGATACTAGCAGCTAAAGCCGCATCGGCTTTTCCTTCTGTAAATGCATCCACAAAATGGTCCGCATTGCCTGCCCCGCCTGAGGCGATTACCGGTATGGTAAGTCGGGTAGAAATTTCCGCGGTTAGTTCGTTGGCAAATCCGCCCTTCGTTCCGTCATGATCCATGGAGGTGAGCAGAATTTCGCCTGCGCCCCTGGTTTGTACCTCGTCGGCCCAGGCGATGGTCTCCAGTTCTGTTGGGGTGCGGCCACCGTGGGTGTGCACTATGTGTTTGCTATCTACATGCCGGGTATCAATGGCCACTACCACGCACTGGCTACCAAACTCTAGCGCCAATTCGTTGACCAAGTATGGTCTGCGTACTGCAGAGGAGTTGATGGATACTTTATCAGCTCCGGCATTGAGTAAGGCAGATACGTCCTCCTTAGAACTGATACCCCCACCCACTGTAAAGGGGATGTTGATCTGCTCAGCCACCCTGCGTACTAGCTCTACCAGCGTTTTGCGCTTTTCTACAGTAGCCGTAATGTCCAGGAACACCAGCTCATCGGCCCGGTGGTCGGCGTACAACTTGGCCAGATCTACCGGGTCACCGGCATCACGCAGGCCCACAAAGTTGACCCCCTTTACCGTGCGCCCGTCTTTGATGTCCAGGNNGCATCACGAATGTCCACAAAATTCACCCCTTTGACGGTTTTACCATCTTTGATGTCCAGGCAAGGAATGATACGTTTTGTTAGCATATCAAGAGTTTATGAAACCCGCGAGGGCTTCCATAGAAATAGCGCCTTCGTAAAATGCCTTCCCTACAATGGCACCATACACACCTACTTCTTGTAGTCGATGTAAATCGTCCAACTCAGCCACTCCGCCGCTCGCAATGAGTTTCAATTGGGGAAAGTGCGAAATGACCTGACGGTAAAGCTGAGTGGCTGGGCCGCTCATCATGCCGTCTTTATTCACATCAGTACATATGGTGTATTGCACGCCGCGGCTTAGGTACATTTCCAGAAACTCAAATAGCTCCCAGCTAGATTGTTCCTGCCAGCCATGTACTGCAATCTGCATGTTGATGACGTCAGCTCCCAGGATAATTTTATCACTTCCAAAACGGCTGATCCATTTCATTACACGTTCTGGTTCCCGGGCGGCAATAGAGCCAGCCGTTACCTGTTGTACCCCAGCGTTAAGTACCGCTTCTACATCTTCCTCCCGGCGAATCCCTCCACCGAAGTCTACTTTTAGGGAAGTGTTTTTACAGATAGCCTCCACTACCGGCAGATTTACCAGCTGTTTTGCTTTGGCTCCATCCAAGTCTACCACGTGCAAGCGCCGGATTCCGGCATGGGCAAACTGCTGAGCTATGGCTACGGGGTCGTCCGAGTATTCCTTCTTTTGTGCATAGTCCCCCTGAGTGAGCCGTACACACTTTCCATCGATTAGGTCAATTGCCGGGATGATCTCCATTGTGCCTTAGCCTTTATATTCCAGGAAGTTTTTCAAGATTTGCATACCCACGTCCCCGCTTTTCTCTGGGTGGGCTTGTATCGCTAAGAAATTGTCCCGTTGCATTACCGCACTAAACTCATTTACATAATCACTGGTAGCTACCGTTTCTGGTGCCAATTCAGCGTAATAGCTGTGCACAAAATACACATACGCGGGATCAGACAGTCCTATGAGCAGGGGGTGCGTTTGTGGGATCTGAAGGTTGTTCCAGCCGATATGCGGTACCTTTAGTTTAGGTTCAAATTTGCGCACGTTGGCGTCAAATACACCTAAGCACGGCGTGTCGTTTTCTTCGGAATGTTTGCACATGAGTTGTAATCCCAAGCAAATGCCCAGAAAAGGTTGGGTAAGGGAAGGGATTACGGTATCCAGGCCGGCTTTGTGTAGGTAATTCATGGCCGTGCTGGCCTCGCCTACCCCAGGGAAGATTACCTTGTCGGCAGCACGGATCACCTCAGGATCGTCGCTCACCGTAGGGGTGATCCCCAGCCTGCCC
>DMST01000174.1 GCA_003454975.1 Cytophagales bacterium | reverse complement strand
GCCTATGCCCCCGGAAACCCTCGCCGAGCTACAGCCCCTCTTGCAACAGGAGCCTTGGCTGCGCACTACCCTGCACGCCGTGCTGGACAATCTGGACCAGGAGGGCTTCGATACGCAGGCACTAGCCGAGGAAAGCCACATGACGGTGACCCAGCTACAGCGCCGCCTCAAGCAGACGGTGGACCTCTCCCCTGCCCGGCTCATCCGGCAGCTGCGCTTGCAGTACGCGCTCGACTTGCTGCACCAGGGCCAGGACAACCTAGGCACCATTGCCCACAAGGCCGGCTTTTTCGATCAGGCACACTTCTCCCGGGCTTTCAAGGCCCAGCTGCAAAGCTCGCCCAAGGCCTACCGCCTGCAGCACCAAAACGGTACGCTATGGAGTGGCATGATTGATAAAATGCGCCAAAAGCTGAACCCAGACGAGAAAGGGTAACGGCTTGCCCGGTTTGTGCAAGCCTGCGGGGATAGAAAGGATCACCTTAGGGTGTCTAAACCCAAGCAAGGCACCGCATGAATTTTACGATCTCCACAAATCAGGTTAAGAATGTCCAGGCAAAAGCAAATTTCCAAGCGAATGCCCCCCATCCATTCGGGTTCTACCCAATCTATGAGCTAGTTGATCTTCCTGATGATCTTACCGGAGATGTCACCTGGGAAATCGAAGCCAAGCTTGACCTAAAATCTAATTTGTACGTTCCTCTAACTCAGGCCTCTTTTCCGATCAATCCTCCCACGGATTTAAGCAAAGCGCAGCTCAACTTATATGCCTTGATGGGAAAAATGAAAGAGGTAAGTACCACCAGTGAATCGCTCAGCCTATGTTTTGCTGTGGAAGCCTCTGCCCAAACCATCACCAATCTGAATTACATCGCGGGAGTCTTCAGCGCACTTTCCAAACTATCCAAAATCCAGTTTACCTTCACCAAAAATCCACAAAAAGGCTACACCCAACTGTATTACCTCAAGGAAGAAACCTTACTCAACCTACCCGCTCCAAACCAAAACAAATACTATTTACTGACCCGATCCGGGGATCAGGGTTTATCCTTCACCAGCACACTTCAAAAAGCCCCAAATCAAAAGAGTCCGGAGCCTAAAGAAATATACAAAAAACCTCCTCAGAACTGGTCTGCGCACAGGGTCATTACCAAACTGCGCACCCAACTCTCAGACCAGAAGGCCGCCTACTACCTGAGCAGTCGCTTGGCCTCTGAGGTCAACCAGTTACAGGATGTGGTATCACAAACCATCAAGGACCTGGAGGGGCTACTCAAAATAGACGGACTCAAACAGAGCCGGATTGACATCACCTACCAGACCTTCGGGAAAATAGTGAGCACCGCCCTGAGCTGCATACCGGGCATTGGGTCTTCTTTGCAACATGTGTTCGACTTTATGCGGGCCCCCAATGTGGCCGATGCCTGGTGGCTGGGACGAAGCAAGTTTTCTTTCATCGGACAATACGAAGGCGACTGGGCCAACGACCCCGGAAACGATGAGTTGCGACGTTTGGCGGGCCTGACTACCGGCAAGGAGGATCTTGAAAAGGAACCCGGTTACACGGATATAGGAAGCAACTATTGGGAAAATGGCAAACCCGGATACAAGGACTTTCTGGCAGAGCAAAACAGTGCCAGTGCCATCAGTGATATGGTCAATAATTTTCCCTCTGGAGATTTCAATGCCCAGGTAGATGCAGTGGGGCTAGGCAAGCTTACCAACCCTTCCCTATCAGACGTACTGGCCCTCATACGGTACAAGCAAATGCTGTTGCAACTGCATGAGTTGGAATCCAATCCTTCTGAGCACTTGATCTTCTTTATTTTTGCCCAGCTGGTCAGTGGTTCCTCCATTGGTAGCCGGGGGGTAAGCATATCCGATATCGGTGGTTGGAAAATCCCCGCTGATCCGAAAAACCCTAAGGGCCGCCTGCGCATGGCCATGGGTAAGGCAGAAATGAAAACTGCCCTGGGAACTACCCAGCTTTCCAAACTGAACGTTAGCGAAGTACCGGTTTACAATCAGCTGGTAGCAAGTCTGGAAAAATCCACCTGGATTTACCAAACCAAATTCTCACAAGCCCAATCACTGCTTCAGGAGTCCGCCACCCAGATTTACACCCAAACGTTGGATATGTCCGAAAAGGATGCTGAACGTCTGGTCCTTTTCAAAACCAAGATGGCCTGCTACCGCGACAAGCTAGAAGATGTGTGGGCCAAAAAACCCGTAGGTGAAGGTGTGAAGCAATACCTTAAGTCTACCTTCAAAATAGACGACGAGAAAGTACCGGATATTCAGAAGTTTTTAACCCAGCAAGGGTTTGGCAACAACCATACCTGGAGCAAGACCTACAAAGTATTCTGGGGTCGCTCTGGCATCTTACGCCGGGGCCTACAACTAGTCACGCTCAATCAGGCCTTTTCCACTACCGCTTCAGCTAAGGACCGGGCCAAAATCATGGTAGATGCCTACATCTTTCACCGCATACTAGAACTGCACCTAGGGACTCCCTGGCCCGTTTCCATGCCCTACGAGTCTGGCTTCGCCAAGCGGGTCATTTATGCCATCACCGATGCCTACCTCACCATGCTCATGACCAGGGTAAATAATGCAGAAAGTAAACCGGAGAACATGAACCAATCGGATTTTGAAGCCCTAATACCCAGCCGCCTCATTTTAGAATCTCAGCTAGTTCGGTCATTCTTTTCGCCGGCAGCACAGAGCTATGCCTATACCTCCACCGCCAATCCAACGCCAAAGTTTACCAGTATTCAGTCTCAGATATCAGAAGACATAAAAACCTACACCAAAGAGGTATTAAAAAATGTCCTGGGCTTTTATGATAGCATTCCGTCCTTTTCTACGCTTAATCAGGAAACTCAATCCATTCCTAATCCCTTTACGGTTGAATATCGAAAGAACAATTTTGGGTCTAACTATAATTTAAACAGTCCCAAACTAACCCCCAGGCTTGGGTATGCCGCTTTGTTTTTGGCTTGGGGGGGGCTGGAACACAAAATTCTAAAGCCCTTAGCCACCTGGGTCAGTGATCAACAAGCACCTGATGGGCAAACCCAAGAGGGGTTCCAAGAGAAGAACCAGAATTTGGTGAACCTAATAGAGAAAGCCTTGTGGGCAAAGGGCCCCAAGGAAAATACTTCGGAGGATTACCTGCAATGGATACGGAACCGGGCGGAGCTGGACGAAAGCCGGGAGCATTTTGAGTTTGCCGAACAGCTAGGGGCAGAATATCAAGTGAAGGACTACTTAGGCCAAGAGGATTCCAAGACCATGCAAAAATTCCGAGCCCAGCAGGTAGCCATGCAACTCCTCATCAATGACCAAGAGGACCCCAAAGTAGCCATGAAGCTCATGCAGGACAGTATGAAGGAGATGCTGCGGTTGATTAGTGCCTTGGGCACGGAAGTGCAGGAGTTAGCCGCCGGAAACAAAGGAATAGAATAAAGACTTAAGCCCCATGAGTAATAAGCAATTGGGCTCCTAACAAAAGAACAATGGACAACAACCCCGCAGGTAAGAAAGCCACAAAAAGCAACTTGAATGGTGGCTTGAAAACGAACCAGGAAATTCGTGCTTTAGGAACCGTAGTATCCTTCCAGTATATAGGAGCAAAAACCTCAGAAGAGCTAGTCCAGAACAAAATTGCCAACATCAAGGGAATCCAGTCCTTTTATCATAGGCCATCAAAGGAGTATTACACGGATACCAGAAACATTCACAATTATGCCTTTTATGAATTGAATCTAGTTGAAAAGCTAGACATACGGACAATACTATACACCGTTAGCGCTGTCTATGCCTTGCTTGCAAAATCGTATAGTAGATACACTACCTTAACGGGGGTAATATTGAATGTAAGACCTTATGGATTAACGTTTCTGATACAGTTTGGGCAAGGTATAGGATATGATGGGTACTTAACTTATTTCCTCAACAGGAAAACCAAAACCTTGCATTATTTGTACGAATTAGGTCCTGAGTTCAAAAGCACTTATTATAAAGATAAACAAGTATTCTCAGAGCAGCAGCAAGTATTTAAGAATAAGGTACTCGCCGTATTAAATAGCTTCTCACCCGGTGATTTCTTTACCAATAAGACCTTTACCTCCGTTTCAGACTTTGCCAGAAAGCATGATGAGAATCCTAATTTTGAATTATACGACAAAGAGATTGGCAACCTGAATCCCGACACTATCTCGATTATTGTATGTGAAGGAGCACGGTTTAGCATTATTAGAGAAGCATATCTGCAAGGCAAGCTAAGTGCTCAGACTATTTTTTGGGGGGATATTATTCAAGCAGATGGTGAAAGTGTCATAGTGGCTATCGGTTTGGTGCAGTTGTGGCGATCATGGGGTGTTTTCGGAAAGTTCTATAGTATATCCCCCGACCAATTACTGAAGCAACTTCTTCATTTCGGTTATACATCCCAAGTAGAAGGAAACTACTTTCTCAAGACATTAGACTTGCGAAAAGGCACTCAGGAAATTGAGCAAATAAAACAGTCACCCATGCTCAGCACACAAGCAAAAAATGCCGGTCAGCCCATCCCTAAGAAGTATCAATATTCAAACACTACAAGGGCGGCTCAATAAAAAAGTATGTACTCTCTATTGGTTAGGTACATCAGGAATTATAACCAATATTAAGCAACATAGTCTCATCCCTCCTTAGGCAGATTCCCTACCCAAGATAAAAGCACAAACCACATAGATAAGATAACGGATAATCTTATTAGCGTCCATGTTTTGTAAGTGATTTTAATACAGTGACCTCCTGCTACTCGCTCCAAGATAATAGGACGCTTTCTCCCAGGATAGACCAGTAATAGGATCAGTAGGCCTACAGCGGGTAGTACAGAGTAAACTATAGCCCGAAAAATGGATGGGTGTTACCGGATAAATATTGCTGCTAGCATATGTAGGCAACAAGTAGTTTCTTAGGGCAAAGAACTAGAATACGAATGGAAAGTAATAAAACATCGGTTTTTGCTAAGAAACGTACCCTACACTGGTCTTACGGTTTGGTATTGGCTTTTGTGCTAGGAGGTTTTGAAGCAAACGCTCAACATGGATATTGGCAGCAGCACGTGGCATATACCATGGATATTGATTTTGATACGGAAAACCATCAATTCAAAGGAGAGCAAGAAATAGTGTACACCAACAATTCTCCCGACACCTTGAGGAAGGTATTTTATCATTTATACTACAATGCTTTTCAACCAGGCAGCATGATGGACATTCGTTCTCGTACCATTGACGATCCGGATGGCCGTGTCAGAGATAGAATTTTCCATTTGGAGGAGGATGAAATTGGTTACCATCGTGTAAGTGAATTAAAGCAGGATGGAGCCAACCTTAGCTATGAGGTGACAGGTACGATACTAGAGGTGGAATTGGCCAAGGCCTTATTGCCCGGTAAAAGCACCACGCTGAGTATGAAGTTTGACTCGCAGGTACCCATTCAGATCCGTAGAACGGGACGAGACAACAAGGAAGGGATTTCATATTCTATGACTCAGTGGTATCCTAAATTGGCAGAATATGACAAGCACGGATGGCACGCTGACCCCTATGTAGGTAGAGAGTTTCACGGCGTATGGGGAAGCTTTGATGTAACTATTCATTTAGATTCGGCATACCTGATTGGGGGTACCGGTTATCTGCAAAATGCACAGGAAATAGGGCATGGATATGAGAATGAGTCAAAGCCCGTAAGAAGGAAAAGAGGAAGGAAATTGAGCTGGCATTTCCAGGTAGATAAGGTGCATGATTTTGCATGGGCGGCTGATCCTGATTATGCCCATGAAATTGTTAAGGAAGAGGGCATTCCTGACTTACACTTTATCTATCAAAATGATGATAGGGAGGTGGCTGCAAACTGGGATAAATTGAAGGAATATGCGGTGCAGACCTTCCAAATCATGAATGAGAAATACGGGAAATACCCGTATGATGACTATACCATTATTCAAGGTGGTGACGGTGGCATGGAATATCCTATGGCTACTTTAATTACCTCTGGCCGAAATCTTAGAGGATTGGTGAGCGTAACGGTTCACGAGTCTATTCACTCGTGGTATCAAGGGGTTTTAGCATTTAACGAGTCTAAGTACCCCTGGATGGATGAAGGGTTTACGACGTATTGTCAGTACATGATCATGGATTCATTATTTAATGAAAACCGAATAAACCCACTCGCCAGAGCCTACGGTGCGTACCAATCGCTGGTGGAAGCTGACATGCAAGAACCCATGACTACCCATGGAGACCACTATGACAAAAATAGAACCTACAGCATTTCCACCTACCTAAAAGGAGCCATCTACTTGCACCAGCTCAGCTACATTATTGGCCAAAAAGCCTTTGACCAAGGGATGCTTGACTTATGGAACCAGTGGGCGTTTAAACACCCAGATCCGACGGATTTTAAACGCGTAATGGAAAAGAGATCAGGACTGGAGCTAGACTGGTACAATGAGCAATGGATTGGTTCAACCAATGCCATTGATTATGGAATAAAATCAATGGAACTAAATGATGATTCGTCCATCATCATCCTTGAGAAAATTGGATTACATCCTATGCCCCTGGATGTGGTAGTCACCATGGAAGGTGGGGAACAAAAGCTGTTTTACATTCCCTTGGAAATTATGCGAGGACATAAGCCTGAAGAAAAGGGGATGCCAAACCGGGTAATTATGGAGGACTGGCCCTGGCCTTACCCATACTATGAACTAAAGGTGGAAGGAAAAGTGGAATCGGTGGAGATTGATCCTTCCTTGAGAATGGCAGATGTTGATCGTTTCAATAACGTATTTCCCATACCTTCTTCCATTCGGTTTTTTGGAAAAGAGAACGGTGATGGGAACTAGGCCATAAGCATAGCTGAAAACTAAAGTTAAAGCAGCAGATAATTAAGGCCTGGCCTTAATATTCAATAAATAAGAAAAGGATAGCTATGGTTTTGGCTATCCTTTTTTATTGTTCATTTGCCAGACGTAATCATGCGCACCTAGCTTGCAGCGGAAGCCTCTCACAAATTGAGGGGACAAGGGGGTACGGCGGCGCCCAGGGGTCAGGCCGATCTTGTGCAAAACA
>DMST01000315.1:6960-7977 GCA_003454975.1 Cytophagales bacterium | reverse complement strand
CTATCCTCTACCCGCTCCCGTCACGGCCAAGCCACTGTACGAAGCCCTAGAAGCTGGCCGAAAGCTGGTACTGGAAGTGGAGTACGACGAGCAGCTCACCCCTTTGCGCATGCGCGATGAGCTCAGCGAGACACAATTCATCGGGGAATCGTAAGAAAATAGCACCTATTCTCCGGCTACCGCATTCGCTTCCACCCGGTTGGCCAGGTAGTACTGCCCTACATCCTGCCCAAAATAGACCAAATAATCGGGCGTTACCTGCATCAGTTTGAGAGGGGCGCTTTGGTTAAATTCGGAACAGAAAAAATCCATGTACTCCTGCCGCCCGGATGGCATATCCTCCTCCGGAATGGAGATGGCTTGGCAGGTCATTTTCAGTTCGTTCCCCGCCAAGGCCCACGTTCCTTCAATGTCGATGTGTATGGTTCTGGACTGAGAATCGAAGACGTACCACACCATACGGTAACTGAGCGTACTATCCGCCTGAAGGTGAAATTGGGTATTGGAAGCATAGGCTGCTGTAGCCTCGGGGTCTTCAATGAGAAAAATCTCTTTCCAGTTACCCAGCAACCACTCTGGGTTATCAAGGCCCTGCCCGGAGGCAGAAAGGGACAGGGTTACCAGCAGAGAAAGGCAAATAAATTTCTTCATATCCATAGTTAAAGGCCCAAGATCGGGACTTAGCCTAAAAATTCCAGCAGAGCCCTATCCGTCACGTGATGGTGAGCCTACAAGGGCATCGTTGGCGTATCCATCAACAATCAAATTTGACAAAGACGAAACAAATCACGAATATTACTTTCGTGTTTGTCGAATAACCAAACTCAGAATTATGAAAGGAACCCATATGGGTGAGCTGGAGGAGCTAGTGATGTTGGTGACCGCTGCCCTCTACGATGAGGCCTACGGGGTGGCCATTATGGATGCCCTGCAGGAGCGATCGGGCCGTAGGCTGAGCATCAGTTCGGTACACGCGGTGCTGAAACGCCTGGAAGAGAAGGGATACCTGGGCAGCCG
>DMST01000315.1:6605-6898 GCA_003454975.1 Cytophagales bacterium | reverse complement strand
AGGGATACCTGGGCAGCCGCTATGACGGTGCTACGGGCGAGCGCGGGGGCCGTCGCAAGCGCCTCTTCCGGGTAACCAGCGAAGGAGAAGCCGCCCTGCGCCAAGCCCGGGAGCTGCGCAACGGCATCTGGGATACCATACCAAAATTGGCTTTCGGCCAGCAATAGAACCCCCATGCACGAACCGCAACAACAACTACCGTGGATGGGTCGCCTGCTGGAACGGCTGTGTTCCGAACGACTAACCGAGGGCATTCTGGGCGACCTGGCCGAGCTCTATGCCCGTGAGCTATC
>DMST01000315.1:0-6557 GCA_003454975.1 Cytophagales bacterium | reverse complement strand
AGCTATCGGACGATGGGCCCCGCCGTGCGGCCCGCCGCTATACCTGGCGCGCACTTGGCTTTGTGCGCATTACCTTCTTAAAAGCCTGGTCAAAACACTCAAACTCAGGACTTATGATGTGGACAAATCATGTGAAAGTAGGCTGGCGGTCGCTGCTGCGGCACCGCCGGTATTTTGCCATCAATACCATAGGCCTTACCCTGGCCTTGGTATGCGGGTTGTTTGCCGCACTCTACTGGCTGGACGAAACGGCTTATGACCAACAATTTGCCCGGGGAGAACAGATCTATCGGTTGTACAAAGAGAATGTGAACCCCGAAAAGGGCACCCGAATCGCCACTGCAGAAACCAGCGGACTGTTTGGCCCTTCGGCCATGGAGACCCTGCCCGAGGTGGAAAGCTACGTGCGGTGGTGGTACCAGGATGCCATTGTGAGCTACCAAGACACCCACCTGGAACTGGAAGGGTGGGTAAACACGGACAGTACTTTCTTCGAGGTATTTGACCTGGAACTGCTGCGCGGCAATCCGCGAACGGCGCTGGATGCACCGTTCTCCGTGGTTCTCACGGAGACTCTGGCCCAGCACCTCTTCGGTGAGGCAGATCCACTAGGCGAAACCATACTTGGCGAGGGAGATCTGCCCTATACCGTGACGGGCGTGGTGGTAGACCCGCCCCGTCGGCAACACCTGCTGTACGATGCCCTGGTGAGCTATCACACCACGGCTACCGAAACTATGCCGCAAGAGTGGCTCAACAATTGGCTCTCTCAAGCCACCAGCACTTACCTACTGCTGGCGGAGGGTGCCTCCCCGGAAGCCCTGGAGGGCAAGCTCAAGCAACTTCTGGATACTCACCTGCCGGAGCGTACGGACAATTACTTTCCCAAAGTGCAGCCACTTAGTGAGGTGTACCTGCATAGCCAGGATATCCTGTATGGCCCCAAGGTGCGCAAGGGCAATGCCCGTTTCTTGTGGATACTGGTGGGTACCGGCCTGCTGGTCTTGCTGGTGGCAGGCGTGAACTACGTAAACATTGGGCTGGCGAAGATCAGCCGCAGTGTGAAGGAGGTGGGCGTTCGTAAAGCCATTGGGGCTACCCGGCGCCTCATCCGTCAGCGGTTCCTCATCGAAACGGGCCTGCAGATGGCCCTGGCCTCTTGCTTGGCCGTGCTACTGGTGGCCGCCCTGCTGCCGCAGTTCAACCAACTCACCGGCCGGGAATTACCCCTGGGGCTTTTAGGGAACCCACCCTTGGTACTGGGCTGGCTCCTTCTTTTTGCCGTCCTTTCCGTGGCGGTGGGCTGGTATCCGGCCTTATTGGTGGGCACCTACGGCACCACCGATCTTCTGCGCAATCATCACCGAGCGGTGCGGGTGAAAGGCATGCGGCAAGCACTGCTGGTAGTACAATACACCATCTCCATCGGGCTAATCATCAGCACCCTATTCATTCATCGGCAAACCCAGTTCTTACTGGGCAAAACGGTACGGGCAGGTGCCGAACCGGTGGTGGTATTGCAGGGTGGCCCCGCCATGGAACCCCACGTAGACCGACTCATGGACGAGCTGGAAAAACATAGCAACATCCAGAGCATCTGCGCCAGCCAAGCTACCATCGGTAGCGGAACCTTTGGTATCCGGCTAGACATTGAGGAAACCACCATCAATCCGGCTCTCTTCCGCGTATACGGACATTTTGACGACGTCTATAACCTCGCCTTGGCTGAGGGCCGCTTTCTGGACCATGAGCTCGCCACCGATACCGCCTCCGCAGTAGTAAACGAAGCTTTTCTCCGGTATATGGGCTGGGAAACGGGCACCGACAAATACCTGGACCACAGCCACGGGCATCCCTCCTTCCCTATCGTGGGGGTGGTTGAGGACTTCCACTTCCGGTCACCCGCGCAAGAGAAAGTTGGCCCCGCCCTGTTCCTCCTTTACCCAGCCAACCGGGTGAATGTATCCGTGCAGTTGGGCTCCGGCGATGTACGCCAAACCTTGGCTTACATGGAGTCGGTTTGGCTGGCTCAGGGTACTCGCTTGCCCTTCCGGTACCGGTTCGTAGACGAATGGTTTGAACAGCAGTTTACCAGCGAACGGCAAATGCTACAGACCAGCACGGTGTTTTCGGTGATCAGCATTCTGCTTTGCTTGCTAGGGCTGTTTGGCCTCACTAGCTTATTGCTGGAACAGCGCCGAAAGGAAATCAGCATCCGCAAGGTATTGGGGGCCAACCAGAGTGGCCTGGCCCTACTCATCAACCGGCCCTTTCTGCAGCTGGCTGCCATTGGGTTTGGCTTGGCCGTTCCGTTGGCGGGCTGGTTTGTAAGGCAGTGGGTGCAGCAATTCGCCTACCCCATTGCGCTCAAGCCGGGCCCCTTTCTGAGCGCGGGTATCCTGACGTTGGCTCTCAGCCTGCTGACCGTCTCAACCCTGACCCTACGCGCTGCGCGCGCCAATCCGGCTAGCACCCTGAAGGAGGACTAAACGAGCAACTCAAGAAGCGGTGGATACTCAACCATCCGCCGCTGGCTTGGCTACAGGTGTGACAGCAACTTCTGGTACATTGCCACCACAGTTTCTGGGCCGTTGTGCTGGATGTAGTGTTGAAACCGAGGGCCGGAATTGAGCTCCAGCAGGTACCATTTTCCCGAAGTGCTCTGAATCAAATCGATGCCCACCCAAGCGATGGGGAATCTGGCGAATACCGGCTGTACAAAGGCCTGAAGCTCGGCCAATAGATCCGGCTCATCCACCGGGATACTACGCCCCTCGGGCTGCTGCTAGTAGGCAGCCTTAAAGTATCGCTGCCCCGCAAACCGCTCATAGGCCAGCAAAAGTTGACCACGAAAACACACCACCCGAAATTCCCTGGAAGTAGGAATAAATTCCTGAGCCAGGGCCACATAATCGTATTCCTTGCTTTGCTGGTTAAATATCTGCCGCAAGGCTTCCCCGGCCTCAGGGGCATCCTGTACCCAATGTACCTGCGAAGCCAAAGCGCCCCGGTTGCGCTTGATGATCAGCGGATAGCGAAATTCCCTATCCAGGGTATCCAGAACCTGATCCAAGGAGGCTTGATGCTTGTAGGCATTGTACTGTGCCGCCTGCTTCGGGTCAAAAAAACCTAGAGTTTTGGGCATGGGAACCACGCCCTGCAACAGCTGATAGCAGTGCTCCTTGTCCAGGCATATT
The DNA here is from genome assembly GCA_003454975.1 of Cytophagales bacterium. Lineage (GTDB taxonomy): Bacteria > Bacteroidota > Bacteroidia > Cytophagales > Cyclobacteriaceae > DMST01. The sequence continues at coordinate 3,360 of DMST01000315.1, read as the reverse complement.
CTAGCCTCTGTTTCGGTATTGAAGGGGGTATAGTTGCGCTCAAACAAGTACTTCCTCTCCCCTATCTCCACCGTAAGCAGATTACCGTTCCGGTCATGCGTTCGGTAGGCATACCCGAGGTTTAGGGCAGCCTGGGTGAGGCATTGTAATTCGGGGAGCATGGAGCAGAGGATCAAGGGTTGAAAGCCAAAATTAAAACCCTTTCCGAAAGTTCGTCCCATCTAACCTCATCCAGAATGGAAAACGAGCACTGTAGGCTGACTTTGCGGCCATAAAAAAGAGGCTGTCTCATAATGAAGCGGGAATTCCGGCTCACCAAATTGACTTTTGGAGATGAAAATCCTTTCCCTATCCAGGGAAAGGTGGCCGGAGGCCGGAAAGGGTTTTTCCTCATCGCAAGCACCTAATCGGCCCGCTAGAGGTGGTTTTCTTGCCGATGATATTTTAACCCCTGGAACGCCAGCCCGGTTCACCCTGCGGGAGCTTCCCCTGCCTAGGGGAAGCAGTTTCCAAAGATTATTCGACTCCAAAATCGTATTATGACCTTATGAGACATCCTCTTTTTAACACAGGCCCTTAGGCCCCATACATAATAGTTTAAGCAAACACTTCTGTGCCCAATGCAGCAATCTGCTCTTTGGCCCGCGCTACACTGGCTTCAGCGTCTATGCTTTGACCGGTAGCATCGATGAAGTGTACATCTTTGATTCCCAGAAAGCCTAAGAACTGCTTGATATGCCCCGAAGCAAAATCAGCCGCTGAACCTAGCTGTATACCGCCGCTAGCTACTACCACGTAGGCGGGGCGGTCAGCTAGCAAGCCTACCGGACCATTTTGGGTATACCGGAAGGTTATCCCAACCCGTGCTACCAAATCAAAATAGGCTTTCAGAGCTCCCGGCACTCCAAAATTGTAGATGGGCAAGCCAATCACCACCGCATCAGCGCTTTGTAGTTCCGCTACCAAAGTATCAGACTCGGAAATGGCGTTCTTTTGCGCTTCGCTGCGTTTATCTGCCGGGGTATAATAAGAGCCCACCATTTCACCAGTAAGGAGGGAAACTCCTTGAGCCAAATCACGATCAATTACTTCAGCAGATCCTTCACCAATTTGGGTTATTACCTCTTCTACCAATTGGCGAGAAACCGAAGCCTGCAGGGGCTTCACGCTTGCGTTGATTTTTAAAACTTTCATGGAATATATGCTTTGAAGTTCTTAGTTCTCAATATCAAATTATAACATTTAATGTTTAAACATCTATTTTAGAATAAGGTTCAACTGGTCATTTTTTTATCTGCATTTTTTTGGGCCCGAGGAATAATCAGAAATGGTATTTTAGCGAACTACCTAAAACACTAAAGCTGTATGTACCGAATTGCCATTCTTTGTGTCCTATGCATTGGCCTTAAGGCTTGTTCTTCCAATTCATCCTCTGAAAAATCTACCACCACAGATACAGCGCCAACGAAAGCACCGGATGCACCACAACTCTTAGCCACGGAAGAAGAAGAGGAGGTTACACAACCCGAAGCACCACAAGAAGAAACTGCTATTGAGCAGGAAGAGAGAGAGCCGTCCACGGCAGAAGACACTCCCGGTCAGCAAGAAAACACTCCTACTACCACCCCAGACCCAAACGTATTGCCCAGCACCGTGGGTGACTACGACATAGTAGAGGCTCGCTGTGGAGACAGTGAAGTAAGCCTGGTAGGCATAGGCACCATCAAGTTTACGGAGGCCGAACAGATGGAAGGATTGGAAGGGTACTACATGTTTACCCGGTTTACCCTGGAAAACGACGGTGTGGTACTCCATGAGGGGATCTTGGACGGGGCTGGTAATTTCTATGCCAATTGCCTGAGTGGCAAACCAGGATTGGGCGCCTTTACTTTTCGGGAAACCACCTACCTTCTTATCCCGCGCACGCAAGGTGCGGACGATCTACCTCCTATCAACCTGGTGCTGATGATACGCAATGGTGAAGTTACTACGGCCCAAACGGTGAATACCTTCTTTGATCCTACCAATGATAAGCTAGTGCTGGGCCTGTTGAAGGCTATGCTGTATGAGTTGCAGGCATTGGTAGGGGTAGAGATAAAATAGTATAACACTGAGCAGGCTTATAGAGCACACCACAGAAACTATGAGATAGTTTCTACAACCACACCTGCTTACCAAGTGCCGTGATTCCGAACCTGATTCTAAGAAAGATTAACCTAGTGGAATAGGCGGATCATTTACTACAACAGAATTGGTCCTGATTTAGCACTGGCAGGAAGAATAGCAAAGAAAAAGGCTGCTCCATTTCAGAAGCAGCCTGGTATTAAATATTATGCTAGGTACCACAAAGCCAGCTTACTGCACTAGTAACATCTGCGTGCTTTGTCGACCATCCTCAGTTTTCAAAATCACGAAGTAGAGCCCACTTTCCAGTCTACCCGGAAACTTGAATTCCGGTTGTCCTTGCAGACGGTAGTTATTCAGCACCCGCCCCGAAGGATCTACCAAAGATAGATCGCCGCGCACCTTTCCAGGATTTTGCAGGGTTACCCATCCGTCTGGGCTGGGGTTAGGATAGAGCATGGGTACTTGCAGGCTCTCCATCTCCAGGCCTTCAGCCGCAATTTCGGTCGGTTGACTACCGCGTGAGGCCGTACAGCCGGCCGCTTGCGCTTCGGCAACATCTACCCAGCACTGGTCACAGCTCTGATAGGGGCGGCACGGAGGACAGGTAACGGCCAACTGGGCCATGGCTACACCTTGAAATGCTACCAGCACCAAGGTCATCATTACTAATCGTTTCATCGTCTTTCTTGGTTTTGGTTTACAATGTTTCCAGGAATTTGATCAGGTTGGCCCGACGCTCGGCACTCATGCCGTTGTAGGCCGACCGTGAGCTGGCCGCGTCACCGGTGTGGTCTTGGATAGCGCCGTCCAGGGTAGTAGCCGAACCGTTGTGCATAAAGAGCAGGGCTTTGCCATTACGCTCCAGCAGATCGATGTTTCGGCCCAGTCCCCACAAAGGCGGAGTACGGAAATCACCGCCGTTCACGTTCCACAGTTTCATGTCGGTGTACGGACGAATAACCAGATCACGGAACTCCGCGGGGGCATCGCTCCGGGTTCTAGCGGTTTCCGAGTGGCAGTTCTGACAACCCGCATCCAGGAAGGCTTCGTGGCCATCCACTACGTCCGCGTCCAGGTAGGCCGCGGCATTACGGTTAGGCACGGTCAGATGTTTCACGTATGCCGTTAGTTGCTCCAGCTCCGTAGCCGTGAGGGCTTGATCAGGGTCTACGTGGTGGTCATTCACCAAGGCATTGCGCACCTGCTGGTCTACAGTAGCCACGCTTCCGTCCC
>DMST01000316.1:26026-26908 GCA_003454975.1 Cytophagales bacterium | reverse complement strand
GAGCTAGTAGTAGCGCCAGGAGAACGGATCCGCCGGTCCAGCCCATAAGGTACACCGAGCCGTCGTACCCCATAAAGGAGATCAACCCCGCCATGGAGATAAAGGAGGCCGCCGACATCCAGTCTGCCGCCGTAGCCATGCCGTTGGCCTAGGGGTGTACCCCACCACCGGCCACGTAGAATTCTTTGGTAGAGCCCGCCCGCGACCATACGGCAATGCCGATGTACAGGGCAAAGGTGATCCCTACGATGATATATGTCCAAGTTTGAACGTCCATGATTTTTTCGATTTCGGTGGTTTATTCTTCGTCTACTTCATGCACCTTGTCCAGACGGTTCATCAGGTACACATACACAAAAATGAGGATCACGAATACGTAGATAGATCCTTGCTGGGCAAACCAGAAGCCCAGCTTGAAGCCTCCCAGTTTAATGTTATTGAGTGGGTCTACTAGCAGTACACCAAACCCATAGCTCACTGCAAACCAGATGCTTAGCAGAATAAGCAGGTACCGGAGGTTGGTAGACCAGTACCCTTTTAAATCTTTTCCTTCATTACTCATTTCCTAGTGGTTTTTAGCGTTATAAGAACACTACATACTGTAGGCGCCCCAGGCTACTGCCGGTGCCGCTTACTGCATTGGTATTATGTTGCCACTCCAGCGTCAGCTTGGAGTTATGTCCGTTAATCAGATAGTTTAATCCTACGCCCACCGTGCTGGCCGAGGTATTCTGGTACGACTCAGAGTCCTTAAACTGGTCCAGCATCCGTAGACTCCCCGTTACATAAGGCTGTAGTCGGTTGCGAGGTCCGTCTCCGGGCGTTAAAAAGCCCACCTGCGAAAACAGCGTGCCCCCGGAGCCGATGGTTTCGCCACGGGCG
>DMST01000316.1:25785-25970 GCA_003454975.1 Cytophagales bacterium | reverse complement strand
CCGATGGTTTCGCCACGGGCGTAGAGGAAGTTGGGGCCAAAATCGTAGTCGTAATACACCGCATAGGCCGTAATGGCCGCCCCTTTGTTCCCGATAGGACTATCATAGAATACATCTACTCCGAACAGGTTCACATTGTGAGAATCGGTTTTGGACTCTATGTCGGCCAGGATGGCCGTGGGGTC
>DMST01000316.1:22844-25740 GCA_003454975.1 Cytophagales bacterium | reverse complement strand
CAAGGTGTTGTCCAGCGGGTTGGCGGCATCGCGCAAGGTGATGGCCGCATTGGGATTGGTGTAGAAGCCCGCCCCAATGTTGAAGATCTTCTTTCCGCCAAAGTAGGAGCCTACCATGTAAGGCAGTTTGTTACTCTCTTGGTCAAGGAACTGGTAGTTAAAGTACCCTTGTACGATGTAGCTACCCTGTGTACCGAAGGTGAGAGCTTTGGCGTTGATGGTAGAAAAGTCCGCATTTACAGCCCGCGAACCGTCCACGTTGTTGGTCATAGCCTCGTTTACCGCCACCCGGTAGTCTAGCTTGCCTAGTTTGCCCTTGGCGTATATACCGATGTGGCGGGCAAATTGGTCCGTGGTGTTGATAGTGGGCCAGTTGAACCGAGGCATGTCCAGGGGCAAAAAATTAAGCGTACTCTGGTTCGTGAGGCGGGAAATCCCGTTCCAGTAGTGAAGCCCTCCCCCCACGTACAGGTTCTTTTTGATGGCCTCGTATTCTACCCAAGCATCGTGCATGAACAGCTGAGCGCGTCCTTGGCCTATGCCCTGCATCTGGTCAGCCCCAAAGCTGTTGATACCAAAGTGAGTAAGAATGAGGAACTTGGGCGAAATCTGGGCATAAAGCAAAAAACGAGAGCGTCGCAGGCTCGGGCGGATGGTCAGATCTTCCGTTACGGAGTGCTCCTGAGCTGTCAGCCATAGCTGATGCCAGCTGATGAATCGAATGTACTTCGATCCGTCTTCGCTTACTCGCAGCGTCATAGCCTTATAGGTATGATCCGGTTCTTGGTCTTGGGCATGGCTTACAGCAGTAGATAAAAGCAGCAGCACGCACCCTATTATGATTAGTCTCTTGGATTTCATGTGCGTAATCGGTCTTCAGTTTTAAGAAAGGAGGCCTCCGATTCGCTGAAACCAAGGTGAGGAGAATTATGAAAAGACCGAATACACTAATATATTTTTGCTAATACTATAGCTACTCACGAAAACGCTCCCATTTGATGAGCATATACTTGTCTCCTAACTCGGTGATCATCATGCCCGCCCCTGAAAGATTTGATCTATTGGCAAAAAATTCTCCTAATTCATTATGATTCAACACTTTGTAGGTCGGACGATAATCATGATTTTCGGGAGCTTTCACCTTATATTTTTTCACCCAATTCATCACACTCACATGGCTCACCCCTAGAATTCTTTCGATCTCCCGGTAGCTAACGCCCTCCAAGTATAGCTGTAGTGCCTTGGTCACGTAGTAGGTATCTATCTGCTTACCCAACTTATTTACCGTAAAATAGTATTGGCACTTTTTACATTTAAATCGTTGCCTATCGTTAACAATACCACTTTTTATGACTTGTTGACTTTCACAGCGAGGGCATACGGGATACTTCATTCTAATAACTATATTTTATTAGCATATATATAGCTATTTAGCATCTTTCAACCAAATGAAATAATGAAAATGACAAAAGTCAGATTTCTATAAGGAGGTAATTTGACGATTTGGAAAAATTATCGTCGGCAAATAAGAGATTTTCAAATAATCCGAGGGGATAACTGTTTAACTATGCTTATACAAAGAAGCTAGTTACAGCCTGGCAGAGATTATGAAGCATGAGCAGGGGACTTGGAGGTTTTGAATCTAACATTGGACTTGACTTTATAACACTCCAACCCATACTCTCCACCACCACATTTGATCAAAAAAATCTCCAAACTCTCTTTATTACTTCATCGAGCCATAAATGAAGAAGAAAAAAATGATCAGATTATTGTGACCAGTTCTTCATTTTGGATACTCACTAGTAAAAAGTAATCCTACTGCCATTTTTTAGAGGAGTTTTATAAAACTCATTCTAGACTAAAAAAGGTAATTCAATATATAGTATAAATACTTATTTTTAGTGGAGCAGAACCCACTCAAAAAAACGGGCCTTTCTGTGAGGCACATCACAGAGGCGGAATCCGAAAAGCCATACGAGTAGGACCCTAAAAAAAATATGAGCACCAAACAAGTTTCACTTCAAGCTGTAAGCAATAACCAATACGTTTCAGCTGATCAGGCAAATCCACAGGACGTTTATTTAGTAGCTAATCGAGAAGTAAGAGGACCATGGGAAACCTTCGATTTGGAAATACTGCCTGAAATATCTCCAAATGGAAATAGAATAATCGCTTTGAAAGCTTCTAACGGCCAATACGTGAAATGGCTTCCATCTGAAGGGAATAAACTATCTACTAAGTCAAGCAATATGGCCCCTGAAGATAAATTCGAAGTAATTTGGGAGGGTATAGGCGTAATCTCGCTAAAAGCCTCCAATGGCAATATTGTTCTTTCAAGCCAACAAACCGGATTGGTTTTAAAAGCAATTGGAGATCAATCAGGCATTGACAGCCAATACTTTTTAGCACCCGTTTAATATTTGTACGGAGCCGGATCAAACCCACGTGAAAAGGTGGGTCGCAAAATTCTCGTGACTTATAATTTGCCAAAAACACAAAACGGCCTCGCTTTTAGGCGAATAATTGGGGTGCCCTAAAACCGAGATAAAATTATGGGCACCCAACCCAAGGGCAGTTAATTTCCTTTTAACATAAAACATTCAACATCATACTTGAATAATTCCTAAGTTAAAGTTCTAGGCAATTGATACAGAGCTAGAAAATCACGATAACACCTTTTAATACAACCCTTATTAACAACGATTCAGATTTAACTCGGAGATCAGTAGTTGGTCAAGAAAAAAACTTTAAAAGCCAGGTCTTCACTAACGAAAGGGATAGTTATTTCGTCACAAGTTGATCATCGGCCAACAGGGCAATTCGGTCTGCCACGGTACCGATCTCACCATTCCGCACCCAACGCATGCCCAACCGCACCCACCAACGCTTAGGC
>DMST01000316.1:20049-22767 GCA_003454975.1 Cytophagales bacterium | reverse complement strand
GGCCCGACCAATCTCGGTAAAGCGGATATCCAAATGATTGAGCAGGCGATCAAAGTCTTTGGGACTACTGTGCGCAAACTGCTCTGCCTGCATCCAGGCAAGACTGCGGGCACCGTACAAGCCTACTTTCAATACTCTATCGTCTAGGGTTCCTACTAAGCGGTTCCAACGCCGCATGGGTTTGAACACTTCACCTAAGTCTGTTTGTACCCGGTCCATCATGCTGTATAGGATGCCGTTCACGGTCATGAAATCCTGCTCAAAGTCCTCAATCAACTTGCCCGGGGCGGCCTGGGCAGAGGCCGCGGGTAAGTCCAGATTCACGTGGGCATTGAGCGCCGCCAGCAAATGCTGGAGTACGGTGGGGCGTGATCTTTCTGTACCGCGGATAGCCATCTTCCAAACCATGGTGGTCTCTTTGCCGTGCAGGTAAGCATCCATGGCCTGCAGGTAGCGGGTCACAAACAGCAAGTCCATCTGGGTAAACAGCTCCTGGTTCTGAAACTTACCCTGATGCAAATATTCCTCTATCTCCCGAGATACTTTTCCGTATAAGGCCGCGAAATACCCAAGGGGGTGGTTCTGTTTCTGGAAAAAATCTTGGTACCACGCTACCGTGGTCACAATCTCAGGGAAAGACTGGGCGCAAGTAGGATTATCATCCGGAACCGGGCCGGTATAAGCCGCATTCCATGGCATAGTAGAACTCGTTTTGATAGCGCGTGTAGGTTTAAAGCTACCAAACTTTGGGCCAACCGGAAGAAAAACTCCCTGCAGAATTTAGTCATTGAGGGGCAAAAAGGTGTAACGGGCGTCACTCCAAAACTCATCCATGGCCACCAGCCGGGGCATAAAAAATTGCATGATCTCCGGCCAGGTATCTTGCCGGAAAACACTCACGCCATCCAGGGTACTGAATACACGCCCAATGGGCCTACCCAAATCATTAAAGTGAAGGTCGTCCCAGACCCACTCCTCTTCCAGCAAACTATGCAAATAGGTTTTTAGCTCCAGAAGTTGCTCCCAAAACAATTCTCGAATTCCGTCATCCGGGTGATGAATCTCTATGCCGATATAGGCTTGATTATTATCTACCTGGGTACGAAAGAATAGGTGCTTGATGCCCGTTTTGTAGTTCACCCAGTTCACCCGTAGCCCCTCTGACGAGCGGCGGTGCACCATCAATCCACCAAACTTGGTCCAGAACTCATGCCGAAGCTTGGAAGCCTCTTCCTTGGAATACATCCTGCGAAGGTAGCTTACCGAATCAGGGCTACCCAGCCTTTGAAGGCAATATCTCCGGTATAGCGGATCATCCAATAGTAAACCCCATCGGGTTCGCCAAAACCGTCCCACTCAAAATCGCGCTGCTGGCTTTCGAATACGGGTTTACCCCAGCGATTAAAAACGGTGACCCCTTGGTACCTCCCAAAGCAATTGTCGGTGGGCAGATTAGGTATAGAGAACGTCTGGTTGTACTCATCTCCGTTAGGCGTGAAGGCGGTGGCTACTTCAAATTCTAACACCGGGGTAGGTTTGTCCCGAGCAATAAAGTCTATCTGCAGGGTATCATTTTCTGGGAAAATGCAGAACTCATCTTCTACCACAAACTCCAGAGTGAAGGGGCCGATTTCGGTTTGACCCGGAAACAAGAAATTGCAATCAGCCGTCCAGGATACGTCTCCGGACACCTCCCCGCGGGCTCGTACATCGCCTGACCAGTTGAATTGGTACAGAGAAAACTCTTCGCTTTCCGAATTGGTCAAACTCAAGGTAATGTCGTCTACATCTGCATCCGTCCCTCGCGCCCTAATGGTAAAGGATTCACCAAACTCCAAGACGTACATCTCGTTTTCCTCTCTTACTTCGCCACCTACAAATTCTGAGGTCAGCACCGGGGCTTGGTTGTCAATGGGAATCACCCGGATTACGGTTTCTACGGTATCCCCACTATTGAGCTGGCAAAAATCCCGGTCTTCTACCACAAAACTGAGGGGATATATGTCCTGATTCCCTAATCGGACGGTATCACAATCCAGGGTCCAGCTAAATTGACTGGAAACACTGCCTATTCCCGTGGCCGGCTCAAACTCCATGAACACCCGCTCAAAACCCCATTCGGGTTCTATCACGTACAAATCCACAGAATCTCCATCCTGGTCGTTACCAAAAACATTGAAGGTAAGGGTGTTATCAAAACGGGCAAGGAGGGTATCCTGCGGCGCGTCAATGGTGGCCAGCGGCCGTTCGTTGTCTACCACACCTAGCAAGAAATACATCCTGACCGTATCGGTGAGTGGTTTGGCACACGCATCGTCAAAGGCAATAATGTCCAGGATAAAGAATCCGTCGTCCGTATAGGGGCAATCCGGCAGGCAGAGTTCTACATTGAGGGAGTCCCCGGGAATCACGAGCGAACCCGATGCTGGAGTCGCCAGAGCGCTTATGTCTTCGTCGGTCTTAAAATTGACCGGCTGTACATCTATCTGCACGTTGGTGAAGGCCTCCTGATCGGTCACGTAAAAGTTGATACACCGAGGATCGTCAAATCCTAGAAACACCGTATCTCCAGGGATGTAGGGCTGACCGGTGGGCAGGTTGGCCACAATTTGGGGTGGCACAGCCGGAGCACAATCATCGAGTACCAGCATCTGGAAGTCCCGCTGCACCTCTCCTATCTTCTCGCCATCCCGAAACTCTTCCACCTTCACTGAGAAC
>DMST01000316.1:7635-20026 GCA_003454975.1 Cytophagales bacterium | reverse complement strand
AAAAGGCCCGCCTGGTTGGGGGTTACAGTAAGGTACCCATCGGTGGTGATGGTCAACCCTTTACCAGGATCAGCCGGGATGGGATTGTCACCAGAGAGCAGTCCGATGAACGTAACCAACGGGTGCGGCGGTGCGGTAGGCGTGGGGGTGGGTTCGAACGCTGAGGAATTGAGCGGGTGGTTCAAACTGTACACCAAGGAATCTCCATCGATATCCGAACCCGCAAAATCGAAGTAGAAAGGGCGGTTGATACAAGCATAGTCCGCCAAAGGAGGAAACAACTGCGGGGTGCTGTTGTAGAAGGGCACGCCATCTTTCACCAGCGGGGGAAACTCTAAAAAGAAGGTCTGGCCTGTTTCATCGGGCAGAATGATATTGTTAATCACTCGGTTCCGACAGCAGCGTTCCCATATCACATAGTACCCCTCCGGGTCGCTGTATTGTGCTACGTTTAGCGTAACCAGGGCTTCGTATATGATACGCTTGGTAGACAGCTCGCCAATGGCGCAAGCCTGATTGGTATAGGGGACAAAAGTCACTTCTGCCTTGGGCAGCGTGAAGGTTTCAACTTGATTGCTAGTTGCCTTTGAGAATATGAACACGGTGATGGCATCGTCTTCAGCTCCTGCCTCGCCATAAAAATTATCGAAATACTGAATGAGCCGCAGGCGGTACTGGTTGTTCTCTATGTGCTGTAGCTCTATTTCTCCACCTACAATGTGGGTGGCATAGGTGGCAAGGGAAAACAGCCATCCTAGCCCGGCTAGCGCTATTCTCTTGGTCATGGTCTTTGGGTGTTCAGGTAGCCTCTTTCGATATCCTAAGGCCCTCAAAATACGGACCTCTCTCGTACTCAAAACGTTGTAATTCCACTAAGGAATGCATTAAAAGTAACTATTTTTCCTATCGGGGTGTACCAATATTATCACCTGCGGTGGTTTGTGGTCATTTTGTCGCCTTTAGCCAGAAAGTAAGGTGCCTGAACGGCGGAATCTCAGCCTGGAACCGATGGCTGCAAAGGAAAGCCGTATAGCGCACTATAATCTACGGGTGGTATGGTGCAGTTGGGTGCATTTCCATCACAGAATTTGGGAGAGCGGCTTTTACGACTGAGATCTAAATATGGAATTAGGATTCTAGCAATACCAAATCCCCTTATTTTTGCGCCACTTTTAGTCTCAGATAGGATGTAGATAGGTTAAGGTATGTCAAGCAAAGGACAGAACAAGTTTGTGAAGCGAGGAGCCGTACTGGAGTTACAGATTCATGACTATGCCTTCGGAGGGAAAGGCATTGGAAAAATAAGCAACGAGCACGGCGAGTTTGTCGTTTTTGTGCCCAATACGCTACCCGGGCAATTGGTCAAGGCGCAAATACAAAAAGTCAAAAGCAGGTATGCCGAGGGTAAGCTAATGGAAGTAGTTCAGCCCTCGGAGGATGAAAAGGAGGTAGCCTATCAGGAAATTCCGGGAGCTCCCTATATCAAATTACCCATTGAACACCAGCATAAGTACAAGAAGCAAAGTGCCCTGGAACTGTTTAAGCGAATTGGGAAAGTAGTAGATATCGAATCTAATTTTGATGAATTCATCTCCTCTCCCAATACGTTCCATTACCGCAACAAGATGGAATATGCCTTCTCGGCCATTGGGTATGATCATGAGCTAAAAACTGATGTAGATGAATTTACGCTGGGGTTTAAGAAACGCGGAACCTGGTGGTGTGGAGACGATTTGAGAAAAGATTCCGGCTTATTTGATCAGGAGGTGGAGGACAAACTAACCTTGATTAAGGCCTACTGCCAGGAGACCGGGCTACCTCCCTGGCATGCCCCCAAAAGGGAAGGTTTTTTCAGGTACTTGGTAGTACGCAAATCACTCAAAACCAATCAATTACTTTTCAATCTCGTCACCACTTCTGACGGCCTGGAAGCCTTTGACATAGAAAAGTTCTCAAACCTACTTCACTCACTGTTTGGTAATCGGGTAGCGGGATTTCTGCATACCACCAATGATGAAACGGGGGACCGGACTATCGCCACTACGGGTGACATCAAGCTTATATATGGAGAAGACAAAATAGTGGAGGAGCTGCTGGGATTGAATTTTGAAATAAGCATGAAAAGCTTCTTTCAAACGAACCCTAAATCTGCCGAAAAGCTATATGAGAAGGTGGTGGAGTATGCTCTGGAGAAAAAACAGACCATTGACAATAACATTGTATTGGATCTGTTTTGTGGTACGGGTACCATTGGGCAAATACTAGCCTCTAGAAGCGATAACGCTCAAATAGTGGGAGTGGACATCATTGCATCTGCCATTGCCGATGCCAAGGAGAATGCTACCCGAAACGGGATAGAAGGTGTGAAATTTTACGCTGCCGACGTAGGGAAATTTTTAAACGAGCATCCGGAATACAAGGGTAAAATTCGCACCATCATTTTAGATCCTGCCCGGGCAGGCATCGCTCCCAAAACTCTTAAGAAAATCATCGATCTGAATGCAGAGCGCATGGTGTATGTATCCTGCAACCCGGCTACCCAAGCCCGTGACGTTGAGGTATTGGCACAGGCGGGTTATCACATCCAAAAGTTCAGCCTGGTGGACCAGTTCCCGCACACGGCTCATGTGGAGAGCGTGGCCTTGTTGGAACGGCAAGTTTAATCCCGCTTCAAAAGAATCATCAGGCCAAATTTGGCAAGGTGGCTTTTGAAACGTGAAATCAGAATAGTACCGTGGTTCCGGTACCCCAAAACGGAGGCTGGAGTAAGACCTTGTGACTTACTACCCACTACCGATACAGCGTCACCCAACCTTTAAAAGTAATGTCGTAGCTGTACTGGATGGTCCAATAGTACACCCCGTCTGGCTCTCCAGCACCGTCCCATTCAAAGGTACGTTGGTTGCTTTCGAATACTTTTTTGCCCCAACGGTTGAACACCGATACGTTGTTGAACTGGCTAAAACAGTTGTCTGAGGGCAAATCAGGAATGCTGAAGGTTTCGTTAACGTCATCGCCATTGGGCGTAAAGATGGTAACCGGCTGAAAGTCCGGCCCTGGCAAGGAGTTATCAAACGCCTGTATGGTGATGGTAGCGGTATCCTGCTTGGGAAACAAGCACACTTCATCCTCTATCACGAACCGCAGGGTAAAAGGACCTAGCTCCGTTTCCTCTACGTTGATGTAGTTGCACAAGGCCGTCCAGGTGAGTTCGCCACTTACCGCACCGACTGCCTCCGCATTACCTGACCAGTTGAACTGGAATGGGAGCAGCTCGGGATCATCCTGATCTAAAAAACGTAGACTCACCACGTCGCCGTTGGCATCGACACCGTTCACGTTCCATCTTACCGACTGCCCGAAGGGTATCACATACTTATTGTCTACCGCAGGTAAAGTGGGCGCTGTAGGCTCTATGAGCACCACCGGCGGATCATTGGGAATGGAATCAATCATGACCCATTGCAGTACCGTATCGCTCATGGGTTCTTTGCAAACATTTAGCTGCTCTACCACGAAAAATAGTGGGTAGGTATTCCGGTCTGCCAAACGCTGTACTGAACAGTCTAGCTCCCACTCAAAAGGGGAAGTAACTTCCCCGGTGCTCACCTGGGTACTAAAATCCATCCCCAAAGCATCTACGTCCAGGGTAGAATCCAAGAGCGTGACACGCACGGAGTCCCGATCAGAATCCGCACCTGTGACATCGAAACGCACAGTGGTACCAAAAAACGCCATGAGGGTATCTCCTCCCACATCCGTGGAGATGATGGGAGGTTCATCGGGCAAGGGGACTGCCCGAAGAACCTGCAAAACCGTGTCGGTTTTTATTTCCAGGCATTTGTTGATGTCTCGAACCAAAAACTGTAGGGGGAAGAATTCCTGATCGGTGGCCGTAATAAGCGGGCAGGGCAGCTGCCAATCAAAGGGAGCCGTCACTCGGCCTTCTGCCTTGGTGGTCACAATGCCCAAGCCCAAGGTGTCATTATCAAACCCAGGAGGCAGCAATGAAATCTCTACGGTATCGCCGTCGGGATCATTGCCTAGCACATCAAAATCAATGCGACCGCCAAAAAATTGTGATATGGTATCTCCTGGCGCGGTCGTAAGGATATCTGGAGGATTATTGGGAAAGGGTTCTACCAGAAAGACCATCCGGATGGTATCCGATAGCGGCAGGGCGCAGGCATCGTCCCGGGCTATGAAGTCCAGTACATGGACTCCATCTTCGGTGAAAACACACTTTGGCAAACAAATCTCAATTCCTAAAGAATCGGTAGGAACCCCCAGGTTTCCATTGGTTACCGAAGCCATGAAACGCAAGTCTTGCTCTGTTTCAAAATTGACCGGCACTATGTCCAGCGAGGCATTGGTATTGGGCTCAGGATCCTGGATGTACACACTGAAACAGCGAGAACCTTCCCTGGCCATCAAAATAGTGTCACCCGCTACGTAGGGCTCTCCATCGTCTAAATAGGCTGAAATTACCGGAGGCTCAGCCGGCGCACAGTCTCCCAGCACTAACATCTGAAAGTCCCGGCGCACCTCCCCTATTCGCTCCCCGTTTCGGAATTCCTCTACTTTTACCGAGAAGACGAAAAGCCCCGCTCGGTTAGGGGTTACCGTCAAGAAACCCTTGGGAGTCACCATGAGGCCTTCACCAGGGTCAGCCGGAATCGGATTCTGCCCATCTTGTCCCTCAACGAAGTTGACCTCAGGATGCGGGGGGATGGTATTGCCGGGCAAAGGCAATGCATTATTCGTACTCAGAGGAGTCGCCAAGCTATACACCAGTGAATCTCCGTCAGGATCAGTACCCGCAAAATCGAAGTAAAACCGGCGGTTGACACAGGCAAAATTGGACAGCGGAGGAAAAAGCTGTGGCGAGTTATTGATAAAGGCCGAATCGTCCCTCACCACGGCGGGAAATTCCAGGAAGAAGGTCTGGCCTGTGGTATCAGGCCGGGTGATGTTGTTGATATTATTGTTGCGACAGCAACGCTCCCAAATGGCATAGTACCCATCCTCGTTCCCAAATTCTTCGGGCGTTAGCTCTACTTCGGTTTCGTAGATAATCCGGTTGGTACTTAGGCTACCTATGGCACATTCCGGGTCGGTGTAGGGCACGGAAGTGACCTCAATCTTAGCCAGCACATAGCTCCTTACTTCGCTGGAATCTGCAATGGAGAATAGGGTAACCAGGATGGACTCATCCTCAGCCTCTGGATTGCCGTTGGCCGCATCAAAGTATTGGATGAGGCGGAGACGATAAAGATTGTCTCCCAGGTATTGTAATTCAATTTCACCCCCTACAATGTGGGTGGCTTGTGCCAGCGGAATCAAAAACAGGCCTATTACCAGCAAGAAATATCGCAATCGTGGTCTCATGGTTGGGTTGATACTTTCACAAAATGTAGCATTCCTATCTCCATCATTTTCCTTCACAAGATGGGCACGTTACTTTTGCGGTCACCTTGGTAAGACACGCTACCCGTTTCTATGGATGGCTTCAAAAATACGTTTCCCAAGGCAAACTCGCTTGAGTCGCTCTTTGTTGTGCGGCCGTACACTTGTATACCTATGGACATTACAAACGATCCTGAGCTTGATGGCAAATACTTGGGTACCATCTCCAAAGATTTTGCGGTGGTATCCGAAACGCTGAAAGAGGCGAGCTATGAGATTCGCAAGCGCGAATTTGAGTTCCCCATTTTCATAATGGCCAAGCAAGAAGTACCCATTGGGGCCATGCTCATCGCCAAACAAGAGCTGGCTCTCGACTGGGATTTTCGGGCCAGCTACCTGGAGGAGTTTATGCAGCGGGGCCTGATTGGTAAAGACCGCGCGCCGGACTTCGCGGCGGCTTACAAAAACCCGGACGAGTTCGCTTGCATTTTCGTGATCGACGGAGCGTTCACGCGCTTTGTTTTTATTCCCTTTCCGGTGGATTGATTTCGTGCCCCTCTAGTAGCAACTTTTTTTTCGCTCCCCTGTCCCATTCTTTCGAGGCTGTTCGTCAGTAGTGTGAAAGCATTTTTTCACCCTTTAATCTCACACTACTGATGAAAAAGTATTTGCTCATCTATCATTTGCCTGCGGCAGCGCTGGAAGGTTTGCCCGAAACTACCCCTGAAGTACGCGAAGAAACCATGAAGCTCTGGGGCGCATGGGCGGAACGCCTGGGCCACAAGCTGTTGGAAATGGGAACCCCGCTCACCGGTGGCCAGAAAGTGGTGCAAGGCGGAGCCACTTCTGATAGCACCAAAGAAGTTGCCGGTTGGTCGATGATCCAGGCCGAGAGCATGGACGAGGCCAAAAGCCTGGTAGACGGTCACCCCCACTTGGTTTGGAGTGACAAAACCAGCATTGAGATTCACGAAGAAGGCGAGATGTAACATGGGCCCTGAAGGGCCGAAATTGGAGGTTGGGAATTCGAAGTTTGAGGGTTTCGATTACATGTGCCTCACCTATAATCAAAACAGGTCGCTCCGAATCCGGAGCGACCTTTGTATTAAACTCGCACTATAACGAACTGTGTAAGTTACTCTTTTACAAACTTAGCTGTGCTTACCTCGCCACCGTCGTTGATGCGCAGCACGTACATGCCTTGCTTCAGAGCAGATACATCCAAAGTATGATCGGCGCCCGTAGCTACAGCACTCATCAATTGACGACCAGCCATATCCCAAACGCTGATGGTGGTTTTGTCACCCATCAGATTCTGTAAGTTCAAGGTGCCCTGCGTAGGGTTGGGATACATGGTGAAGTCAGCACCCGTAGGGATTTCGCTGCCACCAATACCCATGAAGCTAGCGCTACCGCTATCGCTCGTCAGTTTCACCGCATCAATGGCGAAGTCTGACTGCCAGCTAGATCCAGATCCACCCCGGAAGGTTAGGTTTACGGTGCTACCAGCGTAGGCGCTCAGGTCCACGTTGGCCACGTTCCATTGGTTGCCTTGGCTGGTACCTACGCTCCAGATGGTGGTGCCGTTCGCTTGTAGTTCCAGCTCACCAATGTCATATCCATTGGCGCTGTAGATATGGTAGGCAAACTCGATAGCCGCACACGTAGCACCGTTCAGGTTCAGGCTGGTTTCCAGGTTGGCCCGCTTGTTAGGGTAGCCTGTACCGTTGCCTGATACTTCTACGTACAGGTAGTAGCTACCGTCGTAGCCGCTGCTAGGTCCGGTACCGCTAGAAGGCGTACCGCCGCTATCGCGTGTCCAGTCCAGGTCATCTCCTGTACCGTTGCTCCATACGCTAGAACCAGCCGTTTCAAAGCTATCATCAGCCACTACGGTAGCACAATTGCCACCGCCGCCGCTTCCGGCTTCGTCAATGCTCAAGTTATCGATCGCGATATCACCTTGCCATGAGGTACCCGAGGTAGCTGCGAAACGCAACGTAACATCGCCCCCCGCATACGAGCTCAAGTCTACCGCAGCGCTGTTCCAGCTAGACCCTTGGTTGCCCGTGAAACTCCAAATGGTAGTGAAGTTGGTACCGTCAGTAGACGCATCCAGATTTAGCGTACCTACTGCGTTACCAGTAGCGTGGTAGTCGAAAGTAAACTCAGGGTTGGTAGAGCCTGATAGGTCGAAGGCAGCGAAGATATCAGCCGTTTTGGTAGGGTAGTTAGGGCTAGACACCTCTACGTACATATACCAAGATCCTGCAGAACCGCTAGATGGACCCGTGCTGTTAGATGGCGTGCCGCCGCTATCTCGCGTCCAGTTGATGTCGTCACAATCGGCCTGGTTCCATACACCGCTACCGCTTTCAAAGCTCTCCGCGTAAGGTACCGCAGTAGCCGTGCCGTCCTCGTAGCAGTTGCCACCGCCGCCACCGCCGCCGCCATATGCAGCGCCTACACCTACCGCGTACCATGCATTGGTAGCCTCTTGCTCTTGGATGCTTCCCGTACCAAACAGGTCACGAGATGCGGTGATGGTAGCCGAACGTGCCGCAGCAAAGTTAGAGCTGCTGGTCAGGTACACATTGTTGATCCGGTACAGGATGGCCGCGGCATCAGCCAAGCCCAATCCAGCCACGTTGTACGCATCGCCGTTGTCATTCGTACCGCTCTTACCTTCTACCAAGATGTAGAAGAAGTGGTTCAGGATCGCCGAGTTTGTGTGCACACCACCGTTATCAGCTGAGCTAGTGTGCCAGTATGTACCGCCGTAAGTATCAGGGTCGCTTTTCTCGTTGGGGTTATCCATGCTGCGGATGAAGCTGCTTTCCAGTTCTTCACCGATTTTCCAAGGCTGCTTGCCTGGAGCATAAGTCAATTCCACGGCAGCAGCAAAACAGTCAGACATCCCTTCGTTCAGGGCACCTGACTCATAAGAGTATACCAGGTTGGAGCTAGAAGAAGTTACCCCGTGTACCAATTCGTGGGCGCCTACGTCCAGCGTAGTCAGCGGATTGTTACCCGTGCTACCCATACCGTAGCGCATGGTTTGGTAGGAAGAAGACCACTGCGCGTTGAACCAGTTGCTGTACGCATTTACCAAGTTGCGCATGGGCAGGTTGTTATCATCGATACCCGCACGCCCGTGAGCAGAAGAAAAGTAATCATAGGTAAGTCCTGAAGCCCACTGGGCATCCAAGGCACCCAACTGATAGGCTGAGCCGGAGTTAGTCTCTACCCAGTCGTTGTTGCTGTCGGTGATTTCCGATGCACTAGAGAAGGACCAAGAAGAAGAAGTATTGGCATTTTTAGTATGTACGGATGCCGCACGGCTGTTGTCGTACAGGCGGTACGTACCGCTAGAAGACTGCGTGCCGATGGTTTGGGTACCGCTATAGCGGGTAGGCACGTTGGTGGCCGCCAAAGGCGCCCAGTTGCTATTGCTCAGGTTTACTTCTGCACCATGGTCATGACCATGCGCATGAGTGCATCCGGCATGAGGATTCTCAGCATTCGTCCACTCCACGTGGTGCACATCAGGGTTTCGCAACAGTACCTTACCATTCTGAGCATCGATGAATACAAAGTCAATCGAGAAAGGCTCTTCAGCATGTACGGTGAACTTATAAGCCAAACGAGGAGCCATGTGTGCACCGTTAGCGTTGTTCCAGTCATTCACAATCACCAACTCACTTTTTTCAGGCTGATGCCCCATAGCCTCCACATAAGCAGAACGGCCTTCGGCGTTTTCCCAGGCATACGACTTGGCGTTTACCGCTGTCAAGGCAGCCGTGAAAGCAGCATCTTCGGTAAGTGAAGGCGTGGTGCTGATAGCAGACATGCGCTCAAACTCACCGTTCATGGCCGTCAAAAGGCCATTTTTAGAGTGCACCAGATAGGTATTGTATTCTACCTTAATGCCCTGGTAGTACTGCTGATACCGGGTGTGGGTCATACCCAGTTCATCCGTTACTTGCTGGATGACTACCAAATCGTCATCAGCTTGCATATCCAATATCTGACGCAAAGTCACATTGGCATCTTCTACTTTAATACCGCGCGCCTGCAAATCAACAAAAGTAGGGGTCAGATTGCGTTCGTTTTCCAGAATCACTTTCTGGGCAAAAACCGAACTTATGGCCACCAAAAAAGCAGCCACCGTGAGTACCACGTGTTTCATGATTAAAAACAGATTTTAGGTTTAACAGACAACACTTCTTTGATCAAAAAATGGAAGTCAAAAAGTGCTAAAATTAAATACATATGAAGCTAAGCCTCCACAAAAAAGTACAATGGAAAATCTGGGGGACGAGACCTTTCATTCCTCTCTTAAATCAGAAAAAAGAGGCGCTTGAAACGCAGGAAGAAAAAAGGAGCTTAAAAAATGGGCCCTTTAGGTCTCAGCCTATTTTACTTCAAATAGGCAATAGACAAAAGCCTTTAGAGTAGTAAAAAATTTTCATGCTTGTAGTTTTAGGTAAATGCTTAAAAAGTAACTATTCGAAGATCATAAAATCAACGAGCCTTATGAAGTTGCGAAGATTAATCGACATTTACAAGGGATTCATTGGCAGCTTTGGATTATCCATCGGCAAAACAACCCTAATTATCGAATTTGATCGCGCACCTAAAAACATGATTCTAAGGAACACAACCCACAAAATCATTGTACTATTCCAATTATCGTTGAAGCCAACACCATAATCATTCAACAAAACAAACGTTAGGAAGCTTTACTTTAAGCCAAGAATTAGTTTGAATTTTTATTGAGAAAATTTCCCTGTTTAAATACCTATCCTCCGTATTTATCTTGAACTGTACCGAGGGCTGGTAATTCCCCATTCCATTCCTGAAGATCTACCAACCCAAACAAGGCAGTAATCAGGTATTATACAAAAAGGCCGCCCCGAAACCGGAACGACCTTTACTATCTATCAAGTGTTACTAGAACTGTAAATTATTCCTTGATGAATTTCTGAGTACGCAGGTTGCCCCGAACGTCCTCCACCGAGATGATGTACATCCCGTTAGTCAAGCCTGATACATCGATTCCTTCACGCAACTGCGTAGTAGGCACTTCCATTACCACCTGACCGGAAATAGTCATGATTCGTGCTTTCACGTTGGTGTTGAGCTCAAAGTCAGTAGCTACACTCAGGTGATCTGAGGTAGGGTTAGGGAATACATCAAATCCTGCGTCACCGGCAAGCTCAGCATCTAGCTCTACCTGTGCCGCATCGCCACCGATACCCGCTACAGCAGGCACCCCGTTGTTACACACACTCAGGTTCACACCCGAGAAGGTAGAATAGGCACGCACTCCAATATACCAGGTGCCTGCCGCAGGGTTTTGGAAAGTACATGTCTCGTTGTTGCCGTTCAGGTAAGGACGGCAATCGTAAGAGGAAGTAGTAGGAGCACCCGCCTGACGCACGTACAGGTCAGCATCACCAGTACCACCACTAATAGACACCACCAATTCCTGAGTTCCGGCATCCACCGTCCAGGTGTATTGGTTGAATGCACCGGTAGAACCAGAAGTGTTGTCCGCGCTACCGCAATTATTGGTGGTACCACCACCTCCGCCACCGCTGCCGTCAGCAATGCTCAGATTATCAATCGCGATGTCACCTTGCCAAGAAGTACCGGAAGTTGCTGCAAAACGAAGGGTAACGGTGGCACCTGCGTAAGCGCTCAAATCTACCGACGCAGAGTTCCAGTTAGCACCTTGAGATCCGGTGAAGCTCCACAGCTGGGTGAAGTTAGTACCGTCCGTAGAAGCCTCTAGCTTCAAGGTACCTACGGCATTACCGTTGGCGTGGTAGTCAAAAGTCATTTCAGGGCTAGAAGTACCACTCAGGTCAAAAGCAGCAAAAATATCCGCTGACTTGCTAGGGTAGTTAGGGCTAGACACCTCTACGTACATGTAGTAAGAACCCGCTGATCCGCTAGAGGGGCCAGTGCCGTTGGACGGTGTACCGTTACTGTCGCGCGTCCAGTTAATGTCGTCGCAATCCGCTTGGTTCCAAACACCACTTCCACTTTCGAAGCTCTCTGAATAAGGTACCGCTGTAGCCGTAGCGTCGTCGTAGCAGCTTCCGCCACCACCACCGCCACCGCCACTGTAGGCAGCACCTACACCTACGGCGTACCAGGCGTTGGTAGCCTGGATCAGCTGGTTGCTACCCGCGCCAAATAGGTCAGTAGCAGCAGTAATTGTTGCCGAACGAGCCGCCGCAAAGTTAGAGCTGCTAGTCAGGTACACATTGTTCACGCGGTACAGGATAGAAGCCGCATCTGCAAGGCCAATGCCCGTTACGTTGAAAGCGTCGCCGTTATCATTGGTGCTGCTTTTGCCCACTACCAAAATGTGGAAGAAGTGGTTCAGGATGGCCGAGTTGACGTGCACCCCACCGTTGTCAGCCGAGCTAGTGTGCCAGTACGTGCCGCCATAGGTATCAGGATCGCCTTTCTCGTTGGGATTGTCCATGCTGCGGATGTAGCCACCCGATAGCTCTTCACCGATTTTCCAAGGTTGCTTACTGGGGGCATAGGTCATTTCTACGGCAGCAGCGAAACAATCTGACATGCCTTCGTTCAAAGCGCCTGATTCATACGAGTATACCAGGTTTGAGCTGGAAGAAGTGATGCCGTGTACCAATTCGTGGGCACCTACATCCAAAGTAGTCAAAGGGCTATTGCCGTTGGAGCCCATACCGTAGCGCATGGTATTGTAAGAAGAAGACCACTGCGCGTTGAACCAGTTGCTGTACGCATTTACCAGGTTGCGCATCGGCATGTTATTGTCATCAATACCGGCACGGCCATGGGCAGAGGCAAAGTAGTCATACGTCTTGCCCGAAGCCCACTGGGCATCCAGTCCACCCGTGGTATATGCTGTGGAACCGCTCCAATTATTATCACTGTCGGTCAGTTCACTAGCACTGGTAAACGACCAAGAAGAAGAAGTATTGGC
>DMST01000316.1:5444-7499 GCA_003454975.1 Cytophagales bacterium | reverse complement strand
TGGTGGCTGCCAATGGTGCCCAGTTGGTGTTGCTCAAGTTCAATTCTGCGTCATGGTCGTGTGTATGAGCGCATGCTGCATGGGGGTTTTCCTCATTGGTCCAGTCTACGTGGTGCACATCCGGGTTGCGCAGCAGCACTTTTCCGTTTTGCGCATCCACAAATACAAAGTCGATGGCAAAAGGCTCCTCAGCGTGTACGGTAAACTTGTAGGCCAAGCGAGGCGCCATATGCACGCCGTTGGCACTATTCCAGTCGTTCACAATGACCAACTCACCTTTTTCGGGCTGGTGCCCCATGGCCTCTACGTAGGCAGCGCGGCCTTGGGCATTCTCCCAAGCGTAAGCATTGGCATCTACCGCCGCTAATGCAGCCGTGAAAGCATCCCCTTCAGAAAGGGAGGGCGTGGTGCTGATGGGAGACATGCGCTCAAACTCACCGTTCATAGAAGTGAGTACGCCATTCTTTGCGTGCACCAAAAACGTATTGTATTCTACTCTGATGCCCTGGTAATACTGCTGATACCGCGTATGAGTCATGCCCAATTCGTCAGTAAATTGCTGTACGGGCACCAGATCATCATTGTCCTGCATATTCAATACCTGCCGCAGGGTGATATTGGCATTTTCTACCTTGATGCCTCTGGCTTGTAAGTCAACAAAAGTTGGGGTGAGATTGCGTTCGTTTTCCAGAATTACTTTCTGGGCAAAAACGGAACTTCCGGCCACCAACAAGGCGGCCGCCGTGAGTAACACGTGTTTCATGTAAGAATAGTTTTTAGGTTAAATACACTAAGTTTTCTGTCAAAAAAATGATGACAAAAAGCTTGGATAAAAAATCAAGCTACGGTTCTTAAACACACAAAGAGCAAAAGCAAATTCTCTATTCTTGATGTACGCTAGTTCTCAAAAAAATAAGGCGAGAAGAAAAAGAAGAGGAGAGATTTGGGGAGGGTATAGACCAAGGCATAATCACCGACTAAAGAGCCCGTCCCGTTTTCATGCTTATAAGTTTTAGGTATGTTCTCAAAAAGTAACTATTCGAAGATCGAAAAATCATCGAGGTTCTCGAAATAGCAAATAATATTTGGAATTAACTATCGCAATGATACAATTATTATCATTTCAAACGATTGTAATAGTATTACTATCGCAAGGCGCAGCAAACCTTAAGGGTCGACCAGAATAAAAGCCAGAAAATAGTTTATTGTATTTTACCCATTTTCGTTTAACGTGATTTGGCAATCATTAAACAACATTGGAGTCAAAATGTATAATATTAACAACCGATGAAATTTGTTATTGGCTGAAAAAAATATCGGCTGGCAGGCAATACCTTTGTCTTATTCTTTCTTCAAAGGATGCTGAAAAGATCATCTCCTTATCCAAAGATACCTCTATGATTTGGATCAGCTTGTTGGGCTCTCGCTTCCTTGTTTTATCTCTCTACCCATTCGGGATTCATACTGGCTCCCTAAACCCGAGTGAACGTCATTCTCACTTTTGAATAAGCCAAGCGTACCTCAGAGTCCGCTTGTATCCTCATGCAAAAGCCTCACATTTTCACAGCTTCCTGAAACTTAGCTCCAGTACTTTCGCGCACCTGTTGCAGGGTAGCGCCGGGCATCACCTCGGTAAGGGTGAGTTTACCTTCTACGAACTCAAACACGGCCAGGTCAGTAATGATCATAGTTACGGCCCCAATGGCCGTAAGTGGCAGGGTGCAGCTAGGTACCAGCTTACTCGATCCGTCCTTGTTGGTATGGGTCATGGTGATGATGAGCTTTTTGGCCCCAGAGGCCAAATCCATGGCGCCTCCCACTCCCAGCAGGGGCTTTCCGGGCACCGCCCAGTTGGCAAGGTTGGCCGACTCATCTACTTGCAGGCCGCCCATCACGGCTACGTCTACGTGCTTACCCCGGATCATCCCGAAGGAGAGCGTGCTGTCGAAGTAGCTTGCCCCGGGTAGCGGTGTTACGGGTATCTTACCCGCATTCACGGGGTTGTCCATCGCGCCGCCACCATCGGCCGGTTCGGGGCCTACCCCCAGCATACCG
>DMST01000316.1:5005-5352 GCA_003454975.1 Cytophagales bacterium | reverse complement strand
GCCGTCCTTGGGCTGGATGAGGTCCGCTACTAGCGTAGGAATGCCAATACCCAGGTTTACGATGTCGCCTTTTCTCAGCTCTTGCAATGCCCGACGGGCCATGTTCATGCGCGTTTCGGAGACCTTTTTCAAACTACCTTTCACGGAAGCAGAAGAGCCCAGGTCCTCCACCTTCAGTTCGGCTTGCACTAAGTAGTCCACAAAATTGCCGGGGGTATGGATATGATCCGGATTGAGCGACCCTTCGGGTACAATCTCTTCCACCTCAGCAATGACCAAATCAGCAGCAGCGGCCATCGCCGGATTGAAGTTCTGCTCAGTCATGCGGTACACCAGATTACCCGCCG
>DMST01000316.1:2041-4941 GCA_003454975.1 Cytophagales bacterium | reverse complement strand
ACGCCGTATCGGCTTTCCAGGCACGCAGAAAGGCGACGTTGCCACAAATACCCTCGATGAACACCTGCTCCGTACCATTGAGCATACGGCACTCGCGCCCTTCGGCCAGCACCGTACCCGCCGAGGTAGGAGTAAAGAACCCTCCGATGCCCATGCCGCCCGCACGAATGGCTTCCGATAGGGTGCCTTGCGGCAATAATTCGTACTCCACCGCGCCACTCTGGGCGGCCGTTACCGCATCGGGGTTGCTCGTGAAATAGGAGCCAATCATCTTTTTAATCTGCCCGTTGAGCAGCAGTCGGCCACCGCCCAGATTAGGCTCACCTACGTTATTCCCGATGTAGGTCAGGCCTTTGGTCTCCGTTTCGGCCAGTGCATTGAGCAAATGCACCGGATTTCCGGTCATACCAAAGCCCCCGCACAGTAATGTGTCGCCGTCCTTCACCTTAGCTACTGCCTCTTCTATGGAAAGTACCGGTACCTTTTTCATTGATTTGATTGGTTCGATTGTGGATTGATTCGATTGACGCGGTCAATAATTTTAAATTTTGAGTGTTGAATTTTGAATGGTCATGACGTAGTTCGTATCAACAGATATAACCCTGAAAGGCTCCTCATTAAAAATTCAACATTTAGCATTCGACATTGGAAAGTAGGCTCCGCCTACTTTCCTAGGATTTGTTTAAATGCATTGCGCAGCTGGTTTTCTGCATCCCCTGCCGTTTCCTGGGCGCGGAAGGCGATATGGTAGTCTGGGCGAACGAGTAGACAACCGGAGTCTTTCACCTCACGGGCCTCCGTCCAAAGCCCATACAGATCGGAGTAGTCACGACCGGGGCCGACTACTACCG
This sequence comes from Cytophagales bacterium, assembly GCA_003454975.1. Taxonomy (GTDB): domain Bacteria; phylum Bacteroidota; class Bacteroidia; order Cytophagales; family Cyclobacteriaceae; genus DMST01. Next base: position 4,090 of record DMST01000316.1, on the reverse strand, counting down.
TGTTGACGGCCACCCCCGTTTCCTGGGCAATAGCTTTCGCGGCTTCTACCCAAGCCTCGCCACCGATACCCGTGAACACCGTGAACCGACCGCGCCCGGCCACGTCTAGGGTGGAGATCTTGTGCCCATTGTCACCCAACCAGCAGTGCGGCAGTCGCGCACCCGGCCAGGTAGTGGCCTGAAAGTACAATTCCTTGTCGCGCCGGTACTCTGGCTCCGGCGCTCCGTCACTTACAATGGCATTCGAGGTATAGCGCTGGTTCATTTCCACCCCGTGGCAGTTGAACTCGTACGATTTGAAAAGAATGGACTTACGCAGGTCTTCGCGCTGTTGCTCCGCCGTTGGATTATTCTCCTTCCGCTTGGCCATGTTGGCCTTCATCTGCTCCGGGTCGTTGGTATCGGTAAGCCCCAGCGACTCAAAGATGGGTCCGAACTCGGTGATGCTTTTATTGGCCCGGTCCACAATCTGTTTGGCTACGGGTGCGCGCTCGGCCTGATAGCTGTCCAGCAACGAAGGCGCTGCCTGCCCCTTGAGCACCAAAGCGAGTTTCCAGGCAATGTTGAAGGAGTCTTGTAGCGAGGTATTAGAACCCAACCCGTTAGAAGGTGGATGCCGGTGAATGGCATCGCCCAAGCAGAATACTCGGCCCTTGCCGATGGTAGTGGCGTAGCAGTGGTTCACCGTCCAGGTACCCGCCGAAAGAATCTCTACGGGGATCGTATCATCGCCTACCAGCTTGTGTACAATGTCGGTACACATGGCATCATTTACCTCCGGTGCCCCTTCGTTGATGTCGTAGCCCCATACAATCAGCCATTCGTTCCAAGGCCGTACCATCCGTACCAGCCCCATGCCAATGCCACCTACATCAGAACCGGGTTGCAGCACCCAATACAGCACGCTAGGTCGGTGCTCCACATATTTACTAAGGTCCATGCGGCAGACAATATTCATACTCCCTCCTACACCCATGGAACCTTCATAGGGCAGCTCCAGGTCTTGGGCTACCCGGCTATTTCCACCATCAGCACCCAACATGTATTTCGCACGAATCCGATATTCTTCTCCACTCAAACGATCCTTTACAGTAGCCGTAACGCCCTTCTCATCCTGTACATGGCTCAGGTATTCGGTATCGAAACGGTACTTGGAGCCTTTGCGGGCACCCGCTCCTACTAAAATAGGTTCTAGCAAGGTTTGCGGAATGTCACACATTTCCGTAGGACTCGCCAAATCATAATCGGCCTTCCGTAGTGGGTGAGTGCCCCAAGAATGCAGGCGCCCCAATTCCTCACCGGCAATACTCTCACAGAACACATTATTACCCATGTATTCCTGAGCAACTCCCTTCTCGATTACCTCTTCCTCAATACCCAAATCACGGAATACCTCCATGGCGCGCTGATTGGTGATGTGCGCCCGCGGTGTATTGGCCAACCAGTTGTACTTGGTAACGACTACATTCTGAATACCATAGGAGGATAATAAAGCGGAGGCCGTAGATCCGGCAGGGCCGCTGCCAATGATAAGTACTTCTGTTTCGAATTTAGGTGCTTCAGCCATGTGCTTATGGTTAAATGTTCATATTTTGAACTTATGTTTTTATTTTGAACAATAATACACCTAATTTTGTTTCGACAAAAAGGAAATCCTTAAAACCCCATCTTGGATATGCGAAACCTGACCGAAGAAAACCTGACCGAAGTGGTATTGGACCGTTTGAATTGCAATACGGACCGTGACCATGAGATTTTGAGCAAGCTGATCAAGCACCTGCATGCTTTTGTTCGTGATGTAGAACCTACAGAAGCGGAATGGTTCAAGGCCATTGATTTCCTGACCCGAACGGGGCAGAAGTGCGACGACAAACGACAGGAGTTCATCCTGCTATCGGATGTATTGGGGGTATCCATGCTGGTAGATGCCATCAACCACCGCCACAGCGAGGGAGTGACGGAGACCACGGTAACCGGACCTTTTCATGCCACTGCACCTAAGTATGCCATGGGTGATAACATTGCCCGGGGTTCTGAAGCGGAGCGGGG
>DMST01000316.1:401-2006 GCA_003454975.1 Cytophagales bacterium | reverse complement strand
GCGGAGCGGGGCGAGCCCACCATTGTTCGCGGTAGGATTCTAAACGAGGCGGGCAAACCCATCGCGGGAGCTACCATAGATGTATGGCAGGCAGACGACATTGGATCCTACGATTTGCAAGACCCCAACCAACCGGAGCAAAACCTGCGTGGGGTATTCACTACGGATGAGACGGGCGAATTCTGGTTCAAATCGGTGAAACCCACCTCCTACCCTGTGCCTACTGATGGCCCGGTAGGTGAGCTGTTGGGTGCCGCTGGGCGGCATCCCATGCGGCCGGCCCACATCCACTTTTGGGTCCAAGCAGAAGGCTATCAGCAGTTGATCACGCATATCTTCACCGAAGGGGATGAATACCTGGATTCGGACGCGGTGTTTGGAGTGAAGGAATCGTTGATTCTGAAGTACGAGAGCATTAAAGATCCGGCGCAGGCCGAGAAGTGGGGTGTGGCATCGCCTTTCTGGGACGTGCACTATGATTTTACGTTGGCTCGGGCTTAGTAAGATGAATAGCCAACCCTTCCTAAGGGTAATTGGGCTTAGAAAAAAAGGAAGATCTTTACCGGATGAGCGAAGGCATCAAGAAGACCGATTTTGTCCAATCCATTGAGAAAGGGTTAAAAGTGATATCGGCGTTTGGGGCCGAAAATCCACGGATGACGCTCACCGAAATGGCCACTTTGCTCGACATGACCCGGGCCAATGCCCGCCGCATTCTGCTCACCCTGCAGCACCTGGGTTACGTGACCAGTGAGGATGGCAAGTGGTTTTCGCTCACGGCCAAGGTACTTTCCCTGGGCTATTCCTTTCTGTCTTCGCAGTCTTTGCCTGAACTGGCTCGGCCCTACATGCAGCAGCTTACCGAGGCGGTGAACGAATCGTGTTCGCTTTCCGTCCTTGACGGGACGGAGATTGTGTACACCGCCCGGGTGCAGACCAAGCGCATCATGACCATCGCGCTGGGGGTGGGCACCCGGTTGCCCGCGCACGCGACCTCGATGGGCAAGGCCCTATTAGCGAATTTATCGCCTGCGGAAGCCCACCCCATCCTGGAAAAGCTGAGCTACGAGGCATTTACCTCGCACACATTAGATAAGCCTGCGTTCCTGGCGCACCTGGATAGCATCCGGAAGCAAGGCTATGCCATTGCCAATCAGGAGCTGGAGATTGGCGTGCGCTCCATCGCCTGCCCCGTTCGGGATAAAACGGGTTGTGTACAAGCCGCCCTCAACATCAGTGGGCACGCCAGTCGCGTCACGGTAGAAGAAATGGAAACTAGGTACTTGCCTGCCCTCCAAAAAACGGTGGCCCAGATTGAGGCTGCCCTCCATCAACTATGAATCCTTACAACTTCAACTATACTTTATTTCCCGGTCAAATTCATTTTGGGCAGGGCAAAATCGATCTTCTACCCACGCTACTCAAAGGCTACTCGAAAGCTTTTATCATCGGGGAGAAACGGGTGCAGCCCATCATTGACCGGGTGGGAGAAGTCCTTGATGCGGACCGCTTGTATCACTTTGGCGAGGTGATCCAGCACGTGCCGCAGGGGCTGGTAGACAAAGCACTGGCGGTTTGCCAAGCGCAACAAAGCGACGTGCTGTG
>DMST01000316.1:0-350 GCA_003454975.1 Cytophagales bacterium | reverse complement strand
CCTGGGAGGCGGTTCCTCCATCGGGCTGGCGAAGGCCCTGGCTTTGGAAACCAAGCTGCCCATCATAGCGGTGCCCACCACCTACGCAGGCTCGGAGATGACCAATATTTGGGGTATTTCTACCGAGGCAGGCAAAACCACCGGGCGGGATAACGCAGTGCTGCCCCAGCACGTGATCTACGATGCCCACCTCACTGCCACCATGCCCAAAGGGCTAGCGGCCACTAGCGCCATGAACGCCATGGCCCACCTAATGGAGGCGGTATACAGCCACGAAGTGAACCCGGTCACGTACCAGAATGCCCTCTACGGAATCCGTCAGCTGCGGGAGGGGCTTACCCAGCTTGCGC
>DMST01000070.1:16639-21152 GCA_003454975.1 Cytophagales bacterium | reverse complement strand
ACGGTCACCGCCACGGTTGTAGCCACCACCGTAGCCATCACGATCACCACCGCGATTGTAACCACCGCCGCCACCGCGGTTGTAGCCACCACCGCCACGGTTGTAGCCGCCACGGTCGCCGTAGCCACCCCGATCACGATCGCTGTAAGAAGACATGGACTCGCCCTTGATGCGCATCTTGTACACACGGCCAGTTACCTTCTTAAATTTGCTCACCATCATCGCATAACGACGAGGGTTAATCTGTGGGCCATCTTTCCATTTGTTCTGCAGTTCTTGCAGCTCAGGTAGTTCTACGTCTTCACGACGGTTGAGTAGGTCTTTGGCTTCCATGATCAACTCTTTGTAGAATTCGATCTGCTTTGCCACCAAAGCTTTCTTCTCTTCCTTGTACTCTTTTCTTCGGGTAAAGTAGTCGTCCAGAATTGACTGAAACTTGGATTCGATCTCTTCTTCTTGTTCTTTCACTACTGCGCCGGTACGGATCCACCGTTGCTTGAGCTCCTTGAAATCATCCACGCCATCATCGAAGTCCGATTTTTCATTGAGAATTTCAGCTTCAGTGATTAAGCCCTTCTTAATTTCTAGGTTGCGTTCACGGTTGGTCTGAATCAGTTCTGAAAGCGTGCCTTCATGCTTCTTCAACCGCTCCAACAGCGGGATGTACTCTCCAATGGCATCAAACTCACTAAGCATCTCTTTGAGGTGCAAGAGTTTCATTAGGTAGGATCCCTTGTTTTCGGCTTCGGCAATAGCGTTCTCTAGATCTTCAACTTTCTTTTCAATCAGTGAAAACCGATTCACGAAATATTGGAATGAAGTTTCTTCATCATTGTCCTTTACTTCGCCAATCTCTCTGTCTGGATAATCGAGAAAACCTTTTCGGTAAACTTTATCCCCTTTTACGTAACCAAATTCATTTGAAACCACAATTGATAAGTATTTAAGTATGTATAGTATAAAAGTAAAAAGCAGGGTTTGAGGGTGCGAATTTATACCACAACGCGAAAATTAATATAATCCTAAGTACAAACCCACCCCGTTGAATATTTTTCCCATATTTGTGCACTTTGCAAAGTCTATTCCATGAGTGACGAGAAGATCATTTTTTCAATGGCGGGGGTCAATAAAATTTATCCTCCTCGCAAACAAGTTCTTAAAAATATATATCTATCCTTCTTTTACGGTGCTAAGATTGGTGTGTTAGGTTTAAACGGAGCAGGAAAATCTTCGTTGCTACGCATCATTGCGGGTGTAGATAAAGAGTATGACGGAGAGGTCGTTTTTTCTCCCGGATACTCGGTGGGCATGCTGGAACAGGAACCCCAGTTTGACCCTGAGAAGACCGTGCGTGAAGTAGTAGAAGAAGGGGTAGCCGAAGTGGTGGCCCTGCTCAAAGAGTTTGAGGAAATCAACTTAAAGTTTGCTGATCCTGAGGTACTGGAAGACCCGGATAAGATGGACAAGCTGATCCAGCAGCAAGCAGACGTACAGGATAAGCTAGACCAGAACAACGCCTGGGAGCTGGACAACAAGCTAGAGCGTGCGATGGATGCTCTCCGCACGCCTCCGCAGGATGCCCTTGTCAAAAACCTGAGTGGTGGCGAGAAGCGCCGGGTGGCCCTCTGCCGCTTGCTATTGCAAGAGCCTGACGTTCTGCTGCTGGACGAACCCACCAACCATCTGGACGCGGAAAGCGTGCACTGGCTGGAGCAGCACTTACAGCAGTATTCGGGTACGGTGATTGCCGTGACGCACGACCGTTATTTTCTTGACAATGTGGCCGGTTGGATTCTGGAGCTGGACCGCGGCGAAGGCATTCCCTGGAAAGGCAATTACTCGTCTTGGCTAGACCAAAAGCAGAAACGCCTGGCTGGCGAAGAGAAGCAGGCTACCAAGCGGCAAAAGACTTTGGAGCGTGAGTTGGAATGGATTCGGATGGCGCCCAAGGCCCGCCAAGCCAAAAGCAAAGCACGTTTGAATGCGTACGACAAGCTAGTAGGCGAAGAGGTAAAAGAGAAAGAAGCCAAACTGGAGCTTTTCATCCCTCCTGGGCCTCGCCTGGGCAGCAAGGTGATAGAAGCCCACGGGGTATCCAAAGCCTATGGCGACAAGCTGCTGTACGAGAACCTGACCTTCACCCTACCACAAGGAGGGATTGTAGGCGTAATTGGGCCCAACGGCGCTGGTAAAACCACTTTATTCAAACTGATCACTGGGCAAGAGACGCCCGACCAAGGGACTTTTGATGTGGGCAGTACGGTAGAGCTGGCATACGTGGATCAGGAGCATGACTACCTGGATCCTAATAAAACGGTGTACGAGACCATCTCGGAAGGCAACGAAATTATGCACATGGGCGGCAAGGAGATTAACTCCCGCGCCTATGTGAGCCGGTTTAACTTCTCAGGCAATGACCAAACCCAGAAGGTAGGCCAATTGAGTGGTGGACAACGCAACCGGGTGCATCTGGCACTCATGCTGAAGCAGGGCGCAAACTTATTGCTGCTTGATGAGCCCACCAACGACCTGGACGTGAACACGTTGCGGGCACTAGAGGAAGGTCTGGAGAATTTTGGTGGCTGTGCGGTAGTCATTTCCCACGACCGCTGGTTCCTGGACCGGATCGCTACCCACATTCTCGCTTTTGAGGGCGAGTCGCAGGTGTATTTCTTTGAAGGAAACTACACCGAGTATGAGGAGAACCGGAAGAAACGCTTGGGCGACCAAGGGCCTACCCGGATCAAGTACAAAAAACTAGGTTAACAAAGCATCATGCATTTACCCAAGAGTACCATTGGTCTGTTCATTCTGGGCCTCTTCTTTCTCACTAGCTGCCTGGAGATCAGGGAGCAGGTGTACATCAAGCGAAATGGTTCGGGCACCTTTACCCTAACGGTAGACATGAGCCAAATGAAATCCATGATGGCCGCTATGGGTGTCAATCTGGAAGATATGGGCGAAGAGGACCCTTTTGCTAACATGGAGACCGACTTTGAAGATCAGAAAGCAGAGTTAGAGTCGATTCCTGGAGTAACGAACGCACGGGTGATCACGGACCGGGAGGCCTATGCCATCAGCGTGGCCTTCGACTTTACCGACATAGATGCACTCAATGCGGGAGCGAATCGGGTGTTTGAAGATGAGAACAAGAACTCTCAGATAGAATATTACCGATTCTCCAGAGGCACCTTTGAACGTACCCCCTACTGGGACCATGCAGAACAGGTAAAAGAGGAAATGAGCAACTCTAAGGATATGCAGGGCATGGACCCATCTGCCTTGTTTGGGGACATGAACTACACGACGGTATTTGAATTTGAGCGGCCGGTGAAGAAGATGGACAACGAAGACTACACCCGTTCAGCAGATAACAAATCGGTTAGCTTTCAATACTATTTCTTTAAAGAAGAGTATGAAGGGCGTAATCCGGGGGTTAAGGTTTCGTTCTAATCGACATTGACTCCTCTCCTGAGGTAGGTGCCGCAATTGCCATTTGGCTTTGCGGCATTTTCTTTTTTACCCCTACCGTACATTACCAATAAACTGCCGAAAGCTGTCATCTGGTGATAGATGCAGCTTTTTCTTTAGGCGATTGATGTTACTCTTCACCGTACCCAGCTCTACGTTGAGCATCTGCGCCACCTCCTTATTATTCATCCCCAATTTAATGTAAGCACAGAGCTTTTGCTCGTTAGCCGTCAGGTTGTCTGCATGAGATAAGATAGCCTGGAAAAAAGCCGGGTGTACCCCCTCAAAGTGCACCATAAAGTTCGCATCGTTGTCCCCCTGCTGCAACACATCATATACCTTCTGCTCCACCGTGCGGAGTAGTTTGGCTTTGCTCCACCCCTCCTTCTTCTTCAACTTACGCACCTCACCGAGCAATTCGGTAAGCAAGGCTTGCTTTTCCTGCCCGTGAATGGCTTGAATACTTAACTCTCGTTCCTTGTGATCTAGCTGCTCCTGCATCAGCCGTTTCTCTTTCTCCAGCAGCTGCTGAATGGCCTCATTTTTCTGGTGCAGCTCACGGGTACGCTCGTGGACCCGGGCCTCCAAGGCCTCATTCTGGGCCTTCACAAAGGCCAGATGCTGCTTATGCAGGGCCGCACGCCGCCGATATACAATAAACCAGGCCCCCAGCACTAGTAGGCCCAATAGCCCACCGCCCACCGACCAATTGGTCACCTGCAAGCGCTTCTTGTCGGCTACAAAGGCCAGCTCCTGGCGGTCCTTCGCATACTGAATCTCAGCCGTTTGGAGTTGATACCGATACAGGTTGGATTGCAGTTGCAGGTCCTCCGAAAACAAGCGGTCTTTATAGTCAATCACCGACTGCAAGTAGCCCTGTGTCTTTTCAAAATCTCCTTGAATGCGGGCAATGTCTGCCAAAGTCTCGGCGGCTTCCATAGCACGGAGTAAGGACACCTTCTGGGCCACTTCCAGGCTGCGAATAGCAAACCGTTCGGCGCGCAGGTATTCTTGCTGTTGAAGCAGCGCCCTAGCCAGTCCA
>DMST01000070.1:16053-16597 GCA_003454975.1 Cytophagales bacterium | reverse complement strand
TAGCCAGTCCATTGAGGGTAGCCGAAAAAAGAGCCTGATCGTTCTCAAAATCCATGAAGGCGATAGCCTCCTCGTAGGCCCGCTGTGCCGCAGGGTAATTCTCTACCCGGGAGTACACATCACCCAGATACCTCTTGCAAACACTCTGGCCGTTACGGTTTCCGGTAAGGATACGAATCTCAAGAGCCTGGTGCAGAGCGTCCAAGGCTTCTGAGTAGCGCTCCAGAGCAAGAAAGGTACGGCCCAAATTGAGATGCATATAAGCCAAGATGGATGGATTGTTCAACTCCTCGGCGAGGGGGCGCAGGTTGTTTAGGTGCCCCAGTGATACTTCCGGGGCCTCTAAAATCAGGTGCAGATTGGCAATATTGATGTAGCCATAACACTGCTGTTCTTGGTCGTCTTCCTCCAAGGCCAGTTCCAAACCCAAGGTATAGTATTCCAGCGCTTGCGGATAATATCCCATGTTTCGATAAGCCACCCCCGTAAAACTGTAGGCTTTAATCAGGCTAGGGGCATCCTCCAGGGCCTGGGCGGCTTCAAT
>DMST01000070.1:12182-16018 GCA_003454975.1 Cytophagales bacterium | reverse complement strand
CAAGCCGTACTCTTTAGACAAAGGGGCATCGGCATTGCGCAGCTCCCAACAAAGGGCAAGATACAAAGCCGGTTTATCCACCAGCGTGGCCCCTGCCAGTTGGTTCATAAGGGAATCTATCTGCCCACTGACCACGGCAGGCATCAACCAAAGTAAGGTACCCAGGAGCCATTTCCCAGGGCAACTCCATCTTGAAATAGTTATAAATAAAACCACGTATCCAGTTCCGCTAAAAGAGATACGGCAATCCTACAGACACCCCAGCCTTACACCAAAGTCACAAACCACAAGACATGACTAAGGATAGGGTAAAACCACCGCAATTCAAGAGACATGATTCTACGGATTTATCTCCCTCTTGCAAATGCATTCAGGTATACATAATAATTTGATTACAAAACGTGCCGGAGATTATTTAAAAACGTAACAACCACTTAATCTACTCAAAATCAAATCATTAAAAGAGTCTGCCAACCTATTTGTAACCCCCTATCCCTACCTGTTGTGCACCTATTCCGTGGTGTGCCCTGCTAGGGTTATGCCCACCTTTGAACCAACCAACGGGGAAGTAATCCCCAGCTGGAAACCAGCCTAAAGGGCTGGCCCAAACACGAGAAAGAAACCTACAAAGGAGCTAGCTAAATGCTAGAATACTGTCCATCAGGATTGCGCTCACGTATCACCCGACTATGAGAAAGTCGGATTCACCTACAGTAATAATACAAACCCATAACAATTAACTCATCATGAAAACTTCAATAACACAAGCAATGAGAATACGTCTGATTCTGGCAGGATCTATCATTGGTCTTTTGGTAGTTTCAAATTCAGCCAAGGCTCAGTCAGTAAACGCAAACAATTATGATATCCACGTGATAAACAACGACCACTCAAATCACACGACCAGCTACGAGATGAAAAAGAATGGCTATCGGTGGAACTTTACCAACGAAGGCAACGGGAAAATGTACATCCACCGAAGTGCTCTTTCTGATCCAGCGATGTCGAATCGAACTAATTTCTACAGCTTCGACGATTTTAGCTTCGAGGCACGTACCGGTACCATAAAAATTATTCAGGACGGGCCATACCAAACCTACGCCGAGTTGGATATTCGAGCCAAAGACAAATCCTACAGCGATCGGTTTAGCCTCAGTCAAAGCAGCAACGGTGGCGCAGGCATCTTCAACCACGCCAATTCCGATATCGAATTCGGTACGAACAGTTCCGGGAGGATGTGGATTGCCGCCAATGGTAATGTGGGTATCGGTGATGAATCACCAACTACCAAGTTTAATGTAGTGGGTGCGGTGCGGGCCTCAGACAATGCCAACGAGGCCGAATACATCGAGATCGACCACGGCGGTGGCAACTCTGTCATCAACCACAAAGGCGATGGCAATATGGATTTCCGGTTTGAGGGCAGCACCAAGATGCAAATATCCGCGAATGGACGCTTGGGCATTGGAGGTGACTTTAATCCCACACACACTTTGCATGTACAAGGTACGGGTAACATCACCGGAGCGGTAACTTTGGGCGGCACCTTGACAGCCTCTGGATCCACGAACCTACAAGGGGTACTCACGGCCACTGGAACAAGTAATTTCAATAACACAGTAAACGTAAGCGGCACCTTCATTACCACCGGCGCCAGTCAATTTAATAACCAAGTAACGGTGGGGGCTTTGAATGCCAACCAGAATCTGGAAGTATACGGCCGGGCCAAGGTGATGGAGCTGGAAATCAAACCTAACGGCACCTGGGCCGACTTTGTGTTTGCGGATGATTACGAGTTGCGCCCCTTGGAAGAGGTTGCGGCCTTTATAGCCGAAAACAAGCACCTGCCCGAGGTACCCACTACCGAAGAGGTAAGTGAGCAAGGCTACCTACAGACGGACATCAACGCTACGTTGCTGCAAAAGATAGAGGAGCTAACGCTGTACATGATTGATATGAAGGCAGACAATGAGCAGCTGCGCGCGGAGGTAGCTGAGTTGAAACAGCAACTAGCCGGACAAGAGTAAATCAGCCCACACCGTACGAATTCACGGAATCTGCTCCCCTCAAATAGGGTAGCGGAGGCAACCCATGCCGTGAAATTCCTACCTCAAAACAGAATTTAACCATGAAACATACTTTACAGACCCTAGCCGGTCTGGTGATACTTTGGTGCCTACTGGGCGCCAGGTTCGCCGCCGCACAGGTCTCCCCGGGTACAGGGTTCGATGATGTCAACGACGTCATCTTCCTGGACGTAGCCGGAGAGACGGTGGCTTTGGTCAGCACTTTTAGCCCCGCAACTACGCTGGAGCTAAGTGGCCAGTCCACCACTACGAATCCTAACCTACTGCCCTTGGGCGGATATCTTTCCAATTCCATCCAAGGAAACCCGATCCAACAGGTATACTTCTTTAGCACCGGGTACGAGAATTTTGGTAGCGGAAGCTTAGAGATCTTCCAAACGACCAATCAGAACGACTTGTACTTTGGCGAGCTACAGCCTCAAAATGAGGTGGCCGGGTTTGCTGCTTCTCAGGAGGACTACCTCAACCAAATCGATCTCACCTGGTCGGCAGTATCAGGAGCGGAAGGATACATGATCTTCAGAGAGGACCTGGGCGTAGTATGGCCCATGGCTAACCTGCTGGGCGATCAGCAAACTATGTATACGGACCATGGTCTGGAGCCGGATCACGCATACACCTACTACATTTTGGCGTACAACCTACAGGACAACCTGTTCTTGAGTACACCAGTGGCGGTAACTGGCACCACGAAGCCTTTCGAATTCGCGGCCACCAGTGACAACGAAGCCCGGGTTACGTTCACCTACGAGTTTGATAACCACCTGCTGGTAGGCCTGGAGAACCAAGCGGCGTACATAGAGGTACTGGACGTAACCAACGGTTTGCAAAAGCTGGTATACGGCGATGAGCTCACTTTGACGGACATCTCCGAAGAGGCACTGTTGTTTGACAACTCCCTGGTGATGCAGGGCAACCAGCACGACGGAGTATACGCCAAGGCGGGGCTGGGGGAGCTAAACGCCTGGACCGCAGAGATGTGGGTGAATCCTGAAAACATGGGAAAACACCATGTGCTACTAGATGGAGGCAACATTTTGGTATCCCTGCTCAACTCTGGTCAATACTTCTTGAATGTGAATGGGCAACACTACCATTCGCAAGCCAACCCCATTACCTGGAATGACTGGAACCACGTTTCTATCACCTATACCGGATCAGCACTGCGGGTGTTCCACAACGGAGAAGTCATCCCTATGAGCCCCTCAAGCGCTCTGGATTTCCAAGAGGTCAATACCATCGCCAATGCAGGGCTTACCAGCCAGACGGAGTTTGGTAGGCTCTGGAATTTCAACAGCAATTCCTCACTGATCAACTATCACGGAGCCTTTGGCATGATCCGGATGTGGGCCAAGGCACGGACGCCCGATCAGGTAGCGGCGGACTACAAGGATATTTATGACCGTGCGGCGGATGGCTTATTGGCCCAGTGGACGTTTGATCAGGAAACCATTAGCCTGCCGGACGATATATTTGGGCAAACATTGACCATCGGTACTACCGACGATGCCCAATTTCCCATCCGGTGGAAACCCAGTTTCGCTTTCGTAGACCCTGAAGTGAACAAATCAGTATCCGTTTGGCTAGATCAGCCCTTGGCTACGGGTACCGAACGGGACTACCAGATCTCGATCTACGAAACGGGAACGGGGCGCCTCATCTCCCGGAAAACCGATTCGCACCTCTTTACCCACCCAGGAGCACCAGAGGTAGTGGCTACCCCCCACACGAGATCACCCTATGCCTTTC
>DMST01000070.1:9426-12145 GCA_003454975.1 Cytophagales bacterium | reverse complement strand
ACCCTATGCCTTTCAGCTCGCCATTAGCCCCAAAAGTGTCTGGGCCGATAAATACATCCTTCGTCGGCACCAGGGTAGTGAGTCAGTAATTTTAGGTTCGGTGACGCCGGAGAAAACCGGAGACACCTACGCACTAGATGCGCTGTCCTTCACCGATGATTTTGTGTACCAGAGCAGCACCTCCATTGTGGGTGGCGGCACCTATACCTGGAGTGCTACTCCGGTATATAGCGACCTGGAGCGGTCTTTCCAGGACGAAGATCATCAAGGCCAGTCGAATGCTCATACGGCTTTGGATTACTTATCAGGAGTACAAGTCACGGCTATGGGGAATGCCATTTCCCTCGGCTGGAATGCCACCCACCTCATAAATGCAGGATACGACACCGTACGCATAGAACGTGATGGGGAAATTCTGGTGCTGATGCCTTCCAGCGAAGCCTCGTATACAGATACTCTCATGCTGTTTGGGCAAGACTATACGTACAGCGTGCTACCGATGAAAAACGGACAAGTAGCCTTGGCTCAGTCGGGCGTTGTAGGCTTGGCGCCCAACGGTGCGGTATCGGGGATGCTGGTATCCAAGAAAGGCCAATACGTACTGCCCAACCACCCGGTGATTCTACAAAACACCACTGTGGATCTTACGGTGGACACGGTGACTACGGATGCTTTTGGAGCGCTAGCTTATTCGGGCATTGTGTACGGAGTTGAAGCGGGTTTTGTATGGAAGAGTTTGACCAATGAGGTACTTAAAGAAGATACGTTTACCCTGACTCGATTGGCGCCACAAGCAGAAACCCCTTTCGTACTGTACGATCTGGATCTGGACGTGGAGAAAGACGCATCCGTGATCACTGACCTACAGGTAGCCGCTGATGCAGTAGCCAACGGCCTGCAGTTTACGTGGACGAGTACTCCTAGCCATGCGGGAGCAGGCCAGCCGCTATTCACGAACGTGTACCGCGACGATGAGTTGATCGATATTTTGGTAGATGCTACCCGCTATGTTGACTATTCGGCCACACAAGGCGAGCACAGCTATCGGTTCAAGTCCTACTACTATGACGATACCCGTACCTTCGTGTACCAGGGGAAAGAAGAGGTGATGAATGTGGTGCCCCCTGCCCTGGCTGTGGCCAGCCAGTTTGCGGTAGCAACTACCGACGATAAGGTGGTGGAAATCACCTGGGAATATCCTACGGATGCAGTGGTTTCTTCTTTCGTTCTCACCCGTACCAATGAAGCTACGGACGTGACGCACGTGGTGGCTACCTTGCCTCACCAAACCGCAGGAGATAATTATACTGTAGTGGATGCATTGGGCTACCCCGGACAGGCTTACACCTATATCCTGACGGCCCATTCCCTAGCCACGGAAGCACACGAGTTGGCAAGCCAATCGCAGGGCTACCCGATGATTGGTGTAGGAGATGTAGTATTCTCCGCAGCAGCTACTGCTGGCAGTGTGGGCGCCTACCTGGACGCTAACGTAAGCACAACCAAGCTGGCCTGGACTTCCTGGGATGGCCTAATGCTGCTGGACGAGGAAGCGACACCACTAGATAAGGCAGCGCACGGAACGCAAACTGCGGGAATCACCCCCTATGTATTATTCCAGCCACAGGTAAGTGCCGCAAATGGGAATCTCACTCTTGCAGTCTATAAGCATACTGACGAAGGCTTGTTTGTTTCGGCTTCTGAAGACTACGATTACTCCAATGCTGAAGTAGCTTCAGGATTCATCCTACCCGTACCTAACGCACCCACTTTGGCTACTGGTTCGCCCGACCTGCAGGTGCCAGTACTTACAGCCAGCAAAGACGGTCGCGGTCGCATTTTTGTAGCGTGGGAGTACCCGCACTATACCGAGGTGGAGTTTCATCTGGCCTGGAAAACGGCTGAAAACAGCAATTGGAACACCACGGTACTACCAAACGAGCAACGGGCCTGGTTGCACGAACATCCGGCAAGTCAGGTAATGGAGTATAAGCTGTATGCCCAATATCAGGACGGACGTAGGTCCGACGAAGCATGGGACTACGGTATTGCCAAGACCTATCGCCAATTGGAGGGCTACGTGTACGATGCAAACAATGCACCCCAGCCCCATGCTTGGGTAGGTATTTTGGGAGCCTGGACACAAACCGACAGCGCGGGCTACTACCGCTTGGCCGATCTGGAATTGCCCGATCAGAATCCTACGCTGCAATACGTAGCGCCCGGTACGCATACCGTGAGCGAGTTGCCGTTAGCTGTCACCAACACTCCACAACGCATTGTTCAGCACATCCACACGGATGTAACGAATAACTTGATGCCTGCGGGGGGAGAATTTGCCTCGGTTTTTGCCTTAGCCGATGCGACCAACATTACCCACCTGACCAACGAGGTGCGCTGGACCATGGATGGAGACAAGTTTAGCGGGGTGAAGGTATACCTAGGTAGCGGCACCAATGAGGTAGCCGATATTCGCCAGGGTAATCCCATGGTGTACATAGATTCGCTGGACGACAACAACGCTGGTGGTGCCATCTACTGGGTGCGTCCGTACTTTACCAATGCCATGGGTCAGAAGGTATTCCTGGATGCAGGTAGCAAGACCAACCAAGGCTTGGATTATCCTCCATTGGAAGCCCCTGCGTATGCTTCGGCCTTTACCAACCAGGCACTGGGTACGGTGGAGCTAAGCTGGACGCACCGCCGAAACAACGTGGAC
>DMST01000070.1:8828-9372 GCA_003454975.1 Cytophagales bacterium | reverse complement strand
GATTGCGCGGAACGATGAGGAGATTGGCCGGGTACCGGCGGGCAGTCCTCACCATTTTGTAGACAGCACCGGCTTGCCTACCATGGTCTATCGCTATGATATATATGCCTATGTAGACCGTAGCAGCCAAACGATTAGTTCGCAATTGCCCATTACGGTAGATGCCCTATATCCCGCACCGGGCAATCCGGTAGCCCCTACGGCCAATCTTGCGTTGGTAGCGGGTACGCAGCTGGAGGACAATGCCGTGAAAGTGTCCTGGACATATCCCGAAGAAGTCCTGCACGACGGTGCGGTGCTGTACCGTGGTCTGGACAGTGTGGCGTCTGTAACCTACCCCAACACCTGGATCATCGATTCATTGGGCTTGCCCGAAACCTATACCACCTACACGGTAAAAACCTTCGATATCAAAGAAGATGCCTGGTACACCTCTGCAGGAGACACCGCCAATATTGTGTTCCCTGCTTTGCAAGTACCCGAACTTTCTTTGAATGCCCTGAACTATGATACACTTTGGGTGAACTGGTCCTATTTACCTTCT
>DMST01000070.1:2625-8786 GCA_003454975.1 Cytophagales bacterium | reverse complement strand
CTTCTGGAGTAGATGCTTTAGAACTTTTGATCATCAATACTCAGACTACGGACACCGTAGTACATGAGGAGGTACCCCATACGCAAACGCAATATGCTTACCTCTTCGATCAGGGCCTAGGCGGGCGTCCGTACCGCATTCAGCTGCGAGCCGTGGCCTACCGCAATGGGCAAACCTATCGGTCTGACTTCGCTACGGAGCATCATACCTACCAGGCATTGCCTACTCCGGTAGCGGAGATTGCTTACACTGCCGAGTCTCAGGAAGCTACCCTATCCTGGGACTATAGTACGGAGCGAAATGATGGTTTCCTTTTGACCATCAAAAAGGGGGGCAGCGTGTACACAGGACCTTCTCCCTTGGATGGCAGCGCCATTGGGTATGAGAACCTGCCCCTGGCTCCTCTTCAGCGACAGTACACATTGGTACCCGGATTCGAGGACTTGATTAGTGGAGGGGACACCTTCACCTTTGAACTGACGGCGCACCAGAACGCACAGGGTGGATTGCCAGTATCAGTCTCCTTAGATCAGGTGATGGTTATTTCCAGTCCCGCCTTGTACCCTACAGCGCTGGAGGCCACCAACGACGGCACCCAGAGTGTGCACCTTAGCTGGTCTCACCCAGCCAACGTGGACCTCCTGAAGCACTACGTACTCTACCGAGACGGGCAAAAGGTGACCAATATTGATCCTTCCGCCACTAGCTTTGAAGATGTAAACGTGGCTCCTGGGGTTTCCCATATGTACCACTTGGCTGCTCTGCAGGCCGAGGAGGAATACGCACGGACAGCACGAGGAAGTATAGTAGGCAAAGGCCTCATTACCGCACAGATTCTGACCGGGCAGGGCACAGGTGTACTTGGTGACTCCCTTCTCCTACAAGCCTCTGTGAACGGAATCACCTACCAAGACACCGCGTATGCTAACGCAGAAGGAAAGGTATACTTCCGTAATTTAGCGTACGATACAGAGGGAATTACCTACACCATTTCTCCAGCAGGCAACGTACAGCACTACGACCGGGCATCGTCCTTGGTAACGTTAGATGAATCCTTGTCCCAGTCCTTTGCTGACGCTTTTATCAATCAGCAGACCCGGACAATAGCTGGTACCGTGACCAACCTGTACTGCCAAACCGGATGCGGCCGTGATAGTTTGGAGCTAATCCTATTCTCGATAAACGAGGCAGGAGAACGCAGAATGGTGACCGATACCAAGACCGACCATTTGGGACGTTTCTCCTTTGCTATCCCTTACTATCTGAGCGGGTTCACCGCCTACGAGGTAGAGATTCCAAACCAAGCTTTGAATGGAGAAGGGCAACCCATGGACCCTTATGGCTATTACTATCAGGCCGGGGAAAATATGCAGGTGAATCCGGAGGATTCAACCTTAGTGATCACGTTCCCGGTAGAGCACCTGATTACTAAAAAGGCTCATCAGGTAGCGGTGTATGAGCAGTCGCACCATCCGCTGACGGTGGAGATTGCTGGCCCAGGAGATTGTGATGTGTTCACGGGCTATGAGTTTGTAGTGAGAATACGCGACCGGGGAGGTAAGCTAGATCTGCGTTTGGATACCGAAAACCGCAGGATTAGCCAAACCCTACCCCCCTATGATTTCGAGATCACCGTTTTGGATGTAAACAAGCCCGATGCGTTTAGCGCTGCGGTGCTGGACTACTTCCGTTCGCGCCCCTTACACGTCAACAACCGAGGCCACTACACCCGGTTCCTTGACTCTGAAGTAGAGGAGCCTGAAAATCCGGTGCGTCATATGCGCTACAACGAACGTACAAACCTGAGCATCTCCGGAACGGAAACCGTGTTGGATAATAAATGTGGCACGTATGTAATGGCTGAAGACCAGGAGATAACGGTGACGGTTACCCCTGAGCAGATTATCAACGGCAAACCCTGCTCAGCTACTAGTGGCTACATCCTGGCCAAGTTCAAAGGGGGCGAGGTGACAGACCTGGACAACGACACCCTGGAGTATGTAAATGGGGCCTGGGAATCTCTCCTGGTAAAAGCTACCACCCCTAATCTGGTAGCTCCTTATACCCAACTGCTGGAGCTTTACTATTATGATGCCAATGGCAACTACCAGGGCTTTGCTACCGAGGAGATCCTTGTAACGGGCCAACAGCAGAACCCCGGGGCGGATATATTTGTGATCAATGATAATCCCTATCCGGTACTGTTGAATGTACTTCGTGATCCTCCTGGTGATAAGAGCTACGCTTCCATTGAGGAGAAATCGAGCTATCAGATTCAACTAGAGCGCACCAAAAAGAGCTCTTGGGAATACGGTCTGGAGCGTGAGCACACCAATACAGCCGCAGGATATACGCTGATCAGCAAGATCAACAGCAGCCACGGTGTTGATAACTCGAGGACTTCTAGTTTGAACTACTCGGTGGAGTTTACTGAAGGGCTTAGCACCCTGAAGAATGCCCAGCTAAGCGAAAATTTGGAGAGCTATCTGGACGGGCCTGATGCCGATGTACTGGTAGGTGTCAACTTGATTCTTGCCTACGGCATGACTGAGGTGTTAGAATACAACAGTTGTGTGCCTACCAAAACCAGAAACCTGGGGGTAAACCCGGCGGGGATCTCTACGATGTGGGCATACACGCGTAGTCAGATTGAGAACACCGTCCGGTATTATGAGGATGTTACTACGCCGGGCAGCGGTTATGTGGTGGAATCAACGGATACCAACGTGGCGTCCTCCCAACAGATCATCCAAGACATCGCAAATTCGCGTGAGAATTTCCAACGGATTCTGGAGGTAGCGGACACTCAGTTCACGCCTATCTGTGAAATGTGCACCTACGTAGCCAATAACAGTACCAATTCTACTTCCAGGAGAATCGATCGTTTCGATGACATCGATGAGGTCCTTGGGTACCGAAACGAAATCTCCAATTTCTGTACAACCTATGCAGGGTATAATAAAGAAAAACAGGAGTGTTCGTCTGCACCCATTCAGGAAATACTGACCTCATGGGATGATGCAACCCGAAACTTGTATGATGTTATCTACCGCAAGTACTTGACATTACATGAGTTAGAGCGGTTCCATCATTCCAACTCAGAGAGGGAGCTTGACTTTTCTCAATGGGAGGAAACCGTTGAAAAGATTTCCTTCTTTGAACCCATCGAGAACATCACTTTTGGAGGAGGTTCTAAGGTCTCGCGTAGTTACGGTAGTAGCTCTTCTGAAACCGATAAGTATTCGCATGACCATATCTTATCTCTTTCGCTCAAGCTGGGGGGCAAAATGCACCTCACCTTCGATGTGCAGGCATGGTTTGGTTTTGGCGGTGGTACTTACGTAGAGAATGTAAAAGAGGCGGACGCCACTACGGCCATCCACGGGCATGTAAAAACCAAGCAAACCTGGTCATATGCCATCAATCAAACCACGGGTCAGTCGTTCAAGACCAAGTTTTCGCTGGATGACAAGGATGATGGGGACCACTACAGCGTAGATGTACTGCAATCGGGGGTATACGCCAACACCCGAATGACGCCCTTCTTTAATGTAGTAGGAGGCCGGAGCTCATGTCCGTACGTACCGGGCACCATCTCGCGGGACCAACCCACGCTACAGCTACTAGATGAGCAAGGGAACCAAATGCCGACGAAATATTTCGATCTGGACCCTGAAGTACCCTTCGCTCTACCCATTTCAGTCTCTTCCGGTAATCCGTTTGGAGAGAACCGATTAATCATGGTGGCAGCCCCACTGGGATCTAACCGCAACGGCCTCAATACCGAAATAGAGGGTATTCGGGTCAATAGCTATCGGGGGGCCACCGTTTGGGTAGAGGCTGACACCTCCTACCAGACTACGCTTTACCTCAACAAGCGAGACCTACCGGCCTACGATTTTGAGGATATCCAGATCATTGCTAAGCCTGCTTGTATGGGTAACAAGTTTACCTACTTTGAAGAGGCCCACGTAATTGATACCCTGGAATTGGAATTCCACTTCCGTAAGCCCATCTCGCCCATCACCCTGGAATCTGACCTGGGAGACTGGTTTGTGATCGATGATGTGGATCCCAATGCCACCGAATCCGTCACTTTCAAGCTGAGAGACTACGACGTGGAGCAGAACCAGCACTCGCTGAAGGAAATTGTGATAGAGTACAAGCGGGTGAATGATGAAGTATGGACGCGCATAACGGATGCAACTCAGCAAACGGAAACGCTTTCCGTAGAAGTACTCCTGGCTTACTACCAGGAAATGCTCAACACCTACTCGGAACCTACCTACCCCTTCGTTTGGCAGCTGCCGCACGATCTGGTAGACGGCCAGTACCAGGTGCGGGCCATGGTAGTACACGAGAACGGTAGTATCGCCTACTCTAACATACTGACGGGCACCGTAGACCGTACCGCGCCCCGAATCGTCGGCACTACTTCGCCGGCAGATAGCCTGCTGAGTCAGGGAGACGAGATCGCCATCAGCTTTGATGAAGCCCTGGATTGTGAGACGTTCTTGAACGGCACGAACGTAAGCGTGAAGGTGCTGGCGGATGATGTACACGCCGAAGTGGAATTGTTCAAGACCGTGGACTTTAGCTACACCTGTAGCGGAAGCGGCATTGTGATCACCATAAATCCGGCCAAGCTGCAAGCCTACGACGGACGCCGGTGGGAGGTACAGGTGAGATCCATCACCGACTGGTTGGGCAATGCGTCTGACCCGATTGCCCCTACGTGGCAGTTCCAGGTAGACTACTTTAAGCAGTCGCCTTCGTCGGTAACCCTGGTGGGCCCTGAGGACTGGCGCATCAACGCTGCCACAGCCGAGCAAACGCTGCACTTCGCCATCACGGATTACGATGTATTCCAGGCCTCTACGTCGCTCAGCGAGATTGCGCTGCAATACAAACGGGACGTGGATGCAGATTGGCTTACGGCTTCTACCCTAACAGTGGCGCAGCTGGAAGCTCGTCACCGCGCACAAGGGGTAGCGGATGAAATCCCGATAGATACCCTCAACTGGGATGCCTCCACCGTATTGGATGGAAGCTACACGGTACGTGCGGTAGCTACGGGAAACACCGGCCGCCAGCCCGTATCGGGCACGGCATCCGGCCTCATCGACCGGGTAGCCCCGGCCCTCTTGGGTACGCCTTCGCCACAAGATGGGGTATACGACTCCCAAGACGACGTGGCCTTCACCTTTACCGAGGCCATCGACTGCGAGGCAGGCTACCAGTTTAACTCCTCTGTGCTGGACTACGGAGCCACTTCTGCCGAAGAATTGGAGCCCACTCAGGTAGTATGTCTGGGTGATCAGGTTCAGTTCATCTTCGCCGAGGAGTTGCTCAAAGACCACTTCGGGGGTACGGTGACCATCGAATTGGCACTGGTAACTGACCTGGCCGGTAACGGCATCGAGGGTACGGGCACGGTGACCTACTCGTTCATCATTGGGCAGTTGGGTGAGGAAACCTCGCCGGTAGCTTTGCTGACCCCCAGCGCCGACTGGCAGGTGAACCAGGCCCAGCCTGAAGTGACCTTCACCCTGGGCGGCTACGATCTGTACGAGCTGCATAGCACACTGGATAGCCTGGTGCTGGAGTACTCAGCCGAGCATGAAAGTGAGTGGCACGCCATCGAGTCGATGACTCAGGAAGCCCTGGCCAACCATCACGTAGCCAACCGGGCTACCGAAAGCGAGGAGCCCACCTATGCGGTAACCTGGATGCCCGGTGTAGCCGATGGCAACTACGAGGTGCGGGCCGTGGCCTACGGTGCTCACGGATTCCCCGAGTATTCGGGGGCGATTCAGGGCCGAATAGACCAGACTTCGCCCTGGTTGCTCAGCATGACACCGGAGAATGGTGCGCTACAGCATAGCCAAACGATTGCCCTCACCTTCACCGAGGCCATTGCAGAAGCCTCGCTGGCAGGAGACGCCCTCTCCCTGCAAGAGCAGGGATTGGTAACGCCCTTCGGCGGTGGCGAGCCGTACTTCAGCTACGTGAAGATTCCCGAGGAAATGTATCGGGTAGCCTACCAAGGCGAGACGGTGGCGTTCTACTTCGACGATCAGTTTACGGTGACCTACGACGGAGCCACATTGGCTTTGGGCGTGGATGGCATCACCGACCAGAACGGAAACGTCCTGGAAGAT
>DMST01000070.1:0-2603 GCA_003454975.1 Cytophagales bacterium | reverse complement strand
CCGTAACCGCCACTTTTGCGGTGCAAAACGTAACGCCCACCGCGCAGCGGCTGGAGAGCCTGCACCTGACCGGAGAGCAGCTAGAAGACGGCAGCATTGCCCTCACCTGGAATGCCTACGATGCCTTGGGCACCGAGGGCTACACCGTAGAGCGCTCCGCCAACGGCCAGTTCTTCGAGACCGTGGCTACTCTACAGGAGGCTCTCGGTTATCAGGAGGCCGTCCGGTTTGAGGAGGTGATCTTCTACCGTCTGCGCCTGCAGCGCAACGATGGCACCGAGAAGTACTCGCGCGTAGCCGTCATTGAGGATCAGGGAATTGCCCTACCGCTGGCAGTGGAGGTATTCCCCAACCCCATCGAGGAGAACATCCTGCGCTTTAGCTGGTACAGCAAAGGCTCCGAAGAATCGGTGACCCTAGAGGTGCGCGACGTGCGCGGTGTTCTGGTACACAAAGAGGAGCTGGACCTGACCACCCGTGGCACCCAAATCTCGGTACAACTCCCCGAGCATCTGGACCCGGGCATGTACCTGCTCAATGCCACACAAGGGGTGCAAAGTCATTCTATGAAATTTTTCAACCCTTAATAAGTACTAAGCCACAAGGAAAAGTTTGGGTTGCTAACCCGGGCCTTTCCTTCTTTTTCTCCCCCTTTAGGAGAGCAAAAGGAAAATTGTTTGCAAAGCCGCACCCTACTTGACAAGGGTTCGTGATCTACAGTGTTCTAGTTAACGAGTGGTTTAAAATCCCTGGGTCTGTGGCTCAGGGATTTTTTCATTTTTAGCCACCAAATGTACTTTGCGGCCAGGCTCCCTCTTATGTTCTGCGCTTTCCCTCGCTCAAGTTCAATTTGTCAAGTGCAGGAACTTCCCCACCCATTCCCCACTGCTTCTTTGTAATAGTCCTAATTATTACGTCTGGGAGATAGCATTTGGTTAGCATGACATTATATCCATAGTCACATTACTTTCATCCTAGGGTAACAGTGACCAAATTTGTACATAGCACTTTCACTCACTGTAAGAACTCATCATGCTGATAAGGATTGTTTACAGACTTGTCATCACATCACTAAGTATACTTTCATTTCCGATGATGGTTCTGGCCCAGCCGTCTATGGGCCTAAACCCACAATCTCCTATATCCCAATACCTGATTCGTAACTGGACGACTGACAACGGCCTGCCCCGCAATAATGTACTCACCGGCACGCAGACTACCGACGGTTTCTTATGGTTTGGTGGCTATGCCGGGCTGGTCCGATTTGATGGAGTTCAATTCAAAACCTTCAACAGCCAAAACGAGAAGGCATTCACCAATGATGCCATTTATGAGGTGTACGCTGACGCAGAAAATCGGCTTTGGGTAGGCACCCAAGGCAACGGACTGGTGGTGTATGAGCAAGGAGAGTTCCACCAGGCGCTGCAAGATTCCACCTTGAGGGGGATCAATATTTTCGCCCTCAGTGCTGACGCCGAGGGTAATCTTTGGCTGGCCACATCAAAAGGGGTCCTAAAATACCGGGATGGAAGCACTACCGCTTTCCCCGAGCTGGCGGCTATTCAGGATATGACCCTGAGCGACATTGCCGTAGATGCGCAGGGGCACGTGTGGATTGGCACCACCGGCGATGGCTTGTATCGCTTTGTTGGTCAGGCTCTGGAACGGATGGACGATCAGCTGGGCCTCACCAGCAATGCCATCTATTCCATTTCCATTCATGATGACAATATTCTGGTGGGCACGCTCAACAGTTTGGCTATTCTGCACCCTGACGGCTCACTGGAAGCCCAATATTCGAACGAGCCGGGCCAGCCTTCGCGCTCTTTGGGGGCTACGTACCTAGACGGCTACGGTGCCTTGTGGGTAGGTGGCCAGGATGGCATCGGCCGCTTAGCCAACGGTAAGTGGACGCCTTTCCTTCAGGATGGTGCCAACTTGTTCAACGAGGTAAGCGATATCTTTCTAGACAATCAGGATAACCTTTGGATCTCTACTTACCGTGACGGCATCTGGCAGGTGTCCAACAGTATGTTTACCAACTACTCGGAACCCGAGGGTCTCACCAGCGGCATTGTGCATACTACACTGGGCGAGGAAGACGTCACCTGGATCGGCACCGAATCGGGCCTATGGGAAATGCGCGGGGAGGAATTCCAGCGCCATACCTGGGGAGAGGACAACTTGATCAGAACGTTGTTCCGGGATTCGGAAGACCAGCTCTGGCTGGGCACCTATGGCGGACTGCTGCAGTGGGACAATGGAGTGGTGCAGCAATATGGAGTAGCCGAGGGACTGAATAACGATCAGGTACGGGACATAGAAGAAGACTCCCTGGGGCGGTTGTGGATTGCGACTCGTAGTGGCCTCTATCGGCTGGAAGCGGGCGTGATCTCCCTACCCGAAGAGGTACAAGACCTGGCCTCGCAATACATCCTTTCTTTATTCATGGATAGCCAACAACGGCTTTGGATTGGCACCAACGGGAACGGACTCTACCGTTGGGATGGGCAAGACTTGGTTCGCTACGTCCGCGAGGACGGCTTGGGAAACAATTTCGTATTTCGCATAACTGAAGGGCCATCTGGGGCCATCTGGATAGG
>DMST01000454.1 GCA_003454975.1 Cytophagales bacterium | reverse complement strand
TTTTTATTACTAGCCTCATAGGTTTACCTATGAGGCTTTTTTTATTTATAGTGGCTTCACTATAAAGAAAAGCCCTTCATCAAACCGATATACTTTGTATCCGTTTGATGGAGGGCTTTTGGGTTTGCTATCTATTGGACTTGAAAACCTTCAGTACGCTCACAGTATACTATGTAGTACCTTGGTGTAAACCGCCGCAGAATGGGGCGAATCCCCAGCTTTAGCTTAGAATATGAGTTCCATTTTTCACTCGCCTTTACAGTCCAGCCTGCTTTTTCTAGGAGCATATCAAACTGGCGATCTTCAAATTCATGGTAATGGCGATCCCAAGGGTCCTTTTCGTTCCAATATGCTCTGGCAAACCATAGGTTCATGGGGACTGAGGCTATCAAATACGGAGCTTTGATGGCACGAAGCAAGTTGAATGGTGCTACCAAATGTTCAAAGATTTCGAAGGCTGTAACCACCTCTATTTCGGGGTTGCGAACCACCTCATAATCCAGGTCTAGGTCTTGTCCCATCTTTGTGTTGCTTACACTATACCCTTGTAGCTTCATTTGCTCAGCCAGCATATTAGGTATACCGAGGTCTAAGACGTTTGCTTGCTTCGGTGCGTGTTTGTTAAGGAATTGAATGGTTCTTTCGAAACGCTTGGTAAGGGATGGGTTATCCGTGGAATATGTGGATGCAAATTCTTGTGTAGATGACATTTGAAAAATGTTTTATGAACCGAGGTTTTTGTAGATGGAGATGAGGTTCTGTGCCGTATGATCCCAATTGTATTTACTAATTACGGCTTCCTTACCGTTTCTGCCCATTTGATTCAACTCATCTGGGTGTTTTACAGCATAATTCACTTGTTCTGCAAAGGCAGCACTATCATCGGAAGGGTAAACCAATCCCGCTTTCGTTTCCAGTAAAATCCGTTCTAGTGGTTTACAATTGGAGGAAATAACAGGCTTTTCTAGCAACATATACTGAAAGAGCTTGTGGGGTATTGTGTTGTCCGTATGTTCGGTTTTTAGATGGGGGATAAGACACAGGTTACTGGCTTTAAAATATGAGGGGAGAGATTGAGGTTTTTGCCAGCCTGTGAATTCTATATGGTTACCAACACCAAGCTTTTGTGCTAGCTGTTTTAAATCCTCTTGGTTTCTTCCTTGACCAATGAGTACTAGTAATAGGTTGGGAACAGAATCTTTCAGAAGTGGTAGCCCCCGAATAATTCCTTCCAATCCTCGATGGATGTCGAACCCGCCTGCATAGGATACTACAAACTTACCAGCATACCTCTTAATGACCTCCTGATCGAATTGTGTGTCCAAAAACAGGTCCTCATTTACATAGTTGCCTATGACCGAGATTTTATTCGTATCAGCCCCTAATCGACCATACCTCTCTGTTGCTTCCTCAATTACGGTGATGATATGATCGGCTTCTTTCACCCACTGTACTTCTGACTGTTCCCATTTAGGAATAGAAACAATGTATTTGCCAGGAAAGGTTTGAGTAAAGGAATAATGCTTTAGCGCCGCTGGGTAATTTTCGTGTAGGTCTCCAATTACGGGAAGGGGTTGTTTTAGCTTCTTACGTGCAAGAAAGGCTGTAGGCAACATGTTGAGATCGTGCGCATGCAAGGCAGTAATACTGTGTTCCTTGACAAATTTTACGATACGACGTGCCCACCACCTGGTCCATATATCAAAAGGTGTATTGGCAAGGCCCTTCATCTTGTTCTTCCGAAAAAGTGAAACGGGGATACGAATGATATCGGCGCCATGGAAGGTTTCATGTATTGGTTTGCTACCATGGGTTAAGCATAGAACGGATACTTCAAGCCCAGCTTTTTTCAATGAATAGACTTCATTCTCTACGCGTAAGTCTCCAGAGAACTCGTTGTCCAAGATCATGCCTACCTTCATGTTGTTTGGGTTTGGGTGGAGTCTGCCTTTTGGTTCAAATGCGGCACAAATTTATGGTTTTGAAAATAGGGTGGGCCCACTGGTCTATGGTTTTTGATGATGCTAGAAAGAAACAATCCTCATAAGTATAGACAATTGTTAAGGGATACCTAAGTGCTATAGATCTCGATAGTTGGTGCCGACTATGACCTACTTTATCTTGGTAATTCTATAGGTTTGTGATGGTGAGCAAAAAAATACCCCTGCCGATGAGGGCAGGGGTTTGGCCATGTAGCGGTTGAGTAAGGTAGTTAACAGGTGTATGTGTGCGTATTAGAATACCAGTCCGAAGCTGAAAGCGTTGAGTTCGGGACCACGACCAGAAGCAAATACTTCGTTCAAGTCATAGTTTAGGAAAAGGTCTACGCCACGGAAGCCAATCTGACCACGCACTCCATAGCGGAAGTTTTCCAGGAATAGATTGTCAGTATCACGAAGGCGCTGACGATCACCATTGTCCTCGAAAACGACTTTGGTACGGCCTCCGATGCGATATCCTGCGTATCCTCCTGCCCCAATACGGAATCCTTTACCTTGATAGCTGCGGTCAAGGGTGCCTTTGCTCAGGTCTAGCACGGGAACGAAGTGAACGTTTACATAGGGCGCCTGAATTTTGCTACGGATATGTACGATGTCCGACGTGTCATATGAAAATTCAATTTCATCGGCGCCTCGCATAGCGCGTACATCAGCGTCGTCAAATACGAAGTTGTACCAGGAAACGCTAGCACCGTACTCCATGTATAAAGGGCCGGCTAGTTTAGTACTATAGTTGCGTGCCAAGGCAATGTAGTGACTCTCCCAAGTACTTAAGTTGTAGGGTTGGTCAATAGGGAAGGCCACAATGTCAGTCAGTACGTTGTTAAGGCCTACTTCCAGGTTCCAGCTATCCTCTGTACGGAATCTGCGACGTTTACGATAATCATCATCATCGTCATCCCAATTCCAGTTGCCTTCCTGATCAAGGGTAAATTGGCGATTACCCATCCGGATATTGACGAGGTTTTCTACATCGATATCCTCAAGTACATCTTCAATTTCGTCGAAGGCCTCTTCAAGAGCATCTTCAATTTCCTCTTGTGCTTGCTCCATCTCGTCTTCAACATCGCGTTCTGTTTGGTTGCTCTGCGCCCACACTCCAGCGGACAAGGCAACGCCTGTCATCATGAGAAATACTTTTTTCATTAGTCCTAAGTAATTATTGAGTTATAGTATTGTTTTTGATCTTTCTGATTTAGTCGTCGTCTCCTACCCAGTTAAAAGTTAGAAACTCGTTTTTGGCATCCCGAAGAGAGGCCAAGCTGATGGGATTTTCCTCCCCAAGCTCTTTCTTAGCGTCCCGTAGGTCTGCCAAAGAGAAATCGCCTTGTTTCATTTCTCTAGCGAAGGCTACGGCGTCCTGCAGGTCCAAGTCCTCAGGAAATTCATTCCAATTCGGAATTAGTCCTTCGGGTATCTCTACTAAGTCCACTTGGGCGATAGATGTCTGTACAGGCTTAAATGCTACCCCTAGCGAAGTGGATATATTTTCCAAGCTCGCTAAAGCTGCAGAAGGTTTGGAAGTTTCTACTTGAGCGACAAGTTGGTTCTGTACTTCCTCACTCTCCCCCGTTGCGAATAGGTTTTGTACTTCTTCGCTTTCTCCCGTAGCAAATAGGTTCTGTACCTCTTCACTCTCTCCGGTGGAAGCCATCTGCAGTCGAGCAGGTTGGTTTTGAACTTCTTCAGATTCTCCCGTGGCGACTAGATTTTGTACTTCCTCAGGCTCTCCAGTATCGACAAGATTTTGAACCTCTTCACTTTCCCCGGTCAATGCGATATTCTGAACTTCTTCGCTTTCTCCGGTATCTGAAAGTTGGGTTTGGTCGGTCCAGTTTGTGCGAGTGCCCCACCAACCGACAAGAATCAGCAAAACTACCGCCGCTGCTACCCGGTAAATGATCCAGCCACCCCGCTTTTTTTCTTCCTCATCGCCTAGTTGCTCTTCCAGTTTATCCCATAGTTGGGCTGGGGGAGGAGTGCGGTGATCCTCTAGCTTTTGACGAAATAGTGTGTCGATGCGCTCTTTACTCATGACCCATCGTTTTTGTTGTGTCTATCGATTCTAAGGCAACGAGCTGCTTTTGGAGGAGCGCTCGTGCTCTACTCAATTGCGATTTGGAGGTGTTTTCGCTAATGCCGAGGCGCTCGGCAATTTCTTGGTGCGAAAATCCCTCAATTGCGAACAGGTTAAATACTGTTCGGTATCCCGGTGGCAGTTCATTGATGAGTGTCATCAAGTCTTCAGCCTCCAGATGAGAAGCGGCATTTTGGTAATCAGGTTCGCGGTCGGCATGCTCTACGTCTACCTCCACATACATCTTGGTGCGCCGAAGGTGCCCCAAGGCTTCGTTGACTACGATGCGGCGCATCCAGCCTTCAAAGCTTCCGTCTCCCTTAAATTGATCCAGCTTTTCAAAGATTCTCGTGAATGATTTGATTAGGATGTCATCAGCTTCGTCCAACTCTTTGATATACCTGCGGCATACCGCATACAGCGTGGGGCTATACCGCTCGTATAGCTCACGTTGGGCTTTCCGGTCCCCTTTTCGGCAACCTTCAAGAAGTTTGGCTTCTGTATTGGACTTTTGAATCCTCAACATTTTTCTCACATCATTCATGGGCAAGATGTGTAAGACCCTGTTCGGGTTGCTTGAGGTGGTGAAAAATCACAAGAAATCTTTTAAGGGACTGTATATCAGTGTTTTAAATTTACTAAAAAATTCGGCCGAGGTTAAATCCCCTCGAAAAGGTGGAAGGATTGCAGGAAGCTAGGGATGGTTACATTGGACCAGTTGAGGGTCTCGCGAATGGCGGTAGCCAAGGCGACGGAGCTATCTCGTTCGCCATGAATAATGAAGGTTTGCTTAGGTGCCTTCTTAAAATTGCTCAGCCACCGTAGAAGCTCATTATGGTCAGCGTGAGCAGATAATCCCTGGAATTCGGCGATCTCGCAATGGACTTCTACTTGTTCGCCAAATATTTTGATTTTTTTCTCGCCACTCAGAAGACGATGGCCTCGTGTGCCTTGTGCCTGGTATCCCACAAAGAAAACAGAATCTTGCTCACGGGAAAGTCTATGGTATAAGTGATGAAGAATTCTCCCTCCTGTACACATACCACTAGCGCTGATGATAATGCAAGGGCCCTTTCGTTCATTGAGGGCAGTGGATTCTGTCTGACTGGTTACATAGTGGAAGTTGGGATGGGAAAATATGTCTGGGGCCCCCTCCTCGGTATTCAGCTTGTGTAAATGATCATATTCCTGATAAAGGTGGGTAACGTTGATGGCCATGGGGCTATCCACAAATACGGGGATATCATCGATGGTATTGTCCAAAAAGAGTTCTCGGAGGTAATACAACAAATTTTGGGTACGCCCAAGGGCAAAGGATGGGATGATTACGGAGCCGCCTCGGCTTGTTGTTCGGTTAATTATCTCTTTGAAAGCTTCCTTGGGGTCACCGTCAGGATGGCTACGTCCTCCATATGTGCTCTCAATAAATAGGATGTCAGTTTCTTCAAATGGGGTAGGATCGGGCATTAGTGGTTGATTGTACCGCCCCAAGTCGCCCGAGAATAGTATGCGTTTGCGTTGGTGGTCCCCCTCTATTTGGAACATTAATGAGGCTGCCCCTAAAATATGGCCAGCTTTGTGAAACGAAACGTTGATGCCTGCCTGTAGTATGTAGGCTTCGTCAAAGGGAATGTTTTTGATATGGGGGAGTGTGTCATTGACATCGTCCATGTCATATAATGGGCGAGGGAACTGATGACGAGAATACCCTTTTTTACGGGCAAAGATGGCTTCTTCAATGTTAAGCTTGGCGGAGTCTTTAAGTAATATTTCTAACAACTCTGCAGTGGCCTGGGTGCAGTATATGCTGCCTTGGTATCCGCTGCGATATAGCCGTGGTAGGTAACCGGAATGGTCTAGGTGGGCATGGGTAAGTACTACACCGTCAATCTTGAAGAAGTCAACCGGTAACCACTCCCAATTCCTCACCCTGTGTTCTTTGGGCCCTTGGAATAAGCCGCAATCTACCATTACCTTGTAACTCCCGACTTCCAGTAGGAATTTGGAACCGGTTACGGTTTGTGCGCCACCTAAGAATTTTATGCGTACGTCCATGAGTTACCCCCTTGGGGGCACTAGCGTTGTTTGGGACCTTGCGGAAATCGCTAGACCAAGGTAGAAAATTGATAAATATGGTAATGACCGATGGGAGAGAATTGCCATATTTTTTGTCTAAAACCGAGAGGCTTTTGGGTTAGCTCTCGCGAGCGGGTTCTACCATTACGACCTCTTCCCGGTCCACCACGACAGCTCCCGCGGGGGCCCCTTTGGGTTTGCGTACATATTTCTTGGGAGTGTAGATAACCGGACATAGAGAGTCATGCTTTCGTTTACTGTAGAAAGCTGCCAACTCAGCGGCCCGTTCGATAACTAGCTCAGGGTAGTTTTGCCCAGGTTTGTGTTTGATGATTACATGGGAGCCTGCTACGTCTTTTGCATGGAGCCATAAGTCTTCTTTGGTGGCGTATCGTTGTGTGAGTTCATCATTGTGTTTGGCGCTTTTTCCAACCCAGATTTCATACCCCATAAAGGCATAGCGTCGGTAAGGGCCAGCATCTGTACTGCCATCATGCTCCTGGGTGAGTTTGTGTTTTTTTAGGTATTGGCGTAGGGAACGAACCGAATCTAGTAGGCCCAGAGCCTCTTGGTGCTCCTCTTGTTCTAGAATTTCGTTCTCTTTCTGCCGAATGCTCTTTTCTAGCTGTGCAATTTCCAATCGCTGGTTTTTGGCCTTGCGATAATATACTTCTGCATTTTTTTGAGGGCTAAGATCCTTTTTTAACTTAATGGTAATGGGTTCTTGGGCATAGAAGTTGTCCAAGGTAACCTTAGTAACTTGGGGTGGAATGGCATGCAAATTGGCCATCAGGATATCACCAAGTTGATGGTAACTCATGCCTTGTTGGAGTTCCTCTAACTTATTCCGAGTCTTGTCGAGATAGTTATAGCTGCGGCGTAGTTTTTGGCGCAAGCGAGCAGTGGCCTCATGGAGTTCACGCTGCAAGTGGTATACTCGAGTATATCGATAGAAAAAATCGTTGGCGGCCTCAATGGGGTTGTCATGCCTTGCCTCAATCTCACCTACAGGTACTAACGAGAGCGTTGGTTTGCCTTTCCAAGTGCAAATCAAATATTCCGACGGCGATTCAAGCTGTGGACGGAGTGCCTCCAGGCGATTCCATTGTTCTTCCAACGTCTGTTGTTCAAACCCTTGCGCTATGAGGTATGCTAAGGGCTCCTTTCCCAAGGTGGGCCACACGGAGAAAATGTGACCGTTGGCAGCTAACCAAGTTTCTTGTGTGGGTTTCCAATGACGATGGAGTTGGTCTAGCTGGATTTCTTTATCCTGCACCAACTTGTGTTTGAACATGCCATTGAGTTCACCGGCTTTGAAACTTAAAACATTGCTACGGTTGCCGTGCATTTTGAAGAGTAAGGTCTCTTCTTGCTCAAAATGCAAAGCAAACACCCGTTCGTTTTCCATCATTTCTACCTGTACTACTTCCAAATCGATTAACCGAGTAAACAGGTCTACGTTGTTGCGTTTTGCGCGATGGAATTCTTCCGCCAAAGCCAAGCCAGCAAAATCTCCTTGCATAGCCACTTTGAGGTACCAGCTTTCTCCAGCACGATAGAAGCCCAAAATTAGCTCCCCTTTAGCTTGGGTAAAGCACTCCCCAAGTTTCCAGCCTACCCATCTAGGTTCCAGAGCAGCAACCCACTGACGCAAGAAGTAATAGTTTAAATGCATGTATTATTTGGGAATCGAAACACAAAGATAATAACGACTAGGGATGAGTAGATGAGCCGATGAGACAATGATATTTGCCCAAATAGTATAGAACATGTGTGTAGAATAGGGAATGGGGTGAGGCCCTCATGTGTCATACTAATCCTGATCGTCGGCTATATTGTCATGGCTTCGTTTTGGGCTGTTCTTTCTGGCTGGCTGCTGCGTTAAAACTGCAGTGTCTGGGCTCAGAATTCTCATGACTTCTCTTTTTTTCAATCGGTTGCGGTGGCTTTAGCCTTAAAAATTGTCTAAGATTTAGACGAAATTGTTTCAAATATGTCAAAGGCTTTCCATTTTTGGGGAGAAATCTTCTGCTTCTTTGCGGAGTCTTAGGACCGCTACTTAGCAGGTTCGATTATGAAACACGGTACAGCACGCATATCATCCTCTCTTACATGGCCTCTCCCCGAAGGCCGATGGCGTAGCTATTGGCGTGGTTGGCGCAGTCTATAAAAACCCCCAAACCACACCTTTCCAATCACGGAATTGTATGTACCTTTAATCGTGGGTGAGGCTTCGTTTCACCCGATACCTGTAACCACTGCAAATACCTTTCACCTTGAAACAGTACAATATTTACACCCAGTATAAACGGATGCTGGCAGACACGGTAACGCCGGTGAGTATCTACCTAAAGCTACGTGACCGATACCGGAATCCGATACTGTTGGAGAGTTCTGATTACCACGGTAATGAGGATGCGTTCTCCTTTATTTGTTGTAATCCCATTGCCTCGTTTACGCTCACTAAAGATTCACTCACCCGGAGTTATCCCGACGGTGCCAGAGATACAGTAACTCTGGAAAAAGGAGCGGTGGTGAATGCTTTGAGCGAGTTTGCTGCTGCTTTTGTGCCTCACGGTAAGGAGTTCAAATTCACCAACAACGGTTTGTTTGGTTACACTGCTTATCCTGCGGTGCAGCATTTTGAGGATTTGGAGCTGAATCATATATCGGAAGCAGACGAAGATATTCCACTGATCCGGTATGATGTTTTCCAATATGTAATTGCGGTAGATCATTTCAAGAATGAATTGTACATCTTCCAACATGGGGTGAAGGAAGATGCTTCTGCTAGTGGCCTGGATGACATTGCTGCACTAATCAATAACCGGAATTTACCTGGCTACAGGTTTTCTAGGACCGGAGAGGAGTCTAGTAATTTTACTGATGATGAGTTTTTGGAGGTGGTGCAGCACGGGATTGACCATTGCCATAGGGGTGATGTTTTTCAAATTGTGCTTTCTCGCCGCTACCAGACGCCCTTTAAGGGAGACGAGTTTAATGTTTATCGAGCCCTAAGGAGTATTAATCCCTCACCCTACCTATACTATTTCGATTACGGGAACTTCAAGATCATGGGTAGTTCACCAGAAGCACAATTGGTGGTACGGGGTAAAAAAGCTACCATTTATCCTATTGCCGGTACCTTCCTGCGTACGGGCAACGATGAGGCTGATCGGGCTTTGGCAGAAAAGCTATCGGCTGACCCTAAAGAAAATAGCGAGCACGTGATGCTAGTGGATCTGGCCCGCAATGATTTGAGTCGGCATGGAGATAATGTGGAGGTAGAAACCTTTAAGGAGGTACAATACTTCTCCCACGTGATCCACTTGGTAAGTAAGGTGACGGGAGAGCTGTCGGATGATGTGAGTAGCTTTCAAATGGTTGCTGATACTTTTCCTGCAGGCACACTGAGCGGTGCGCCGAAGGTGATGGCGATGACCCTGATTGATAAATATGAGAACCGGGCCCGGGGCTATTATGGTGGTGCTATAGGTTACCTAGGTTTCAATGGGGACTTCAATCATGCTATCATGATTCGCTCATTCCTGAGCCAAGCTGGTACCTTGCACTACCAAGCAGGTGCCGGTGTGGTGGCCAAGAGTAAGCCGGAAAATGAACGACAAGAAGTAAACAATAAGCTGGCTGCTTTGCGGCAAGCACTCGACATGGCCGAAACGTTATAGGCCAATCCTCATGAGAATACTGGTACTCGATAACTACGATTCTTTCACCTACAACCTGGTGCACATCCTACGGGAACAAGGACATGGTGGGGTTATGGATGTGATCCGTAATGACCAGATGTCGGTAGCCGATGTGGATGCATACAGTCACATTTTGCTTTCACCCGGACCCGGAATACCCTCTGAGGCGGGTATCATGATGGATGTGATCAAGACCTACGCTCCTACTAAAACTATGCTGGGGGTATGCTTGGGGCACCAGGGGATTAGCGAGAGCTTTGGTGCGGAGTTATACAACATGCCGGAGGTACTACACGGCATCGCTAATAAGGTAGCCTTACACATGGAAGCGAATGATCGCTTGTTTGACGGCCTACCGGAAGCCTTTATGACTTGCCGGTACCACAGCTGGAGCGTGAAACCCAAGTCGGTGACAGATACTACACCGTTGGTAGTCACTGCACGAGACGAGAATGGCGAGGTGATGGCTATTCGGCACAAAGAATATGATGTTCGGGGGGTGCAGTTTCACCCGGAAAGTATTCTTACGGAGCACGGTAAGCAAATGATTGCCAATTGGTTGGCAGATGAAACCTAAAATCGAACCATGAAATCGGTATTAAACGACCTATTTGAATACAAAGCGTTAGATAAGGCTACCGCGAAGGAGATTTTGAAAAATCTAACTCAAGGGGCCTATAATCCTAGCGAGATGTCGGCCTTTTTAACGGTGTACCTGATGCGGTCGATCACGGTGGAGGAGTTAGAAGGCTTTCGGGAAGCCATGTTGGAGCTGTGTATTCCGGTAGAGATAGAAGAATACGAGGCCATAGACCTGTGTGGTACAGGAGGGGACGGGAAAAATACCTTCAACATCAGTACCCTGTCTTCCTTTATTGTGGCAGGTGCTGGGCAAAACGTAGCCAAACACGGAAATAATAGTGTGAGCTCTGTAAGTGGCTCTTCTAATGTGCTGGCGCACTTTGGTTACCAATTCACGAACGACCTGGGGGTAATCAAGCGTAGTTTGGACGAAGCGGGAATCTGCTTTTTGCATGCCCCGCTCTTTCACCCAGCCATGAAAAATGTGGCACCTATCCGTAAGGAATTAGGCATCAAGACCTTTTTCAATATGCTAGGCCCGATGGTGAACCCATCCTTCCCTGAGCGGCAACTGGTGGGGGTGTTCAGCCAAGAGCTTCAGCGGCTGTACGGTTACCTTTATCAGAAAACGGATAAGCGTTTTGTGATCCTACACAGCCTGGATGGATACGACGAGATCTCGCTAACAGGAGATTTTAAGATGTGGAGCAACGAAGGGGAACGGATTGTTTCACCGGAAGATCTGGGACTGCCCAGAGTGAAGGCGGAAGATTTGCACGGTGGTGCATCGGTAGAGGATGCAGCCACCATCTTCAAAAATATTTTGGAAGGCAGCGGTACTGAGGCGCAAAATGCAGCCGTGATTGCCAATGCTGGATTGGCTCTGTATTGCGGGAAGGGCTGGAGCTTGGAGGACAGCATGGCTGCTGCCAGGGAGAGCCTGGAAAGTGGCAAGGCGCTGGGCACCTTCAAAAAACTATTGGAATTATCTGCAAACTAATAAACTCGGTCACAGACCATGGCAACGATCTTAGACGAGATTATCGCGCACAAAGAAAAAGAGGTAGCCGATATGATGAGCCTCTTTCCGGAGAAGCTCTTAGAGAAGAGTACTTTTTTCGATACTCCGGTAGTCTCGATGAAAAAATATTTAACCGACCCTGAGCGGACGGGCATTATCGCGGAGTTTAAGCGGAAATCGCCTAGCAAAGGGGTAATCAACGATTCTGCTAAGGTAGAACGTACCACCATCGGTTATATGCAGGCAGGTGCTTCGGCTCTCTCTGTGCTTACGGATACGGACTACTTTGGTGGTTCTAATGCAGACCTGATGACGGCCCGGAAGTTCAACTTCTGCCCCATTCTGCGAAAGGACTTCATAGTGACGAAATATCAAATTAAGGAGGCCAAGTCTATTGGAGCCGATGTGATTTTGCTGATTGCAGCTGCCTTGACGCCAGATCGTTTGCAAGAATTGGCGGCTTACGCCAAGGAGTTGGGCTTGGAGGTGCTGATGGAGGTGCATGATGAGGATGAACTGAAGTTCAATTTGCACGACGAGGTAGATATGATTGGGGTGAACAATCGCAACCTGAAGACATTCGAGGTGAGCCTTGATACTAGTAAAAGGTTGGCAGAATTGATTCCGGATAAATACGTAAAGGTGGCTGAAAGTGGTTTGAAGGGACCGGATGAAATTGTGGAGTTGAAGAAGCATGGATTCCAGGGTTTTCTGATCGGGGAAACCTTCATGGCTAATGGTCGACCAGACCGAGCAGCCGATCGGTTTATTCAGCGCTTACGAGACCTGGAAAAATAGAACACTGAACTCAGAAGCCTTGTCCCTTGTACCTCTAGCGACTATGAAAATAAAAGTATGTGGTATGCGCGAACCGGATAATGTGGCAAATGTGGCTACACTACAGCCGGATTATCTGGGGTTTATCTTCGCGGAGAATTCACCACGC
The DNA here is from genome assembly GCA_003454975.1 of Cytophagales bacterium. Taxonomy (GTDB): domain Bacteria; phylum Bacteroidota; class Bacteroidia; order Cytophagales; family Cyclobacteriaceae; genus DMST01. The sequence continues at coordinate 24,607 of DMST01000454.1, read as the reverse complement.
TATGTGCCGGAGGATATGGACATTGCATTAGCAGATCCTGACATTCCGCAACGGGTAGGGGTTTTTGTGAATGCCGATTTTGATACCATACAGAAGAAAGTTAGAGATTACGGCTTGCAAGTTATTCAGCTGCATGGGGATGAAACGCCTACGCTGGCAAAGGCCTTACGGGCACACGGCCTTAAGGTGTGGAAGGTCTTTGGTGTTGGGAAAGAGGGGTTCGATTTTAGTCGATTAGAACCTTTCCTCCCGGTAGTGGATGCCTTCTTATTCGATACCAAAGGGATTTCCCGTGGAGGTAATGGAGTAGCTTTTGATTGGGGGATTTTAGAAGATTATCCATACAAGAAACCCTTTCTGCTGAGTGGTGGGGTAGACCTGGATAATGTAAATGAGTTGCCTCGACTGAAGGATTTACCCCTATTGGGGATCGATGTGAATAGCAAGTTTGAGCTGGAGCCTGCCTATAAGGATGTTGATATGCTAGCGGTGCTTTTCGAAAAGGTGAAGGGTAAGAACTGGCGGATCACAGAACACTAAGAAATTGATGAGGCATGAATGACGATTGTCGAAACTGCGTGCCTTACCAGTATTAAATAAATGAAATGATGAGGAAATAGGCATGGGGTATAAACCTCATTTCTTATGCCTCGTCCCTTGCACCATACTGATATGCAATACGGAGTAGACGAACGCGGGTACTATGGCAAATTTGGCGGGGCTTACATCCCCGAAATGCTGTATCCCAACATTGAGGAGTTGCGCGAAAATTACCTGGACATCATAGCAGAACCAGGGTTTCAGGAAGAGTTTCAGATGCTGTTGCGGGACTATGTGGGTCGGCCTACGCCGTTGTATTTCGCCAAGCGGTTGAGCGACAAGTATGGGGCTAGTATCTACCTGAAAAGAGAGGATCTGTGCCATACGGGTGCGCATAAGGTAAACAACACCATTGGGCAGATTATTCTGGCCAAAAAGCTGGGCAAGAAGCGCATAATTGCTGAAACGGGGGCTGGGCAGCATGGTGTAGCCACGGCTACTGTATGTGCCTTGATGGGTTTACCCTGTACGGTGTATATGGGCGCGGTGGACATGGAGCGGCAGAAACCGAACGTGGAACGCATGCGGATTTTGGGTGCTGAAGTGAAGCCCGCCGAGAGCGGAAGTAAAACCCTGAAGGATGCAACTAACGAGGCCATGCGGGCTTGGATCAATAACCCAACCGATACTCATTACATCATTGGTTCGGTGGTGGGGCCTCATCCTTATCCGGATATGGTGGCGCGTTTTCAGAGTGTAATCAGTGAAGAAATTCGCTGGCAGCTGAAAGAGAAGGAAGGCCGTGAAACGCCAGACTACGTAGTGGCCTGTGTAGGAGGTGGTTCCAATGCTGCCGGTGCTTTCTACCATTTCCTCAACGAAGAAAATGTGCGGCTAGTGAACGTAGAGGCCGATGGAATGGGCTTCTCTACCGGTAAGTCTGCTGCTACCTCCATATTGGGTAAAGAAGGTGTGCTACACGGTAGCCGTACGCTACTGATGCAAACTGAGGATGGTCAGGTGGTTGAGCCCTACAGCATCAGTGCCGGACTGGATTATCCTGGCATTGGGCCTATGCATGCCCACCTGTTTGATACCAAGCGGGCGGACTTCTATAGCGTGACCGATGAGGAGGCTATGAAAGCTTGTGTGGAGGTGTCACGGTTTGAGGGCATTATCCCGGCCATTGAAACCGGTCATGCCTTTGGCGCTTTGCCCAAAATGGAATTGAAATCGTCCGATGTAGTAGTCATTAATCTTTCTGGCAGAGGCGATAAGGATTTGGCGACTTACATCAAATGGGGAGGATATTAAATCAGATTTGAGTTGGGAGTGTGAGTAGGGAGGAAAAAATGTTAAGTGTTGAATGCTAATTTTTGAATGAGGCGTGCGAAGTGCTGGGTGAGGAGCCTCCTCGTCCCTTGTACCTCGTCCCTTGTACCTTCAAAACATGAACCGATTAGATCAGGTATTTGAAAACAATCCCGAGGGGAACCTGCTGAATGTATATTTCACGGCAGGTTACCCGAAGCTGCGCGATACGCGGACTATTCTGCACGCGTTAGAGAAGGCGGGAACCGATATAGTGGAGATTGGCATGCCGTACTCAGACCCCATGGCTGATGGTCCCACTATTCAGCAAAGCAATGATGTTGCTATTGGCAACGGCATGACTATCCATACGCTTTTTGACCAGTTGCAGGGCATGCGGGAGCATGTGTCGCTCCCCATTGTGCTGATGGGGTATATCAACCCTGTGATGCAGTTTGGGTTGGAGAAGTTCTGCCAAAAGTGCCAGGAGGTAGGTATTGATGGGTTGATTCTCCCAGACTTGCCAATGGCTGAATATTTGGATATACACAAGCCGACTTTTGAAAAATACGGTTTGTACAACGTCTTCCTTATTACTCCTCAGACTTCTGAGGCTCGTATTCGGGAGATTGATGAGAATACGCACGGTTTTATCTACATGGTGAGTTCGGCGAGCATTACGGGTGCCAAAGGCTCAATTACCGAAGGCCAGGTAGCATACTTCAACCGAGTGAATGCCATGGGGCTTCGTAATCCCCGTTTGATTGGCTTTGGGATCTCCAACCACGAGACCTTTAGCACCGCTTGTCAGTACGCCAAAGGAGCTATCATAGGTTCGGCGTTTATCAACCTCGTTCGCGAGTCACATGACTTAGAAAAAGACATCACCGAATATATTCACGCCGTTAAAGGGCGCTAACCCCCCACGCACATGATCATTCAGTATACTTCCAATGCCACGGATGCCCAAAAAGAGGCTATCAACGTAAAGTTGAACGACCAGGGCTATAAAGGAAATCCTGTAAAGACCCAACTGGGTGAATACCTGGTAGGGGTAGGGAAGAAGGACCTCGATATTCGTCGGATTGGCCACATGGATGGAGTAAAGGACATCCATATGGTTTCGGATGATTACCAACTGGTAAGTAAGAAATGGAAAAACCGCCCTACGGTAATTGACTTAGGGGACGATGTGAAGATTGAGGTAGGTAAGTTCTCCATTATGACGGGTCCTTGCTCTATCGAAACGCCCGAGCAGGTAGCGGACACCATTCAGCACCTGAAGGAAACCGGCGTGAAGATCATGCGGGGTGGGGTATACAAGCCGCGTAGTTCGCCTTATAGCTTCCGGGGTTTGGGTATGGACGGCCTTAAGATGTGGCATGAGCAAGCCAAAGCAGCGGGCATCAAGATCATCACTGAGGTGATGCAGGTTTCGCAGATTGAGGACATGTACCCATACGTGGACATCTTTCAAGTAGGTGCCCGTAATTCGCAAAACTTCAATCTACTAGATGAGCTGGGTAAGGTGGATAAGCCTGTGCTGATCAAGCGCGGTATCTCCGGTACCATCGATGAACTGCTGTACTCTGCCGAATATGTATTTGCCGGAGGCAATGAAAAGTTGATGCTATGCGAACGCGGCATCCGTACTTACGAGAAGGCTAGCCGTAATACCATGGACTTGAATGCGATCCCTATTCTGAAAGAGAAGACGCACTTGCCGGTGATCGCCGACCCTAGCCATGGTATTGGTATCCGTGATCATGTAGAGGCCATAACCCTGGCTAGCTTGATGGCAGGTGCCGATGGGGTAATCTACGAAAGCCATAAAACCCCTGACAAGGCTTATAGCGATGCCCAGCAGACCATCGGTTTCCCCGAAAGTGCTCGCTTGGTTGAAAAGCTCCGGAAGAGCTTTGAGCTATTGCAGTCTTTTTGATACTGGCTGTTTTTGATTTTGATGATGCAGAGGGCCGGTCCTGACCGGTCCCTACATATTTTTTTCCATTCTATATCACTGATAAAAACGGTCGCCCTTCCCGTTTTGAGGATTATCCTCAGGGTATTTTTTGAAAGTATGGAAGTATCATTTCTGATGATATAGTCGTGTAACGATCGCTGCCAGTTGAAGGCTTTGTATCCGCCCAAATGAATGGCCTTTGAGGTGGTCATTTTATAAGCCCCTACCAACCGAAAGCGATTTGATGTTAGGCTTAGACCCTAGTAAATTCTGACTATTGATTTCAATAATTGCGTGAACATAGTTGGGTAAGTCTATAAAAGCGGCAAGCTTGATGTAGTTGTATTATTGGTTTAGCCAACTCCACTGCTCCAAAGCGATGTTTTCAAGCCTATTCAATAATAAGGAGCCCTCCTGATCGATTGCGCCAAATGTGTTTTCAGGGCTTGGAGTGCAAATAGCAACGAAATGCCGTCGGTTGGAGGTGTAGTCAAATCCAAATAGACGAATCCGTTTGCGAATAGCCATGCAATAAGGTAATTCTGGATTTGCGTAGTTTCAATGAGGTTTTCTTCAGAGACCAGTGGGTTAGTCCCGGTCTGATGCTACAATTGGGGTATTTGTATGTAGTGGTCAGTCGCGACTTACCTTCTCCGTTATCCCTCCTTCGTCATATTTTGATGCCATTCGTTCAGGGATATGAATATCTTTAAGTATGCGCAAAACCTATTGGCTATACGGTGTATTGCTAGGGATCGTCTTGGTGGTATTGCAGGCAGTGGAGTCCAGAACCTTGATCCGTGAGCTGAGAATAGAAGTGTTTGGTGTTGTGATAGGGATTGCGTTTCTAGGCCTCGGCATTTGGTTAGGGAGGGGGCGCCGACAAGAGAAGACAACCGCGGTAGCAGAATCAGCCACTGCCGATATGCCTGATAAGGCTGACCCCGCTACTTTCGGGATTTCACCCCGCGAGCTAGAAGTATTGGAGCTAATGGTGGAGGGGTTGAGTAATCAAGAGATCGCCGATCGGTTGTTTGTGTCCTTAAATACCGTGAAAACGCATGCCTCTAATTTGTACCAAAAACTGGAAGTGCAAAGGAGGGCCCAAGCCATTCGAAAAGCCACCGATTTAGGCCTAGTACTTTCGGGTGATTCGCCCAAATCACCTGAAAGAATGAGGGAATAGCGGGAGAGGACGGGCACTTTTGTTCCGAACAAAACACAAAATGCTATGTCGTATCGCAGCTACCTTTTGATTTTTGGGCTCATCCCTGGAGCCAGTATTTTAGGATTAATCCTATTGTCCATGACTGATCTCTTCGGTGACCCCGAATCTAATATGGCATCGGGTATGGCCGAGATCATTGGCTTCGCCACCATGATTCTCTTTCTGGGCGTATTTCTTTTTGTGGGCATCTCTCGCTATCGTAACCGAGAGCTTGGTGGGAATATCACCTTCAAGAAAGCATTCACTATGGGTCTGCTGATGGTGCTTATTGCGTCGGTCACCTACGTGGCGGGCTGGATGGCTTTTGGCTCTCAGGATTTCTACGATGAATATGGAGCCCAGCAAATTGCTACCATTGAAGCCGATGCTACCTTGTCTGCTGAAGAGCAAACTAGCCAAATAAAAGAAGTAGAAGCTAGCATGGCCATGATGGAGAATCCCGTAGCCAGAGCTGGTATGACCTTCCTGGAGATTTTCCCGGTAGGTTTGATCATTGCTCTCATAGTTGGGTTGTTGATCCCAAAATCAAAACCCCAGTCGGCAACCGCTTAAGGTTGCCACTTGTCTGGTGCCTCTCGCCATGCCGACAGGAGGTCGCGTACGTTCTCATTGACGTAGTCGCTACCGATGGCCTCCTCCAGCATGGTGGCATAGTCGCTCAGTACCATTAAATCTACACCTGCATTCTCGAAGTTTTGCTGAGCTACCGGGAAACCGTAGGTGAAAATAGCGGCCATGCCCAGAACCTCTACTTTGGCAGCACGTAAGGCTTCTACGGATTTTAATGAACTCCCTCCGGTGGAAATAAGATCTTCCAAAACCACCACTTTTTGCCCAGGTGTAGCTTTTCCTTCGATTAGGTTTTCCATGCCGTGTCCCTTTGGCTTCGACCGTACATACAGAAAGGGAAGGTCCAGCATTTCTGCCACCAGAACTCCTTGCGGAATACCGGCTGTGGCTACTCCGGCTATGGCTTCGGCCTCGGGGAATTGCTTTTGGATATTGGCTACCAGCAGCTCCTTAATGTAGCTGCGTACTGCGGGATAGGAGAGCGACAGGCGGTTGTCGCAATAAATGGGAGATTTCCATCCGCTAGCCCAGGTGAAAGGCTTATCAGGCGAGAGGCGGATGGCTTCGATTTCTAACAGTAGCCCGGCAATGGTAGTGGCGGCGGGAGAGAGGGTGATGTTCGACATGCCGCAAAAGTACGATGTGTGGCTAAGAATTCGAACCCTGGCAGTAACACAGGACCTTCAAATTTTGTTCTTTTGCAACCAATCCCACTACTACATGAAGGTATTTATCAACGATATCCCCCTTACCATTACACCGCTTACCAATGTGATTGATCAGTCGCACTTTGAGCTGATTCTCCGGCCAGAACAGCATTCGGTGGCCAAAACCCATCTACACGATGATGTTTTGGTGCTCAAGCCTTCCCATGACCTGGTAGAAATGATGCTTGTGCGGTTAAAAGAGAAGAAATACAAGGACCTGGATAGCGTGACCTTAGCGGTAGAAGATTATGTAGACGTGGTTGAATTTCTTAAGAGCCAGTTTACTATTCTGGAAGCTGCCGGAGGCGTGGTAGAGAAGGAGAATAAGGTGTTGATGATCTTCCGCCTGGGTAAATGGGATTTGCCAAAAGGGAAATTAGAGGGAGACGAAAGTCCGGAGGAAGGCTCTGTTCGGGAGGTGGAAGAGGAATGTGGCATTGAGGCCGAGTTAGCTGATCCTATCGTGGCTACTTGGCATACCTACTTCCGGAACGGTAAGTATGTGCTAAAGAAAACCTACTGGTATAGGATGACTTGCATTGAGGATGAGCACATGGAGCCGCAGTACGAGGAAGATATTGAACAGGTGGTCTGGTTATCAAAGAGTGAAGTGAAGGAGGTATTGGTGAACTCCTACAACAGCATTCGCTATGTCATGCGTGAGTATTACCGCCAATTTGTACCCACTACTTAATCTAAAGAGTAGGGGAGGAATTCGGTAACATCACCTTGGTACTTATGTACTTCACGGATGATGGTGCTGCTAATGGCAGCCCATTTTGGTGATGTAATTAGGAAAACGGTTTCTAACTCTGGATTGAGCTTTCGGTTAACCTGGGCAATGCTGTTTTCATACTCGAAATCGGTAGTATTGCGCAAGCCCCGTATCATGAACTGTGCTCCCTTTTTTTCTGCCAAAGAAGCGGTGAGTTCATTGTAGGTGAATACATGTACCTGAGGGAAATCCTGAAAAGTCTCTTCAATTTTCTGAATCATCCACTCAACAGCAAAATATCGGTTGTTCTTCTTGCTGTTATGACCGATGGCTACATGGACCTCATCGAACAAACTAAGGGAGCGCAACACAATGTCTTCGTGCCCTTTAGTAAAAGGGTCGAAAGATCCGGGGAAAATTGCAACACGTTTGTCCATAGGCTAGGCGCACAAGTACAAGGTGAGTAAATCGAAGTACTGATGCTCACCTACCTCATCAAAGTCATAACTGAGTTTTAGTCCTTTGTTTCGATGCCCAAAACCCAGATTAGGTATGTACTTGTGTAGAAACTCGTAGTGCTTCGATTGGGGACGAATAAAACCTAAAAGCGCAACCTTCCCGGTTTTAATATTCATGTCCTGAGCCTGCATTACGCGGACCAGGTTGTTTACGTAGTCATCCGACTTACGGATGGGGAAGGTATTAAAGTACAGCAACGAGTCTTCCTTGGTGACGGCCAGGTGCAGAAAGAATCTATCGATGAATAGATAAGCAACCTTCTCGCGCGGGGGCGCCTGATATTTGAGGAGCCCTTCCAGAATGCTATTGCAGTGATGGTATAGCTTAAGGTTACCGTTGGGGTACTTCTCTTTCAGATAGCTTACCAAGTAATTGGGAGCTGCATACACCGTAGAAATATCCCCTTTATGGTGATGGTAAACCAAGGCCTGCTCCGTATCGGCAGCAAACTCCGCATTCATCTGTAGGTAAAGCTCCTTTTGTGACTCTTCAAACAGGGTAGTGGGAGCTAGAGAGAACTGGCGGTTTTTGAAACCTACCTTGATCTCTTGCCAAAAAGCAGCATTCAGCAGGTGGTGACTTTCATACACACCTTGAATTGCGGCCAAATGACTCTCAGGACTATCTGCCCCTTGAAGTATAAAGTCTTCCAACAGCAACACCCGGTTTTTCCGGGTGTCAGTCACACAAAGTTGTAGGTCGTGTGTGCCTATAAGTATGGACAAGCAATATTCCTGAAGGTTATCTATATCAAACCTACTGGTGTCCTTTATTTTTCGAACATGCTTGTGCTTTACGTCAGTTGCCTCCAAGTGATTACTCCCAGTTTCCGGCGGTAGAAATTTCGGTAAGAGATCCGAAACGCAAAGGACGGCGAGTACGACGCTCGTTGTCGTCTTTCCGACGACGGTCGAAGGGCTTTTCGTCCACAACTTCGATTACCGGAACAAAGTAGTTTCCGCGCTCGATCATCTCCGTACGCAAGATAAGGGGAGAGACGCTATTTTCAGCACGAGGGTTGTGTACAAATCCGAGATTCTGAAGATCTAATACAGTTAGTTCCTCCTCAGTGAACAATGAGTCGATCACCGGAACGAAATCCAGCGTGTCGCGGGTGATTACTACAGAGTCAGCGCCGTAATCCAGGGTGAAAATCGTTTCCTTCACTTCTACTACCGGAAACTCACCTGCTTCAATGAATGATTTTAGAGAGTCCCAGGTACTGGCGTACTTACCGTTAAGTTTTTGGTAGCCCTCTTGTGCTTCCCGTACCAAGCCTAACTTTTGGATAACGCGTTGCTCAACCCGTTGGATTTCAGCTTCCTTATCAAGAACCTCATAGGTGTCACTTACCAGGTAATAAGCCAAGCCCAAGGCGATCAGGAGAGTAACAACTGTAAGAATGCGAGTGACCATGAATGCAATTTTTTTGCAAGTATAACTATTACTTTAGTTCATTTCCAGCTAAGGGAACGCTATTTTAGAGAAAATCTCGAATATATGAAATGAACAAATCGCCCTTAAAAATGGAAATACAGGCATTATTCGAGGCTTTTTTATATTCTGTTGCGTGAAGCCAATCGCCACCCCCTTGTAATCCCATTTTATATCTCTGTAGTCCCATATTTATGCGCGCATCCTCTTCAGTAGGAAACTTTTTGCTGGTCAATTTGGCCGTCCTATTTATCAGTACTTCAGCCCCGTTGGGTAGGGTGCTTACCATGGTGCCACCCCTGGCCATCTGGTGGCGAAGCCTTTTTGCGGTGGTGGCTTTGGGTATAGTAACCAAACTGCTAAAGCATCCATTTCGATTGCCTTTCCGGCAAATAGGGTTGCCGGTGTTTGGTGCGGGCGTATTGATGGGCGGGCACTGGATTACTTATTTCTATTCCCTCCAAGTTTCCAACATCGCGATTGCTCTGCTTTCCCTATTCACCTATCCGGTATTTACTAGCTGGCTAGAGCCGTTGGTGCTTAAATCACCTTTTCAACCCCGCCAACTTCTGTTGGGGGTAATCGGCTTGCTAGGGCTTTATTTTATTGTGCCTGATTTTGATTGGCAAAGTGGGGCTGGGCAAGGAGTGCTTTGGGGGCTTGGTTCTGCTTTGTGTTTTTCTTTACGAAATATTCTGCTGAAGCGGCAGGTGGCAGGGTATCCCGGTACTACCCTCATGTTCTATCAAATGATAGCCTGTGTGGTGGTATTCCTACCCTTTTTAACCGTTTGGGATAGTGCACCCATTGCGGTAGATTGGCCTTATTTGATTGTGCTGGCCGTCATCACTACTGCGGCTGGTCATACCTTATTTGTGATGAGTTTTCGGCATTTCTCGGTCAGCACAGTGAGCATCATTAGCAGTACCCAGCCGGTATTTGGGATAATAATGGGCGTGATCTTTTTGGGAGAAAACCCGCCTTGGAATACCCTGGTCGGGGGTACGCTCATTGTGGGTATAGCCATCTACGAAGGGTACATGGGGGCTAGGAAAAAGGAGGCGAAGGATAATGAAGGCCGATAGGACTCCTAAAGAATCGCCCGGTGGCGGCTTTTATTCTTCCTCAGTGGCCTGCTGAAAATCCTCCATGGTCTTCTGAGGAGTAAGGTTGTATTCTTGGCCTAGCTTTACCATCAGGGGAAAGCACTCTTCCATCACGTTGCGGACCTCGCCGTCCAGGATGGCCTCCTTGATGGCCTCTTTCAATAGGCCAATGGGCTTGCTGGGGCCTATACCGAAGGTCTGCATGATGATTTCCCCGGTGATGACCGGCTGAAAGTTGCGTACCCTATCCTTTTCCTCTACGGTCACCATTTTCTTCTCTACTAGGTCGAAGTTCTTCAGGTACCGCTGCACCCGGTCGTGGTTTTTGGAAGTAATGTCGGCCCGGCAAAGCTTCATCAAGGCCTCCACGTCGTCACCTGCCTCAAAGAGCAGGCGGCGTACCGCCGAATCGGTGATGTCCTTTTTCACCAACGCGATGGGGCGCAGGTGCAAACGCACGAGCTTCTGTACGAACTTCATGGGGGCACCCATAGGCAGCTTGAGCCGGCGGAAGATGCCCGGTACCATGCGGGCGCCTTTGTCCTCGTGGCCGTGGAAAGTCCAGCCCGCCTTGGGGTGAAACCGCTTTGTGGGTGGCTTAGCAATGTCGTGCAGGATGGCCGCCCAGCGTAGCCACAGGTCGTCGGAAACTTCGGCTACGTTGTCCAGCACCTTCAGGGTGTGGTAGAAGTTGTCCTTATGAGCTTTGCCATTCACTTTCTCCACGCCGTGCAGGGCTACCATCTCGGGGAAAAACTGGGCCAGCATACCTGAGGTAAATAATAGCTGAAACCCATACGAAGGTGGATTACTCAGTACAATCTTGTTGAGCTCGTCGGTGATGCGCTCGTGACTGATGATGCTCAGCCGATCGGCCATCTGGGTGAGGGCATCAAAGGTATTGGGCTCTATGTCAAAAGAGAGCTGGGAGGCAAACCGCACTGCACGCATCATGCGCAAGGGGTCGTCCGAGAAAGTAGTGCTAGGTTCCAGTGGGGTGCGGATGATCCGTCGTTTCAGATCCTTTTCACCATCAAATGGATCGACCAACGTACCATAGTCTTCTTGGTTGAGACTGATTGCCAAGGCATTGATAGTGAAATCGCGTCGGTTCTGGTCGTCTTCCAATGTGCCATCCTCCACAATCGGCTTGCGGCTGTCGCGGCGGTAGCTCTCCTTGCGTGCCCCCACAAATTCTACCTCGTATTCGCCGTAGCGAAAGTTGGCTGTACCAAAGTTTTTGAAGAAACTGACCTTCACTTTGTAGGGTAGCAGCGCGGCGGCGGTATTTGCCAGCTCAATACCACTTCCCTGGCAAACCACGTCTATGTCCTTGCTAGGGCGTTTCAATAGCAAGTCGCGCACCCAACCGCCAATGACGTAGGTAGGGTACCCCAGCGAGGTAGCCGCCTGGCTCAAAATGTCAAAAATGGGATGCTTGTCGAGCTCTTCGCGCAGAATCATATTGTAGGCCTACTCCAACAATTGAACGGATCCATCAGGAGCCATGCGCATTGCGCGCCGATCAGGGACTCCTTTTTGGGGCGGCAAAGATACCACATTCTGTAGCGCACCCAAAGTTTGCTCTGATTCTTCGGCACTGAGCGTACGCAAAACCACGCCTGGTTTGCCGGTAGGGTACAAGAGACCGTGCAGGGGGCCCTTCTTTGACCAATGCAAGCTCAGCTCTCCTTCAGCGTTTAGCATCCCCTCAGGCACATTTTTGCCACCCGGCACCACCAACCATAGCTCTTTTTCGGTATGCTCCAGCACATCCCACATTAGGTCCGAGATTTCGGCTACATAGCTGGTGAGTACGCCTGCTTCCGCAACTGCCAGGTGGGAAGAGAAGCCTGTGGGTATTTTTAAATCATAGGCCAACGCATGAACAAAGAGATCACCATCCTGGCGAGCCCAGTGCACCCAACCGCCTTTACGGTAATGGGAAATAGTATCTTTCGGTAGTACCATAAGGGCAAAGGTAGGATGATAAGTAAATGCACAAGGAATAAACCGTGTGATGAGAGGCTAAAAATGATGGGGAGGTTCGTTTACCTTTGCCAGACGTGACTTTGATACATTCTACCCCCACTGCATCCCGGTTAGAACGCTGGTTGAGAGTATTTCTACCAGGATTAACCCTGTTTTATGTCCTCTTCGTATTCCAAGGATTTGGTATCCATACCGGTATCTCCTATTCCGGTCATGGCTTCTTGGGGCGGTGTATAGGCTTCGGTTTGCTCAATGTGGTAGTATTTGCGGCGGTTGAGTTTCTGTTTTTTCGACGGTGGGCCCGCGCTACGTGGCAAGAGCGTATGCTATCGCTATTTCTGATGGCAGATCTGGGTGCGGGGGCTACTTTTCTACTGTTCAATTATTTCTGGGCTTGGACAGAATGGAATTTCTCTGCCTTTTCTCTATTGCTTCGCGAGTACCTCACGGTGGTGCTGATACCTTTGGCCTTGATAGAGTTATTTTTCTTGAGAAGAAGGAAGAATGTACCCTCGGCAACGATGCCTTTGCCGCAGGTAGTAGATGGTTTGGTATTTGCCTCAGAGAATGGTAAAGATGTAATTAGCCTACATCCTGATGACTTCCTGTATGCACAGTCGGCGGATAACTATGTGGAAGTATACTATGTCTCGGGTGAAGAGGTGAAATGCCACTTGCTCCGCAAAAGTTTAAAGTCTTTGGAGGAACATCACTTGGCTAGCCCTTACGTGAAACGAAGCCACCGTAGCTACCTGGTGAATCCTACCCGGGTTCGCAATCGCATACAAGAGAGAGGGAAACTGGCACTGGATCTAGGATATGCGAAGGTACCAGTGTCCGCTACGTTTCAGGAGGCATTCTCCCAAAACCTCAAGAACGTTTGATTCAGGATCACTGAATTGAACCGATCGTAGGTCACACCTGCTCCCATTTTAGTTCGAGACCTTCTTAGGTGGCTGAGGGTGTGTAGATCCTTCTTATCCCATTTCAATGAATCCTACCTCAAGGCTGCCTACGAGTGCTCCTCCAATGCACCCTTAGTCCCATTTAGGATGATAGAACTCTTTGATTTAGTGCGGTGGCTCATGGAGCCTTTCTTCTTGATCAAATAGCATTTAGCCGATACCCAAGAATATACAAATACCGCATTTGAAATCCAGCATTCCTGTTGGAATTGTGTATAGTCCTCCTGGACAAAAGGGTGACATAAATTTCCAATCTTTATATTGCAATTTAACAATAATAATCTGATTATCAGCTGGTTGTGATTTTGTGGTGGAATTCAAAGTTAGAAAGGTAGTTTCCTGTTTTTAATTCTATAAATTGAGACACGTACCTGAAATTGAAATCTAACCAATTGTATTTCCTAACTGATGATTCACGAAACTCTATTGCTATTTCGTGATAAACTGAATCACTACATAAAGCTGAAAGCCGGGCTTTCGGATGACGTAGTGGAGTTTGTTGATGGGAGTATCGACCCCATCCGTTTCCCACTGAATAGAATAGCTCCCATTGTAGTTAATATACAGGAAGAACGCACCCTGCGTCCGGGGGACTACTATAAACCAGTAGAACGCAACGGCTTACAAACGGAGATTGCTCCACCCATCCGAATCAAACTTTTGGTGCTGTTTGTGGCCCGGTTCAAGGACTATGCACAGGGACTACGGTTCCTGTCCTTGATCATTCGCTTTTTTCAAGCCAACCGGGTGATAGACCGAGATGTGGCTCCAGACCTGCCTGAGGAGGTAGACCGCCTTTTCATAGAGCTGATGTCGATGCCCGTTAATGAGCAGAATGACATCTGGAATGCGCTTCGTACCTACTACCTGCCTTCGGTAGCCTACCGCGTCAATCTGCTTGTATATAAAGATGGAGAGACTCTGGCTGAGCTGAATAAACTGGGTGAGTTTGCTGTAGACCTTAAAAAGTACGAGAACTGATGAGCAAAACGGCCCACTGGTTGACCGTACTGATTACGCACGATTTCTATGAGTCGGGCGATTGCCTGGCGCTGACTCCTACTTTGACAGCGGATAGCGAAAAAACTTTGCGTAAGCACCGCTGTATGTGGAAGGAGGAACCAGGGAGGCTTACGGTTCGCACGGCGGTGAAGGCTGATGACTCAGGCCCTTTTATCCCTTTCCCCGCAGGGGGATTGCATTTGGAATTAGTACTGTATCGTGACCAGCGAAATCTGGAAGCGTTTACCCAGCTACCGTCCTACCCGAAAAGCTCAGAAATGTTGGCCGCTGATGGTACGGTGGGCGAAGACTTGACCCTTAGGGCAGTGCCTCGTACGGCAGCAAGTACCCAGGCCAACTTCTTTGCCCAAGTACGTCTGCATATACCTACCCAACCCATAGTTGACTGGCCGCTGCAGGCCACGCTGCCCTTGCAGGCTGATTCAGCTACCTGGAAATACTTCTTTGTGGGAGAAGCTCACCTTTCTGTACCCGAAGTAAAAGATAAGAATGCCACCCTCGCCTTTGAGGCCGTGGTAGACCCATCCGATGAGCCTTTGGCAACCAAACTAAAGGCACAATACCCGGATGCGGCTCATATACTGTATCGCTCCACTGGACCGGTTACCTGGCGTGAACGTCGGTATCCGGGCATTCAAATGCTCCGAGATGGCCATTTGATCATTGATAACCTGCGCAATCCCAACTGGGAAACGCAGGGAGTAGAAATTATTAACGCTTTACCGAACCATTGACAAGATAACCCCCTTTCCCCATGACACAATTTAAGACTCCCGGAGTGTACGTGCAGGAGGTATCCACCTTTCCGCCTAGCGTAGCCGAAGTATCTACGGCAGTGCCTGCATTTATCGGGTATACCGAACGGGTACAGAATGAGGGCGAAGACCTGATAGGTCAGCCGGTCCGTATTACGAGTTTCCTGGAGTACCAAACCATCTTTGGTGGTGCTCAGAAAAGTACCTATTCCTTGGCCGTAACGGATGCTAATGATCCTGCAGGTAGCCTGGTGAATTCCGGAACGGGGACGACCGCATCTCGCACCCTGTACCATCAGCTGGATATGTATTTCAAAAATGGTGGTGGTGCTTGTTACATCGTTTCTACTGGGGACTACAATGCCGCCCTGAGCGCAACCAGCTTTACCGATGCACTTACGTCCCTGAAGAGCGAAGATGAGCCGACGCTGTACGTGTTTGCGGACGCGCTATTGCTAGAGGCAGATTATTACAGTGTTGCCGGGGCTGCCCTGAAGGACTGTGCTGAACTAGGTGACCGGTTCTCCATCCTGGATGTGCCCCACGGTACCTCTGCCACTGATTTTCGTACCGCCCTGTCTGTACCTTCAGATCAGCTGAAATACGGAGCGGCGTATACCCCCAATCTGGTAACCTTATTATCACACGCCTTCGATGCCAGTGCGGTGGCCATTTCTGGTCTTACTGAAGGAGCTTTGCCACAGTCAGGTACCTTCACAACAAGTACCGACGGAATTACCATTACTTACAATGGTCCGGAAGCTGATGGTGCCAAAATTTCGATTACCACTACCTCAGATGCCACTAGCTTCTCATTAGACGGCAATCACCTGTCTATTCTGGTGAATGGTGGTGAGGTAGGTGCCTCTACCGTATTGTCTAAGTGGGAAACATGGGGGCCTACTAACGGAGGCGATTCTTTTGCCATGGCACAAGCCGGTGGCGGATCAGATAAGGTAACTGCCGGAGTGGTAGGCGCGTCTTTCGTGTATGAGGTAGCGGCTGATGCTGGCACAGCCTTAAGCCAGGTGAAGACGGACAATACTGCGGTATACAACGCGGCGGTGAAAATGTTGGGCAAACAGCGCGTGACTCTTTCACCTTCAGCCCTGATGGCTGGCGTGTATGCGGCTACCGATCGCACTCGTGGAGTATGGAAAGCCCCTGCCAATGTGGCCCTTACGTCGGTATTAGCCCCTGTGACCAAGATTACCAACGCCGAGCAAGAAAATCTGAATGTGGACGCTACTTCGGGCAAGTCTATCAACGCCATTCGCTCCTTTACCGGTCAGGGTACCGTGGTATGGGGTGCGCGTACGCTGCTGGGCAACGACAACGAGTGGCGCTACATCTCGGTACGCCGGTTGTTCAACACCGTAGAGGAAAGCACCCAAAAGGCTACCTCTTTTGCCGTATTCGAGCCTAATGATGCTACTACCTGGCTGAAGGTAAAAGGAATGATTGAAAGCTACCTGTTTGGCTTGTACGAGCAAGGAGCTTTTGCCGGGTCCACGCCCGAAGCAGCCTACTATGTAAATGTAGGTTTGGGTACAACTATGACGGCCCAGGACATCCTGGAAGGCCGTATGGTGGTAGAGATTGGTTTGGCAGCCGTACGACCTGCCGAGTTTATCGTCCTGAAGTTCTCTCATAAACTGCAGGAAGCCTAATCCCCTAAATTATTCTAGACAAAGACTTTAAGAATTTACCATCATGGCAGAAGTAACAAATTATCCCATACCCACATACAATTACCGGGTTCGCATAGAGGGAGCTACCCTGGCCTTCAGTGAGGTATCTGGTCTGGACCTATCCTATGAGACTATCACCTACAAGGAGAGCCCCGGCGAAGGTATGCCTAGCAATGCGGGTCCCAGCATTTACTACCTGCAAGGGCAACGGCAGGCAGTGAACATTAGCCTGAAAAAGGGCTTGCTGCGCAAGGAGAGCAAAGAGGTGCTTTACGATTGGTTTAAGCAGCACTATGACAATCAGCGTTTGCTGAAGAAAAATGTGAGCATTGATCTGTTGGATGAAACGGGTGCCCAGATTGTGACCTGGGAAGTGTCTAATGCATTTCCTACCAAGCTTTCGGCGCCAAGCTTCGATGCCAACTCTAACGACGTAGCCGTAGAGAGCATGGACCTGATGGCAGATTGGATTACCATGAGTGATCCTAATTTGTAATCGGTAAGCTGGAAGTTATGGGTTGGCCCTGATAAGGGGCAAAAGGTTCGGTTGGTAAGGCTGGTCATACGGCGATTCGTCATGGGCCAGCCCCCATATTCCTTCCCTTTTCAGGGCAATGGATGGATGCCTACACCGCACAGCCCAACCCAAAATTGTCAATCGTTTTCATCGTCAATTCATACCGGTGTACCCTATACCCATATATAACTACCGAGTGATCATAGGCGGAGCGGTGCTTGCCTTTACAGAAGTGTCGGGCCTGGCGGTGCAGCACGAGGAAGTGGTGTACCGGGACGGGATGAGCTTTCTGTTGGATTACTCCATTACCCGGGGTTTTGCCAAACCTATCAACCTGACCTTGAGATCGGGTATGGTAGTGAAGGGAGAGCAGGGAACAGACAAGGCGTTGAAAAGCCTGAATGAAGCCTTCAAGAACCTGGACAAACAGGATATTGATATTCACCTGTGCGATGCAGAAGGGGTTGCGCTGATCCGGTGGAAGGTAATTGGGGCGGTGCCCATGAAGATTGATTACCCCAATATGTCGGCCGATTCCAATGATGTGGCCATTCAAACGCTGGAGTTTACCGCCCGGAAACTAATACAAGAATAAAGGAGCAATGAGCTTTCTAGATAACCGATTTGTTGGCAATGAGCCCCCCTTGGGACATCGGTTTGGGGTGTTTTTCCTGGCCATGGGGGTGATCCCCAATGCATTCGATTTTAGATTCAGCCGGCTGTCGGGACTGAACCAAACGGTAGATACCGAGACCCTGAAAGAGGGAGGGCGTAATACCTCGAGCATCCATTTGCCCAATCATATTTCGCACGACAATTTGGTGTTGGAGCGCGGATTCATTTGGGGCTCAGCGCTCACTTTGGAGTTTAACGTGGCCATGTCCCTGTTCCAGTTCTACACCTCCAATGTCATCGTAACCCTGTTCAGCGAAGAAGGCATCCCTGTTTCGGCTTGGTTGCTGTTGAAGGCTTTTCCCAGTAAATGGTCGGTTTCTGATCTAGATGCCAGCCAGAGTAGCCTGGTGATTGACCGGATGGAACTCTCGTATTCCCGGATACTTACCCTACGGATCTGACTTATGCCGGTAAAGATAAACGAGGTGATCATCAGGGCGGTGATAGACGCACAGTCAGAACAAGCCGGCACGGAGCCGGGGGCTGCTCCCGCTGGTCTTACAGAACAGGAGAAGCAGGAGCTGGTGCAAAGCAGTGTAAATGAAGTGTTACGCATTCTGGACCGAAAACGTAGACCTTAAGTTGTGACGAATCCATTCGTACCCAATAAGCTAAAGATATACAGCGGCAGAACCTGGAAAGAGGTGAACGGGGGACTATTGGCCAGTCCGTTGGAGGTCAAGTTCAATCCCGAATCCTACAAAGAAACTTACAACAACCACTACCACACCTTGATACGAGGGGTAGTAGGTGCGCAATTGCCCGCTGAGTTTCAGTACTATACACCCGCCAAGGTGTCTATGACCTTGGTGTTTGATGCTACGGGTACCAACGAGTTTGGCGTAGTACACGCCGTGAACCAGTGGCTGGGAAAGACGGACATAACCGAGGAACTAGAAGAATTTAAAGCGGCCACGGCCTACTTTGACGGTACCAGCCATGAGCCGCCCAACATCCGTGTGGTTTGGGGCGACCTGGATTTCACCTGCAAGCTGACCAGCCTCAGCGTTCATTATAAACTGTTCTCGGCAAGCGGTAAACCCTTGCGGGCAAACGTGGACGTGGAGTTTACGCACTCCGAATCATACGAGGCGCTCAAGAAGGAACAAAAGCTAAAGTCACCAGATGTAACCCACCGGCGCACGGTAATAGCGGGACAAACGCTACCCATGCTGTGTAAAGAGGTGTACGGTCATGAGCGCTACTACCTTAAAGTGGCGCGGGCCAATCGGCTCAACGATTTTCGAAACCTCGTTCCGGGTATGGAAATCCACTTCCCCCCCATCAAACCTGAACCCAAAGCCTGATGCCGGTATCCCTGGAAATAGCGGCCACGAGTACTACCATAGCACCACAGGATGTGCTGTACCTGGAGATAGAGCATCAGGTAAATCGGATTCCTTGGGCAAATGTGGAAATATGGGATCATCAAGGTGAGGAAAATAAATTTCAGTACCTGGATGACCCCAATTTGGCCCCGGGTAAAGAGGTAACCATTACGGTGAAGGTAGACACCAGCCAGATGCTCTCCTTCCAGGCCATCATTGTGGGTACCCAGTTTCGCGAAGGGCCCAAGGGGCAGGTGCTCTCCTTGCAGCTGCGCGACCCGGCCTACCGACTTACCCGCGGTAAAAAGTATCGGGTGTTCCCGAAGGATACTACCGACGAAGCGGCTTTCAAAGAAGTAATAACAGAACTGCCGGGTAGCCCGCTGCCCGTGAGTGCCGGCACGTTGGATGCCGTAGGCGTAAAGCACTCCCACCTAGTGCAGTTTGATGTGACTAACTGGGACTTTCTGTGTACTCGGGCCGATGCCTGCGGCCGAGTGGTAACCATAGAGAATGGAGCAGTAAGCGTGGTAGAGCCTAAGCTAGCCAGCCCTACTCCGCTTTCCTACCAAACGGGCGATGTGCTGAGCTATGAGCTGGCTGCTGATGCCATTGACTTGGTGGATAGCTACAGCCACGTGGCCAACGACCTGAGTAAGGGGGATACCACCAAGGTCACTAGTAACGGGAGTGCAAGTGCGTTGGCTTCTGATTGGCTAACGAGCAGTGATGCTGCTACAGCACTGGGGGCTAGCCCCGTAGAAGAGTTTATGACCACGCCGCTTACCAAGGCGGAACTTGACGTGTATGCCCAGGGTAAGGTAACCCGAAGCAACCTGACAGCTACCCGTGGCTATGTGCAGGTAAACCTCACGCAGGTTTGGAGTTTAGCTCCTGGCCAGGCCCTCACGCTAGAAGATTTTCCTGGATCCTACAACGGTACTGCCTTTGTGGCCGGCACTAAATTCCAGTTTGACCATACGGGCAACACCTTGCACATACAGCTGGGTATGTCAGGAGCCTCCTATCTGGAAGAACGCGAATACCGTACCTATCCGGCGCACGGAGTGATCCCCCCGGTGCACGGCTTGCAATATGCGGAGGTGAAAAAGATAGAGGCGGATCCTAATAAGACGTTGAAGCTGCTGGTAGAGCTGATGGGCGAGAGCCCCAGTAAAGGAAAATTTTGGGCCTACTTAGCCACCCCCTATGCCGGGGTGAGCCATACCATGTGGTTCCAGCCCGAAATCGGCGATCTGGTGGTGATTGGGTTTGTGAACAACGATCCACGGTACCCCGTGGTGCTCGGCAGTTTGCACCGCAAGGAGGCGGACAACCCGGTAGCCTGGGATGCCAAGAATATCAACAAGGGGATCATGGTGCAAAACAATGTGGGTATCCTATTTCAAGATAAGGATGGCCTGGTCACCATCACCAATGCTGAGCAAGGGGCTGGGCAAACGGTGATTCTGGACAAAAAAACGGGTGCCATCACCCTGAGTCATAAGGATACCACCACGGTGGTGCTAAGTGATAATGGAGTGGAAGTAA
The DNA here is from genome assembly GCA_003454975.1 of Cytophagales bacterium. GTDB lineage: Bacteria > Bacteroidota > Bacteroidia > Cytophagales > Cyclobacteriaceae > DMST01. The sequence continues at coordinate 4,017 of DMST01000454.1, read as the reverse complement.
CTACCGATAAGGATTTTATCCTGAAAGCGGCCAATGTGAAGGTGGAAGGTGATGCCATAGAATTGACCGGCGGGAAAATTGATATGAAAAACTAATAAAACAGATGCAAGAGCTAACACTCAAATTGACAGTAGATCAGACCAACTTAGTATTGGAAGGCCTGGGAAATATGCCCTTTAACAAGGTGTATGAGGTTATCCAAACCATTCAGCAGCAGGCTTCGCAGCAGCTGAACGGAGAATCAGTAGAAGCGGTAGAGCAAAAGGAAAAATAAGATGCAAGATCCGGGAGATTTCATTGGTACAGGGTGGTCATTTCCACCAGCTTTTGGCCCACAGGGGGCTATGGTGGAAATGACTTCCGGTGAACAGGAGATATACCAGTCCTTAGAAGTACTCATCAACACTTTGTTGGGTGAGCGCGTGCTGGTGCAAGACTTCGGCTGTGCCGTGCAAAACTATGTGTTTGAGGCACTCACCGATACCCTGCTCAATGAAATCCGCGGAAACATCAAACGTGCCCTGGTCCTGTATGAAAGTCGGGTAGACTTTACCCAAATACAGGTAACCCAAGACCCTGACGAGCTGGGTAAGGTGATCATATCCATTGAGTATACCATGCCGGACTCCAACAGCCGGTATAATTTGGTGTACCCCTACTATTTGGCAGAGGCAGACAATTCCGTGTGATATGGTAGAAGCTATTTTGAAAAACGGCGATAAGATTAAGCTCCCTACCACCTTTGACGATGGGGTGCAGATCAAGATCATTGGTCAGCCGGCTCCCCTGATGGGGATGGGGCTATCTAAGCTGGACGGACAGAAGGTGGTGCGGCAGGTAGATACTGATGACCACTTTATTGCGGCGGTGATGTACGACCGGGGTGCCTTTCAAAAGGGGCTAGGCAATGTGTCCATTAAGCCCGGTTCGGTGACCGCATCGGAGATCACCACGGACTCAGGCGAGCCGGTGGCCCTGGCGGATAGTGGCTACACGGCCCAGCTCAAAATAGCGGTGCCGGCTATGCAACAATCCTCACCGCCTGTGGCGGACCCTCAGGCTTCCAAGATATCCACGGTGGACGGGACCTTTGAGCCCTCCCCGGCATTAAAGATAACCACTAGCTAACCCCTTGTAGGTATGCTCGAAAATTTACGACCCACCGAGGCAGAGTATCGTGATGGCATCATCCGGGCACGGAGGATGCTATCCGCGCTGGATCCCAATCACACGGCCTGGGAGGATCGTACCCTGAACGACTGGCTGCAGTTTGTTCAGGAATTCTCGCAGATGGTGCACTACGTAAACGAGCGCAACGAGCGGCAAGGGACCTGGGAAGGCTTGCTGAGCCCCCAGCGCGATTGGGCCACTGCTTTTGCTAGTGATACCGAACGCCAAGAGGCCCTGGCCGAATTTAGGGCACTGCTGGTAGCCTATACGCAGCAACAGCTACCCGAGACCACCACGGCCGATACCCTGGAACAACTGTCGCGCCCCCACCGGGTGCTGTTGCTCATCTTCCTGAAGCTGCTGGACCAGTTCAAAGATCCTTTCAACCACCTGGTAGGCCGGCATTTGCAGTACCAGATGGAAGAAATTCTGCGGTTTCGGCCGCGTCCTTCCCAAGCAGATACTTTGGGTGTAGAGGTACGGCTGGAGGACGATGCTGCCGCAACCATGCTGCCAAAAGGTAGCCTGCTAGATGCAGGTGAGGATGCCGACGGTAATCCGCTACAATACGCTACCGAATACGATACCTGGCTGCACACCACACAGGTGACCGGGGTACGAAGTCTCTTTATGAAGAAGACTCTGGAGACCCTGGAACTGGTGCACAATGAAGAACTGGACAAGTCGGGCAAAGACGAAGCTTTTACCAAGCTGCTGGAATTCGCCATTGGCGAGAAAGGAATTGGGACCCCCTTGGCGCCTTTGCCTGAGGGAATTGCGGACTTGTATGCCCTACGCGACACCCTGGCCGGGAAGTTGGAAATGAAACGCGGTGATAAGTTTGCCGATGTACACTGGGTGTACTTGTACCAGCACCTGTACATGGACTATGCCACCTTCTCCGAACTGCTGGACATACAAACACGATCCAAGGATGTGCTAAGTGATGTGCACGGAGACGAATGGCCGCTGGCCTACGGTTATCTGGAATTGGCCTATCTGCGCAAGCAGGTGGAAGACCGTAAGCTTCATCTCACGCAGCTATACGAGGCCCAACCCGGACAAGCTGGCTATATGGAGATGCTTCGCTATGCCTTCGGGGAGGTGCAGCCACCAGCAGACGAAGTGGAGCTTGCCGAATACAAAGGAGTAGCTACTGATCCTGGCGTTCTGTATGCCGACCTAAAAGGAGGCAATGCCTCCGATAGGAATCTGGCCGAAAAGTACCTGTCGGATGAGTGGAGCATGGAAGGGCCCGACTTCAGCCGGATGCACGAGGTGGTGATGGACACTAAGCGTACGCCCGCCGCCTGGGACGAGGCCATGAGCCTGCTAGAGTCTGCCATGCGGAAGAAGCAACGGTTGGTGGCTACCGTACCGCAGCGCGAGGTAGTGGGCAAGCTGTATGCGTTTGACAATCCTGAAGAACAGCTAGGGACTAAAAATACCGATGCCTCTCACCAAGCCTGGCCCTTGTTTGGCCAGGAAAACAACGACTACATGCCCACCCTGGGCTTCCGCATTCGCTCTCCGCTGATGGCCTTGAGTGGCGGCCAGCGGGTATTGAATCTCTACCTGAGCCTGGAAAGAAGCACCCTTACCGAACCTACGCTGGAGCTACTGGAGCAGCTGGGTAAGGAAGAGACCCTGCCCATCGAGTCGGCCGTTTGGGTGAATGAAGAGATGGTACCGCCCAATAAGCTCGAATATACCTTTGCCAATCAAGTATTGGGTAAGGAGATCGATCGGTGGAGTATGCAAGAAAAAGACGGGCTGCTGATCATCGGTGATACGGACGGCGCCGTCATCCAATCTCAGTTAGGCAGAGTAGTAGTGCTCGATGCCTCCGGGGTACTCAGAATCCCTCAGGAGGTAGATAAGGCCAATTCCATTCGGTACGAAGAACTGGGCGTCTTGCTGCAAGAAGAATTTCCTGCGCTAGACCCTCCGCTGTCTGCCGGTACCATGGCCGTGTTTCCGCCAGAACAGGTGTTTGCCAATGCCATCTGCTTGCAGTACCACTACGGACTGGAAGAGCCCTCTTTATTCCCGGAAGACACTCAGGCCATCCCAGAGCTCTTTCTAACGTTCGATCCACATTTCACCCCTACCAACTTCTCCTGGCCGTGGTCGGGTATGCTGCCAGCGCTACGCTACGTGAAAGTGGCCCAAATGCACTTAGAAGTAACGGTACAGGATTTGCCTTTGGAACAGGGGCAAAACGATACCAATACCCTGGACCCCGCCAAGCCCTTTACCCCGTTCGGCGATCCGTGCAACCCCGGTAATTCCTTCTATTTCATGCATCCCGAAATGGCCTCCAAGCCCCTTGATCAGCTCCAGTTGGAGATGGATTGGATGCAACTACCGGATAGCTTCACGGACTACTATGCAACCTATCCACAGCTAAAAGGGAACCCACTCGTGGGGCAGGGAGAAGGAACTACCGCCACGGTGCGGCTACGTTTTCGAGATGGGGCCTTGCCCTTGGTTGTGGATGAGAACATTACCTTGTTCCCGGGCAAATCCGACAATGGATACCACCGACTTTCGGTGCCGGTGAAAGACAAACTGGCTCAGCGGTATCCTGAATATGCGTACCCCTATCGGTCGGTAGCTGCTACCCGCAATTTGCTGGAGGCCTCCCGGTTTTTTACTCTGGAATATACCGGGCCCTCCTTTGGGCAATCGCACTATGAAGTGGCCAACCTGCTCTTTTTCCAACAGCTGACGGCCAATGCTGAGGCGGCAGGAGAATTGGTGAAGCCGCCGGAACCCTACGTACCCAAGGTGAAAGAGCTGAAACTGAGCTACACCTCTTCGGCTACCAGGGCTTCGGGCGTGTCC
>DMST01000235.1:18788-22955 GCA_003454975.1 Cytophagales bacterium | reverse complement strand
GGAAAGCCCGCCGCCGCCGCCCGAGAAGGAGGCATTCGGGAAAATAATGTTGAGCGCGTCCAGATCATCTTCTGTAGTAGGGGGCGATCCGGTAGGATACGTATAGTAGCCCACTGCATTCCTCCAGCCTGCACCCTCATGCACAAAAGTCATCCATACATCTGCGGCCCCCGTAGTTTCCAGATTTACCCGCTGGGTAGTATCCAGGTATTTGGGGTGATAGGTGGGTACCGGATACCCTTCAGGGAGCGAAGTGTTTATGAGGGAGATCAGCTCGGCAGAAATTTCATCTGGTGTAGGCTCCAGATAATCCGGTACCCCGTTGCTATCGTAGCTTCCCATGTATACCGTAGGTGCAGCTTCTCCTCTATTTTGTAGGCCTTTGGCTTCACCTACAAACACCTCAGTGGGAGGTAAAGTAAAGGATGCAGGCAGGTTTTCTCCCACCTGGAAACTGTAGGCAATTTCATTTCCTTCTATAGGGATGTTAATTTCATAAGGCAACCCGGTGGTACGGATTCTTACTACCACACTGCTGGTGGTATTGGCCAAAAGCAACGCCCCTCGGTACTCACCCAGGATCCCTGTCAACCCTTGGAACCATACTCTACCGCCTTCAGCTTCAGGTCTATCCCAGATCTCGATCGGTATTCCCGTGAGCGGGTTACCCATCGCATCTGAGATGTTGAGATCGATTTCAATTCCCTTAGAAACAGAAAAGTCAAAGGAAGTGTCAGTTTGGGCTGGGGGGGTATCATCCAGCCGTAGGCAGCTTGCCAATAGGGCAAGGCCTGCCAATAGAAAAATCTTTTTCATAGTTTATACTTGTTCGCGTTGAATAGCAGCGAGAGGAGTTTTAAAAAGGATGATTAAGTCCATCCACCAGGAAGCTTCATGGGCGTATTTGATATCGAGGTGATTTCGGTTCTCAATGCTCACCGCCTTACCCCGATCCGTTACCTGCCATAGGCCAGTGATGCCCGCTGGGGCATAAAATCGTTCAATGGCTTCGTCGGTGGTGAGCTGCTCGGCCTCATAGAGGGGAAGAGGCCGGTTGCCCACCAGACTCATCTCACCGCGTAGCACATTGAGCAGTTGGGGCAGCTCGTCCAGACTGGTTTTTCGTAGGAAAGCACCCACCCGGGTCACCCGTGGGTCCTTTTTTATCTTCACAAAGGAGCTTTTCTCAGCTTCTTGCTTTCGGTAATCCTCTTCGGAAAGGGCGAATCCATCCCCAATCAGTATGTCCTCTTCATCATATATTTCCTTGGGATACTCCTTGGTAGCAGCAGTTCGATCAGGATGGATCCCTTCTTTTGTATACTGATTCAGGTGCATCAGCTTGCCTAGCCTTTGTTCCGCATCGGCACACATGGTTCTAAATTTGAAGAAAGGGAATACCTGGAAATTCTTTCCGGCTCGCAGAGAGGTGTAGAACACCGGCCCTTTAGATTCCAGAACCACTAGTAGGGCAATCAATAGAAGCAGGGGTGAGAGCATCAGTAATAGAAAGCTACTCACCAGAACGTCGAAGCCTCGCTTCGATGCCCGATACAGCTGATCCTTAAACTCCATGAGCTGCCGGATTTTGTGATGTTACCTTTATCTCGTACTTGGTATCCAGTAAGTGCTTCACCTTCAGCTTCAATTCCTTCGGGTTGAAGGGCTTCATGATGAAGTCTTGGGCTCCCTGGCTAAGACAATGGATACGGTCCGGCCCTTTGTTATCCCCACTCAAAAAGATAACCGGGATATGTTTGAACTGCTCCTGGATGAGCATGAGAAACTCCTTGCCGTCCAGATAGGGCATTTTGAAGTCAGAAATGATGAGATCCGGAGTGTGGCCTTCTTCCAGGTATTGGAGAGCTTCCAGGCCATCAGGATATACGGTTACGTTGTAGCTATTGGAAAACAACCGATACAAAAAGGCCCGCATCATGGGGTTATCGTCTACTATCACTAGTTCTTTCATGGCTTTCCGTTTTGATATGCCATGAAAGTAGTGGGCGAGGGCGTGCTGCAGGTCCAGGATTCGATTTCTGGATACAGACCGTCGATTTTCGGTAAGGAGCTATTGCTGAGGAGAAAAATTATGACATTTGCATCTAGGGAGCGAATTCAAGATGCTGTTCATCGTATTAATGAATTATGAATTCAAATTTTCATGAAAATCTCAATCACAATCGGTTGCGGTTGAATTTAATAGCCTCTAGGAAGGCTTTTTACCACCGGTTGCCATATAAAATATTAAGGAATCATTAAAGAATTCATGAATGTTCTGGCATGAGGTAACTTTTTTCCCTAATTTCAGTATATACTTTTACTGATTAACCTCGTTTCATGCCTTATTAATTGGTGATTGGTTAAGTACCCCTGAGATGACAGACTCAGGTAAAATGTTTAGGCAAATGGAAAAAGGCTCCGATTTTACGGAGCCTTTTCTTTTTTACGTGGTAAGTTCTTGGGTGGCTTTGGATACTTCAGCCACTAGCCCTTTCATTTCTTCGATTAACCCATCTATGGTCAAATCGCCTCCTCCCGATTCCAGGAACTGGTAGCCTTTCTGTACTAGTGCGGCTAATCCATCAGCACCCAGCAACTCAATGGCGGGCTTGGCTTTATGGTTGGCCGAACGCAGTCCGTCTAAATTGTTGGATTGCAGGCAGTCGGCAAAGCTATCTCTCAGTTCCTCCAGGGTTTGGATTTGGGCTACTTTCATCTCCTCCAGAAATTCCACATCGCCTTCCACGATCATCATCAGTTTCTCCGGGTTCAAGATGTTACTCATATTCTGTCTCGTTTCGATAGTTGAAATACAAGAAACTTAATTTCTACTAAAAAGGGAATGGATTTTCCTTTTTCTCATGCATTCTTCCTCATCCCTTGGGTGCCTACTTCTTAGCTAGTAATTTACCCCATACTATGGCTTTCCCTTTACTCATTGCCGATAGCGGGTCTACCAAGATACACTGGTGTATGCTAGATCTGGATCAAAAACGGCCTTTCGAATGGACTGCTGAGGGTGTCAACCCTTACTTCCAGGATGCATGGGCGGTTGAAAATCAGTTCCGACTCGATGACAACCTAAAGGAAGTTCTACCCAAAGTACAGTCGGTATATTTCTATGGGTCTGGGGTTTCTACCCCCAAAAACCAACGCCGTATTTCTGACGCCATACATGCCATCAACCCGGACGTAGAAATCTTCGTCCGGCACGACGTACTGGGTGCTGCGAGGGGCATGGCAGGACACGAAGCTGGGCTCATTGGTATCTTGGGCACCGGGTGTAATTTGGGACTTTATGACGGTTCGCGAGTTACCCGCGCGGCTCTCAGCTTGGGCTTTATGTTGGGCGATGAAGGAAGTGGGGCAGTGATTGGGCGAGAACTGCTAGCCTCTTTCTTCAAGAAAATAATGCCTGAAGACCTGGCCAAGATCTTGGAAGGCGAATACAATCTGGAATTAGGGGGTGTTCTGGATCGGCTGTACCATCAGCCCTACCCCAATCGGTACATGGCCCAGTTTGCTCGGTTTGCCGTAGATCACCAGTCACATAGTTGGTGCCGTGAGTTGTTGTTGAGACAATTCAGAGCCTACTTCCGGCAATACGTATTGCCCTTTCCTGAGCACGCCGAGCTACCCCTGCATTTGGTGGGTTCCATTGCCAATTACGCTCAGGATATCGTTGCTATCGTTGCCGATGAATTTAGGGTTACTCTGGGTCAGATAGATGAATCCCCGATGCCTGGCCTGATCCGCTTTCACAAATCCTCCTCCTCATGAGCACTACCGAATCCACCTCGCACTACGATCATCTAGAGCAGATGTCGGTGCAGGAACTCCTTACCAATATCAATCAGGAGGACCGATCGGTTCCCGAGGCAGTGGCTCAGGCCATTCCACAAATAGAAGCCTTGGTTACTCAAATCGTACCTCGCATGCGTGAAGGCGGCCGTTTGTTTTACCTGGGTGCGGGCACTAGTGGGCGTTTAGGCATTGTCGACGCTTCGGAGTGTCCTCCTACTTTTGGCGTACCACATGACTGGGTGGTGGGCTTGATTGCCGGAGGGGATAGTGCTATTCGCAAGGCAGTGGAATTTGCCGAAGACGATGATAAGCAAGCCTGGAAGGACTTGGCTGATTTTCAGCCCGATGTTCAGGATACCG
>DMST01000235.1:1564-18746 GCA_003454975.1 Cytophagales bacterium | reverse complement strand
TGGGCATTGCGGCCTCGGGCCGCACGCCCTACGTAATTGGTGGAGTGCAGCAGGCCCGAAAACGGGGGCTGCTAACTGGCTGTATCACCTGCAATGCTAGTTCGGCATTGGCCGAAGCGGTAGCATATCCCATAGAAGCGGTGGTGGGGCCTGAATTTGTAACGGGCAGCACCCGCATGAAGGCCGGTACGGCTCAGAAGTTGGTCCTGAATATGGTGTCTACCTCCGTGATGATACAATTAGGTAGGGTGAAGGGGAACAAAATGGTGGATATGCAGCTTACCAACCATAAGCTGGTAGCGCGAGGTACCCGTATGGTGCAAGAGTCTTTGGGTATATCCGAAGAGGAAGCGCGTATCCGGCTAGAAACCCACGGTAGCGTTCGCGCTGCCATCGATGCTGACAATTGACATGCACACCATAGAACCTTTTCCCCGGTGGATCAATGAGTATCATCCAGCAAAGGACGAACGTTCTCCTTTTTTTGGTAAAGAATACAATTATGAGTTGTATTCGGATACCATTTACGGCTATTACATCGACCCGGCTTGGGATTTTATGGGCAGCGAAACCCTATACCTAAAGGTACTTTGGGTTCATTATGAAGAAGGGGCTGCTATTGTGGAGTTCATAGGGGAGTGGAACGATGCGCTCAATAATGATATCATGCACCTCAAGCGAAATATTATCGACCATTTTGGTCTACAGGGTATCAATAAGTACATCCTGATTGGGGAGAACGTGTTCAATTTCCACGGTTCTGATGACAGCTACTACGAAGAGTGGTTTGATGAAGTAGAAGACGGTTGGATAGCTGCGGTAGCCTTTCCAGACCATGTATTGCAAGAGTGGGGAAACTTTGGGATAGATCAGTATGTGGTCTATGGAGGCACTCTTCAAATTGGTGACTGGCGGACGAAAAAGCCCCATATTTTCTACAAGCAGGTAAGTGATCTGGTGACGCGCCGGATTGACTTAATATAAAAAAAGCGCCTCGAAAGGCGCTTAGTGTGATGTTATCCGCGTTGGCCGCGGCCACCAGGGCGGCCACTACCATTTCCGTTGCCCCTTCCAGGGTTTTGCACGTTGCCATTGCGCGGTGCAGCCGGAGCTCTACCTCCAGGACGGTAGTAGGGTTGGTTATATCCCAAGAAATGATCGAGCTCTTGGTAGCTACTGGCATATACAAACGAGTTGTATACCAGATAGAAGTTCTGAGGATCGGCCACGCGTTCGTAGGCAAACTTAGCCAACTGCAAGCGGTGACGGTCAAAGGCAAAACGGTTCAACAGAATGCGCAAGTCTGCCGACAAGATTGTACGGTTACTATTGCGGATTGTACGGCGGGCTACCCGCAGCTTGTCTTCATCGAAGGCCTGATTGTCCATGGCAAACCCGATTTGACGTACCTCTCGGGTGGTCATTGTCCAGGCGGCACCGTAGCCACCTTGCGGAGGACAAGTAGGATTGTTGCCATAATAGCCACCGGTATTACCGTAACCGTAGCCACCCTGACCCCCTCGCCTACGCATGGGCGTTTGTTGCGCCAGGTTTACCGTCAGGCCCATGCCGCGGTTGCCCGTTACCAAAAACTGGCTATGATGCTGTGCCAGTAACCGGATATTGCCGGTATACACATGGGTGTTGCCTCGCCGTCCTGTAGCTATTACCTTAACACGGTGGCGCCCTGGTGCCAACCAGTCCAAACTTACTGACTGATCTGGGCGATGATTTACCACGGCTCCATTCACAAATACCTTAAAGGTAAGTGGGCCATTGGTGTAGAAAGTAGTTCGGGTTTGAGGGTTGGCAAGTGCCATGATGGTACTTGCCCCTCCAAGCAATAATGTGAGTAAAAACTTTTTCATAGGCCAATTATTTTTGAGTTGTAATCTGAGTTGGTTTAATTCAACCACTGTGCCAAAAAAGTTTTCCGTGCTTAAAAAAAGGACCAGGAATTCTTGAGGTCTTTAGAAGAAGTGACGACGAACGTTGAATTTTCTTCGATGAATGAATGTTTCTATTCGATAAATGCCTTTTATTCTCATACAGCAGAATGACGATGAAAAGGGCCAATTTTACCTGGGATTTTCCAAACCTTGGATTTATTTTTATCGGAAGATTTAATTAGTTTTAGCCACCTTAAAGCGATATTAGCTTCTATGGAGCGACTGATCATCAAGCCTACTGAATCCACACCCTATGTAAACTTTGACCCCGAACTCGGGCGTCTGGAGTTGATGGGTGTGTCCTTTGACGACGAGGCTTGGGAGTTTTTTATTCCCCTATACAAATGGGTAGATGAGTATCGGAAGGGGGCCAAGCCTAAGACCGAGCTCAAAATCCATTTCAAATACTTCAACACAAGTACAGCCAAGTGCATGTACGATCTTCTGTCCAAGTTTATCTTGATTCAGAAAGAGGACAGTCAAGCAGTGACCATTAAGTGGCTGTATGACGATGATGATGAGATGCTTCGGGAAGAGATTGAGAACTTCAGTGAATTGACCAACTTCCCTTTCACGATCGAGGCAGTACAGCCTGGGAAATAATTCACTGGCCTAACTGCGGCCATTTGCTATGGAGAACCTACTAACCGGGGAAGCCCTGGTGAGTTTCCTGTCCTTGTCGGTCATGGAAATTGTACTGGGCATCGACAATATTATTTTTATCTCCATCCTTACCCAACGCCTTCCCGAGAGCCAGCAAGGACGTGCACGCCGCACCGGAATTCTGCTTGCTCTTATCATTCGCATAGGCCTACTATTTGGTCTTACCTGGTTGATCGGTATGACCTCCTCCCTGTTTTCTATTGGGGATATGCACTTTTCAGGTCGTGATTTGATCCTCCTTTTCGGAGGTTTGTTCTTGGTGTATAAAGCCACTACGGAGATTCACGAAAAACTTGAAGGCGGAGCTGAGGAAGAGCGAAGTGTAAAGGCAACTGCTTTACGCACCATCATCGTCCAAATCGTATTGCTGGATATTGTGTTTTCTTTCGATTCCATCCTGACAGCAATAGGTTTGGCAGAGAGTGTATACATTATGATAGCCGCTGTAATCGTGGCCATCACCATCATGTTGGCTTTAGCTAAAACCATTTCAGATTTCATCCAACGCCACCCCACCATTAAGATGCTGGCGCTGTCTTTCCTACTGTTGATTGGGGTTTTGTTGATTTTAGATGCCTTCCATCAAGAGGTGCCCAAAGGCTACATTTATGCAGCCATCTTTTTCTCACTATTCGTGGAGTTGCTCAACATTCGAGTGCGTAAGAGTAAACGTCCTCCGGTAGATCTTCGGGATCGTTTTGAGGAGGAGCAAAGTGCCGAAGTAGAGGTTTAGATAGCGGGGTGCCCCCAAATTTGCAGCGTTGCTTTCATGGATAGTGCTCTGCTATCCCAAACACGCAGTGTTGCGTGTTAAATTGGGGCTACTGAGAAATGAGGGGTCAAGCAATGTTTTATGGGGATTTAAAAGGCGCTGATTGCCGTGGCCAACCACCTTTAGATTGAGGTAACAAACTCATTAATAGAGGGACATTCGCTTAAGGAAACTACCTCTCTCTGGGCTAGGTGCCCTCGGTTAAAGCCCAGTTTTCTTTGACTTCTTTACCACCCCGTTAAAGCCTCATCACTCAGGCTGGAGGTAATTGATTCCTTTCTCAACAGCCTCTAAGGGGATTCGCTATCAGAGAGGGGACTTTGCTGTGGTTCTTATGTCGTTACTTTTTCTTTGTGATTTTCTAAATAAAAAAAGCCATCCTGATGAGGATGGCTTTTCTGTAATGGCCCGAAGGGCGAATTACAGCTTTTCTTTAATTCTGGCAGATTTTCCTTTGCGTCCACGCAAGTAGTACAAGCGAGCGCGACGTACTTTACCGCGACGCAAAACCTCGATTTTATCGATGTTAGGAGAAGTTAAAGGAAAAATACGCTCAACAGCGATGTCATTGGATACCTTACGTACAGTAAAAGTTTCGCCGTTGGTGCTGCGGTTTTTGCGTTGCATTACCGTACCCTGATACTGCTGGATACGCTCTTTGTTGCCCTCTTTAATTTTAACGTGTACGTTTACCGTATCACCGGGGCCAAAGTCGGGACGGCTGTCCCGTATATCTTGGTACTCTGCCTCTACCAATTTGATTAAATCCTGGCTCATGGCTATGTAATTTTTTAGGCCTTTGCTAAAAGCGAGGTGCAAAGATAGGATTATTTTCCTCTTTTTCCGCTCGGCCTGTTTTTAATTTTCTGATTCTTCTTGGTTTTGTTCATTCCATTGCTGGAATAAATCGGGTCTTCGGGTCCGTGTTCGCTCCATTGCCTGGTCCATGCGCCATTCCTCTATCTTGGCCTGGTGGCCGGAGAGGAGGATGGGAGGAACTTCCCAACCACGAAATGCTGCCGGACGTGTGTACACTGGTGGGGCGAGCAAGTCGTCCTGAAAGGTGTCCGTGAGTGCTGAGGTCTCATCTGAGAGTACCCCAGGGACCAGCCGAATAATAGAGTCGGCCAGAACCGCAGCTCCTAACTCACCGCCTGATAGCACGTAGTCCCCGATAGAGATCTCCTTCGTTACGAAGTGATCCCGAATGCGTTGGTCAACCCCTTTGTAATGACCACAAAGCATGATGAGATTCTGCTGCAACGAAAGCGTATTTGCCATTCGCTGATTCAGGGTCTCACCATCTGGTGTTAGATAGATGACCTCTTCGTAGTGTCGCTCCTTTTGTAATGCCTCAATCGCAGCTGCGATAGGTTCTATCATCATGACCATTCCGGCTCCGCCACCGAAAGCGTAATCGTCTACGCTTTTCTGCTTGTTAGTAGCATACTCCCGGAGGTTATGTACTACCACTTCTACCAGTCCTTTTTCTTGAGCACGCTTCAGAATGCTGTGCTCAAAAGGGCTGCGGAGGAGTTCCGGCAGAACGGTGATGATGTCGATGCGCATTACAAATCCAGCAAACCGTCGGGCAATTTTACGTAGAGCATCCTGCTTCCCCGGTCGATGCGCTGTACCAGTGGATCAACAATGGGAACCAATACTTCCCGGCCTTCGTGTTGAATAGCCAGTAGGTTCTGCGGGCCCATGTCATAGACCCCTACTACGGGGCCCAATGTGCCTGCCTCTTGATCTACTACTGTGTATCCCTCAATTTCGTGGAAATAAAATTGAGTATCAGATTCCAGTTCTGGTAATACATCTAAGGGGAGGAGTAGTTTCGCTCCGCGATAATTCTCTGCCTCTTCAATGGTCTCTATGTCCTCCAGAGCCATCAAAATGCGAGTTCCCGTCAGTTTGAGGCTTTCTACAAAAAAAGGAATCAGCTGCCCCTTTACGTCCAGAAGCACTGATTCCAAATTCTGGTAGTCTTTGGGAGAATCGACGTCGAAGATGACTTGGAGCTCACCGTTTAAGCCGTGTGGCTTCACAATATGCCCCAACTCAAAACAGGCATCCCGATTCATGGGATCAATTAACCTTCCTGTCCTTCTTCAGCAGCAGGAGCGTCACCTTCTGCATCGGCAGGTGCCTCTTCAGCGTTGGCTTCCGCTTCTGCAGCTGCGGTAGCAGCCAAAGCTTCTGCTTTCTTAGCCGCCAATGCTTCGGCACGGGCCTCGTTCACTTTACGTTCTGCTTCCAGACGCGCCTTTGCTTCAGCCTCGGCCTCAGCTGCCAGACGGTCACGCTTAGCTTGAACTTGGCTATCACGGCCTTCCATGAACTTGGCAAATTTTTCGTCTGCCTCTTCTTGAGTAATTGCGCCTTTGTTTACACCTAGTTGTAGGTGCTTGCGATACATTACACCACGATACTTCAGCATCGCACGAACAGTGTCGGTAGGCTGTGCACCGTTCATCACCCACTGAAAAGCTTTTTCTTCGTCGATGATCACCGTGGCCGGGTCGGTGCTAGGATTGTAACGGCCAATTTTCTCGATGAAACGTCCATCACGCGGCGAACGCGCGTCGGCGATTACTACATCATACATCGCAGCCTTTTTGCGGCCCCGACGTGCTAATCGGATTTTTACTGCCATAGTTAAATGTCAGAAGCGGAACTCGTCCGCATCTATGGTTATGTGAAAATGAGGCTGCAAAAGTAATGCTTTTTTGGAAACACTTGCCCTTTTCCTGTATAGTTTTCGCATTAACCCATGAAAATCAGCATGTTTGAGGGTAAAGCTAACTGTAATGAAAAACTTAATTCGTTCCCAGCTTCATGAAATTTCCCAAGAAGAGGGTGTCCATCTACTATGGGCGGGAGAAAGTGGTTCTCGTGCTTGGGGATTTGCCTCACCTCATAGTGACTATGATGTACGGTTTATATATGTCTACCCGCAAGAAAGGTACCTTCAATTGGAACCTGTGCCGGAAACTATTTCTAGGCCTATCCAGGACTCCTTAGATTTTTCTGGTTGGGAATTGAGAAAAGCGCTTCGCTTGGTAGCTAAATCCAATGCCACTCCCATGGAATGGATGCAGTCTCCAGTTGTATATTTAGAAAAGCCTAGTTTTCGCGAGGATTTGTTCGGCCTTGTCAAGGATTACATCCGACCTCGTGCTCTTATTTACCACTATTTGGGAGTAATTAAATCGGCTATCAAATCAGGTATCGAAGGGGATACCATTAATATCAAAAAATACTTCTATATCCTTCGGCCATTGCTTGCCGCTGCTTGGGCGGCGAAGCACCGAACCGTAGCGCCCATGAATTTCGATGCGTTGTTGCCGATGGTGGACTCTTACTCTTTGAAGGAGAAAATCTTACTGCTCAGAAAGACCAAAGAGCAGGCTAGGGAGGGGGATAGGCAACGATTTGATCCTGAGATTATGCAGTACATTGCCCACGAAATGAATCGGCTGGAAGCATTGGCTGAGACCCTGCCCAAGACTGACGGAGTCAAGGGGTTTGGCCCGCTCAATAACTTTTTCCTTTCCTGGATCAATCTCCAAACTCAATGACTATTACCGAAGCGAAGCACCCTGACAATAACCTGTTGACCTGCCTTTCGGGTAGCCAGGCATATGGACTGGCTACTCCCACTTCAGATATAGACCGTAAAGGGATTTTTGTCATGCCGAGAGATTTATTTTTCGGTTTGGAATACTTGTCCCAGGTGGAGAATGAAAGCCACGATGAAGCCTTTTTTGAGGTAGGGAGGTTTGTAGAGTTGTTGTTGAAAAGTAATCCAACTGTTCTGGAATTGCTGTTTACGAAAGGGGAGGCAATAGAGCATATTCATCCTCTCATGGCGAGTTTGGATCCTGACCGGTTTCTCGCAAAGTCATGTTTTCAACCTTTTGTGGGGTATGCTCAGACTCAAATTCGGAAAGCTAAAGGCCTGAAGAAAAAGGTGTTCAATCCGCAACCCAAGGAGCGGAAGTCATTGATGGATTTTTGTCACGTAGTAAAAGGCCAAGGTTCTGTGCTCTTGGTGGATTGGCTGAGGGAACAGGGTTGGGAAGCAGATCGGTTAGGGCTTGTGCGCATGGATCGCATGAAAAACTACTATGCTGTGTTTCATGATTCGGGAGTTGATTTGGGGTACCAAGGGGTGGTTCGGTCCGGTGAGTCCAACGCACCCGCTCTAAGCTCTGTATCAAAGGGAGAAAAACCGGTTGGTTGGTTGTATTGCAATCAGGAGGCCTATACGGTGCATTGTAAAGAACACAAAGAATATTGGGACTGGGTGGAGAAGCGTAATGATTCGCGGTACCAAGGTACGTTGGAGCACGGACAGGGGTATGATGCCCAAAATATTATGCATACGTTCCGTTTGCTTTTTATGGCGAGGGAGATTTTTAGGGATGGGACGATCCGGGTGCATAGGCCAAATCGGGAGGAGTTGTTGGAAATAAAATCGGGTAGGTTTCCGCTACCTAATTTGCTGGATAGAATTGAAAGGTTGATTGCTGAAATAGGCAAGGATATGGAGGGATCTGATCTACCAAACGAGCCTGATAGAAAACATGGTAAGGAATGGTTGGTTAAGGTAAGGGAAACGTGGTACTCAAGCTGACAAGTGGCCTGGGTTTTCCTACCAATGACTCATGGCGATTGCTCCTAATTTTTTACCTTTAAAAAACGCCCTAAATGCCTGATTTATGCAGAAATCAGTTTTGATATTTGCTCATGCGGGTATGCGGTTATTGGCTCAGAACTCGTTTTTCTATTTTTACGTTATCAAGTCGAGCAACTACCTCCTCTAAATGGACTCTTATTCCTACTTATCCAATGCTGATAACGGTTACATCGACCAGATGTATCAAGCGTATCAGGCTGATCCCAACTCCGTAGATATTTCTTGGCAAAAATTCTTTGAGGGTTTTGACTTTGCTCAAACCTACAGCGAGAATGGAGCCGTGGCGGTGAAGTCGGGCGATAATGTTCCCACTGATGACACTCACATTGCTAAGGAAGTATCGGTAAGAAACCTAATCCATGCATGGCGATCGCGTGGGCACTTGGTTTCCAAAACTAATCCGGTAAGGCAACGCCGAGATCGAAGGGCAATCCTTAGTATTCATGATTTTGGGTTGTCAAACGATGATCTGGAAACAGAATTTGATGCCGGGCACATCATTGGTATTGGCCGGACTACCCTGAGCAAAATTCTCGATAGCCTAATCTACGTATATGGCGGAACCGTTGGTTTTGAATATATGTACATCCGCGAGCCGGAGATCCTGGCTTGGTTTCGGGATAAGACAGAGAAGGAAGCGTTGACCTTTAATCCTCCTGTAGAGGAAAAGAAAAGAATTCTGGGTAAGCTCAATGAGGCGGTAGTATTTGAAAATTTCTTGCATACCAAGTTCTTAGGCCAGAAACGGTTCTCCTTGGAAGGTGGAGAAACTACCATACCGGCTCTAGACGCTGCCATAAATAAAGGAGCCGAGTTAGGTGTGAAAGAGGTGGTCATTGGAATGGCACACCGAGGACGTTTAAATGTACTAGCAAATACCCTAGGTAAAACGTACGAGCAAATTTTCAACGAATTTGAGCAGAATATTGACCCTGAAATGACCATGGGTGATGGTGATGTGAAGTACCATATGGGGTACAGCAGCATTATCACGGCGCCTAATGGTGAACAGGTGAATTTGAAGCTGGCTCCCAACCCCTCGCACTTGGAGGCCGTGAATCCGGTAGTGGAAGGTTTTGCCCGGGCTAAGATTGATGCCGAATATGCCGATGATGAGGATAGTGTAATGCCTATCTTAATTCACGGAGATGCGGCCGTGGCCGGCCAGGGTATTGTATATGAGGTGGCCCAAATGTCCAAGTTGGACGGATACACTACGGGTGGTACCATTCACTTCGTGATTAATAATCAGGTGGGTTTCACCACCGACTTTGACGACGCCCGTTCGTCCATCTATTGTACGGATGTAGCCAAAGTAATTGACGCACCGGTATTGCACGTAAACGGGGACGATCCTGAGGCGGTGGTCTTCTGTATGAAAATGGCAGTGGAATTCCGTCAGAAGTTTAACCGTGACATTTTCGTGGACATGGTTTGCTACCGTCGTCATGGACATAACGAGAGTGATGAGCCTCGTTTCACCCAGCCTAAGCTATATAATATCATCAGCAAGCACCCAAATCCTCGCGAGACATACAATAAAAGGTTGCTAGAAGCGGGTTCGGTAGATGCACAGCTTGCCGAGCAGATGGACAAGGAGTTCCGTGGTATGCTGCAAGACCGACTGGACGGCGTGAAGCAACAGACTCTGAAATATGAGTACCAAAAATTGGAGCAGGAATGGCAGAAAATGCGCCTTTCCAAACCTGAAGACTTCGATAAGAGTCCAGATACGAGCATTTCCCAAGAAACGATAGACAAGGTAGCCAATGCCCTGACCACTCTGCCAGAAGGTTTCAAGGCGCTGAAACAGATTGATAAGCAGTTTAAGCAGCGTAAGGAAATGTTCTTTACCAAGAAAGAACTCAACTGGGCTGCGGCTGAGCTGCTGGCCTATGGTTCTTTGGTAGTAGAAGGGAAGCGGGTGCGTTTGACAGGGCAGGATGTGCAGCGGGGTACTTTCTCTCACCGCCATTCGGTGATCCGGGATGCAAACACCAATGCTGAATTCAATAGTCTTCAGCATATAGAGGAAGGACAAGAAACTTTTGAGATTTATAATTCACTGTTGAGTGAATTTGGTGTGTTGGGCTTCGAATTTGGCTATGCCATGGCTAACCCCAACGCGCTGACCATTTGGGAGGCTCAGTTTGGTGATTTTGCCAACGGAGCTCAGGTGATGATTGATCAATTTATAAGTTGCTCGTTCACCAAATGGCACCGCATGAACGGTTTGGTTCTTCTGCTGCCTCACGGCTACGAAGGGCAAGGCCCCGAGCATTCCAATGCAAGGCCAGAGCGCTTTTTGCAGCTGGCAGCTGGTAGTAATATGTTCATCACCAACATCACCAGTCCGGCGAACTTTTTCCACATGCTGCGTCGTCAGTTGGCCATGCCTTACCGCATGCCGGCCGTAAACATGGCACCCAAATCACTGCTTCGTCATCCGAAGGTGCTTTCGCCTATGGAGGACTTTACCACTGGTGGTTTCAAAGAGGTGATCGGAGATTCGTTTGCCACCCCTAAGAAGGAAGTGCGTAAAGTACTGGTATGCTCTGGTAAGGTATACTTTGATCTGGAAGAGGCCAGAAATGAGCAAAAGAAGAAGGATGTCGCAATTATCCGAATGGAACAGTGGTATCCTTTCCCTAAAAAGCAGCTGGAAACCGAACTGGCAAAGTACCCCGATGCGGAAGTATACTGGGTACAAGAGGAGCCAGAAAACATGGGGGCCTGGACCTTCTTGTTACGGATGTACGCTGGAGGCTTCAAGGGTGTATTTAGCCGCAGAGCTGCCGCTTCTCCTGCAACCGGTTTTGCCAAGGTGCATAAGGCCGAGCAAGAAGAAATTATTAATAATGCATTAGCCTAAATCTCTATACGAATCCCATATCCAACGCAAAGACTTGCAAACATGAGCCTTGAAATCAAAGTGCCCACCGTGGGCGAATCGGTAACCGAAGTCACGATCGGCCAATGGCTGAAAAGCGATGGTGACCGGGTAGAATTGGATGAGGTAATCGCCGAGCTGGAATCGGACAAGGCCTCTTTTGAACTTCCTGCCGAAGCGGCAGGTATCCTACACATCAAAGTGGATGAAGGTGATACAATAGAGATAGGAGGGGTAATTGCTGAAATAGAAGTGGACGAAACAGCCGGCACACCTGCCCCTGCCGCACCCGAAGAGGCTCCTGCTGCTGCGGCCGCACCTGCTCCTAGTGGCCCTACTCTCACGGATGAGGTGATTGAGATGCACGTCCCCAATGTAGGTGAATCCATCACCGAGGTGACGATTGCTGAGTGGTTTAAGGAAACGGGTGAAGTGGTACACCAGGATGAGGTGATTGCTGAGATTGAGTCGGACAAGGCTACTTTCGAACTGCCTGCCGATGCTACGGGTAAGCTGGAAGTGATAGCCGAAGCTGGGCAAACCTTGGACATTGGGGCCTTATTGTGTAAGATTCAGGTGATGACTGGAGTGGATGCTGATGGTGGCGCGGCTTCAGGGGATTCTTTGGCAGAGCCATCTGCACCGAGCGCGGCAGCTCCTGCTGGCGATGCTACCTACGCAACGGGCCATCCATCGCCTGCGGCAGGTAAAATCCTGGCTGAGAAAGGTGTGAACCCTGCAAGTGTGCAAGGTACCGGCCGTGATGGACGCATTACCAAAGAGGATGCACAGCGTGCCCAGAAACCTACACCTACTCCTCCTGCTGCTTCCAAACCAGCATCTTCTGCCCCTGCAGCTGAAGCCCCTGCTCCGGTAGGCGAACGCAATGAGCGTCGCGAGCGGATGAGTAACCTACGGAAGACCATCGCGCGCCGCTTGGTGAGCGTGAAGAACGAAACGGCGATGTTGACTACGTTCAACGAAATCGACATGAAGCCGATGATGGACTTGCGGAAGAAGTACAAGGAGCAATTCAAAGAGAAATACGAGGTAGGGTTGGGCTTTATGTCCTTCTTCACCAAGGCAGTAGCCATGGCAGCTAGCGAATGGCCTGCCGTGAACGGTCGGATTGATGAAGAAGCGGGTGAGATCATCTACCACGACTACTGCGACGTTTCTATCGCGGTATCTACGCCCAAGGGCTTGGTAGTACCTGTGATTCGCAATGCCGAGCAATTGAGTTTTGCAGGTGTTGAGAAAGAGGTAATCCGTTTGGCTACCCGCGCCCGTGATGGCAAACTGACCATTGATGAGATGACCGGCGGTACCTTTACCATCACCAACGGTGGGGTGTTTGGCTCTATGCTTTCTACGCCGATCAT
This sequence comes from Cytophagales bacterium, assembly GCA_003454975.1. Lineage (GTDB taxonomy): Bacteria > Bacteroidota > Bacteroidia > Cytophagales > Cyclobacteriaceae > DMST01. Next base: position 6,385 of record DMST01000235.1, on the reverse strand, counting down.
CAACGCACCACAGTCGGCCATCCTGGGTATGCACAACATTGTGCAGCGGCCCGTAGCCATCAACGGCGAGGTGGTGATCCGTCCTATCATGTACGTAGCTCTTAGCTATGATCACCGCATTGTGGATGGTAAGGAATCGGTAAGCTTCCTGTACCGTGTGAAAGAGTTGATTGAGGATCCCGGACGCTTGTTGCTGGGTGTATAATTAAGATAGCCAATGAGTAGAAGGGGAGTGGGGCAATGCATGTACTGCTCCCCTTTTTTTGATCCGATGCCATGATCGAAAACATCTCCATCAAGAACTTTAAAAGCCTACGTGATGTGCAACTCACCGCTAAGCGCGTGAATGTCATTATTGGGGAGGCCAATACGGGTAAGAGTAACTTGCTGGAGGCAATGGCGTTGTTATCTGCTGATGAACAGTATCAAGGGTCCGAACGAATCGAAAGCATTACAGAACAGTTTCGGATTGAGCGACCTAGTCAACTGTTTTGGGATGAACTATATAGCGATCTTGAGATACAGCTTAATAACTGCTTGTTGAAATTAAGCTTTACCCCCCCAGCAGAGGTGAGGGGAGGTATTTGGTTAGAAGATGGAGAATCAAGAATTATCAACCATCGTTTTGCTGATCACGAAGATGCCCATGCTTTGTATAGAGATTTTCGGGGCTCAGGTACTGAGGAACTCTTAGGGAAAATACACTTCTTTAAAAACTCAGACCAGGCTGGATTGAATGGTTTGATCAAGAGTTTACAGAGGCACATTAACCTTCCATTTTTTGCTCAGCAATTCAAGGATTTCAATCACGAGATCAAGAATATATTCGAAGAGTGGGGCTACAAGGTGGGCCTAAATGTGACAGAGGAGAAACTGATATTAATGAAGGATATTGACGATGATACTCGGTTTTTTCCTTTCAGTATGGTGTCCGATACATTAAAATCGTATTTGTATCACAAAGCCGCCATCTACGGATATCAGGGCAAAATCTTACTTTTCGAAGAGCCAGATGCACGCACCTACCCTTTTTATGCTGGTGACTTGGCCGAAACCATGGCAAAAGATGAGCTAGGGACTCAGTTTTTCGTGGTTACTCACAACCCTTGGTTTTTGGGAATGATTCTTCAGAAGACAAATCGGGCTGATTTAGCTATCAATATTGCCTTTATGGAGGAAGGAGCTACCCAATTCAAGCAATTGAACGAGGAAGAAATGGGAGAGCTGGATAGCCTGGGGTCGTCCGGAATTCTTAACCTAGATCATTTTTTAGAGGCATGATATTCGTGGAAGGAGTTAACGATAAAACGTTTTTGATTGCCATGAATATCCCAGGAAGGCGTATCCATAAGCTATCTGGGAGGGGTAATGTCTCTAACAGACTTTCTAAATCCACCGGATGCAAAGCTATGGTGGATGAAGATCCCCATGAAGGGACAATGCCTCATTACTTCGCTTCATTGAAAGAGCTGAAGAAAAATGATTTCCGAATTCAGTTAGTGGATGCCCAAAAAGACAACCTGGTTCTGGTATTGCGCCCTGACTTCGAACGTTGGTTTTTAAGCTTCTGCCAAAGAGAAAAGATTGAATTGAAAGGCATCTCGCCCAAGCCTTCCTTATTCAAAGGAGATATTGCCCGGCCATCGGGAAAAAAGAAATTCACCCAAATCGTCCAAGACCATTTGGGTCATCAAACCTTAGTCGAAATCAAAGAAATCTTGTCATAAAATACGCACTGCTACTATGGCTAACACATATAATGTAACGGTAATCGGTTCGGGCCCTGGCGGGTACGTGGCCGCCATCCGTGCTGCCCAACTTGGTCTGAAAACGGCCATTATTGAGAAATACAATACCCTGGGAGGTACCTGCTTGAACGTAGGTTGCATACCTTCTAAAGCGCTGCTTGATTCTTCCGAGCACTATCACCAAGCAGCACACCAGTTTTCCGAGCACGGCATTAAGCTGGAGAACTTACAGGTGGACCTACCCCAGATGATCAAGCGTAAGCAAGAGGTGGTGGATCAAACGACCGGCGGTGTTGACTTCTTGATGAAGAAGAACAAAATTGATCGTCACACGGGGGTTGGTTCCTTCGTGAACAAGAATACAATCAAGATCACAGATAGCGAGGGCCAAGAGACAGAGATCACTACCGATAAGGTGATCATCGCTACAGGATCTAAACCTGCAACGTTGCCTTTTATCACGCTGGATAAGGAGCGGGTAATCACCAGTACCGAGGCTCTAGAACTGCAAGAAGTACCCAAGAGCATGATTGTGATTGGTGGCGGCGTGATTGGTATGGAGCTGGGGTCAGTGTACGGTCGTTTGGGCTCCAAAATCACCGTAGTAGAGTACATGGATAGCATCATCCCTACTATGGACAAAACCATGGGTAAGGAGCTGACGAAATCTCTGAAGAAGTTGGGCTTTGACATCAAGACCAGCCACAAGGTGACCTCAGTGGAGAATACCGGCAACGAAGTGGTAGTGAAGGCTGAGAATAAGAGGGGCGAGGAAGTAGAATTCAAGGCAGACATCTGCTTGGTTTCCATCGGTCGTAAGCCGTATACAGAAGGGTTAGGCCTCGAAAATGTTGGCGTGAAGCTAGATGAGCGCGGCCGTGTAGAGGTGGATGAGCATCTGAAGACGAACGTGGACAACATCTGGGCAATTGGCGATGTGGTGAAAGGTGCCATGCTGGCCCACAAAGCGGAAGAAGAAGGTACCTTTGTGGCTGAGCAGATGGCCGGTCAGAAGCCACACATTAACTACCTGTTGATTCCTGGGGTGGTTTACACTTGGCCTGAGGTAGCCAGTGTGGGATACACTGAAGAGCAGTTGAAAGAACAAGGTCGCGCCTACAAAGTAGGTTCGTTTCCCTTCAAGGCTAGTGGCCGCGCGCGCGCCAGTATGGACACCGATGGGCAGGTGAAGGTGCTGGCCGATAAGGAGACAGATGAGATTTTGGGCGTTCACATGATCGGCCCCCGAACTGCAGATATGATTGCGGAGGCGGTTGTAGCTATGGAATTTCGGGCCTCTGCCGAGGATGTAAGCCGAATGAGCCATGCACATCCTACTTTTACGGAGTCTTTCAAAGAAGCAGCCTTGGCCGCCACGGACAACCGCCCCATTCACATCTAAGAACAGTTTGCGTGAACAATACTAGGGATGGAGGTTAACCTTCATCCCTGTTTTTTTGCCTAAGCTCCGCACGGCGCATAGGCATGCCGTCAATGAGAGCGTATAATGATGGGCAATTTAGTACGGTTTGCTGTTGGAGTTTCACCCCACCGTCCAAGCCAATCAGGCTTATTTGAAAAGGGACGTTTGGCTGGAAATGTTGAAAAGAGGTAGGAATAGCATTCCAGTCCATGAGAGATTGGAACTCTTGCCGAAAGGCGGATTGGGTGATGGTATACACCACCAGCTTCCGTTCATTCAATCCTGAGAGATTGGTAGCTAGTTCCTCTATTTGGTCTTGATATATCTGCGATTGGGTGTTTTCTACAGAAATAATGATCACCCGGTGGTTCCAGCGATGCTGAACCAAATCCTGGCCATATGCTGCAAAGGTCATTTGTAGGAGGCCTAACAAGAGAAGCTTCTTTACCACAATCTCATAACCTAAAGAAGCAGCCAATGTTGGCTTTTATCGTACCGATAGGTGGTAATGGTCGTCATGCCGCATGGCCTTGCAGCCGTGAAACCGAATCTTGTTTTGGCCCATTAAGCGCCAGCGTTGCTTCAGGTGAGGTTCCAAGAAGATGCGAGTCACTTTTGGGTGGGTGGCAAACATCCGAATCTGGGTGCGGGTGGGGTCCTCGGCCACTTCTACATTATCCATAGCACGGAGTGCGAATAAGTGAGGGACACCGTACCACCAACTGCCTTGGGCTTCGCAATCTTGGGGCCAATTGGGCTCACCTTGCGCGGGCCCTTCGTAGCGGCCGTAGCCTAGCCAATTGGGAGATCGCCGGAGTGATTCTCCAGAATCGCCATCTCGGTAGGCGAAGGACAGATCGATGGCCTTGCCGTCAAAATGCGCTCGGTGCGGAGGGAGGGGGAATGCCTCGCCCAGGGGAAAGCCTGCGTCCAGGTAAACAATCTTTCGGTCTGGAAACTGCTGTTGGTACTGGCTGCTTACCTCCAACAATACCTGGTACATAGATTCATGCACATAGTGCCTATTGGTGAGGACGGTAAACCAGTTTTGAGGTCTCAGTGTCTCGCTAAATAAGGGCAAAGGCTGTTTGCCAAAGGAGGGAGCAATGAAAGGAACTACGGCCAGGTTGATGACCAGATAGAGGGCAAAGAAGGAGCCTAACCGGAGTAAGGCGATGTCCCATTTGAACCATTTCCATAGTCCGTATGCTACGATGAGTATGACCCCGCCGGTTTGCGTAATGAAAGTGAGCAAAGCCACCATCGTGAAAAAATAGAGCATGCGAAACACGGCAGGCAGGGTAGGTCAGTAAATCGGTTTTTCCCAAAAGATGCAAGATTGGAATGGCCTACACAAATTGTGGAATGGATTTCCCCTCAATGGAATGATCTGTCAAGCAAATTTTCAGAATAAACACCTGAAATACTTTTACAATTAATCTATTGGTAATGTAGAGGCGGGCAATGGCTGAGTAGTTTTGTGTTAAAATCAGAACGATGTTTGCCAGACAACTAATTGTTGCTTTGTTCCTTCCCTTGGGCCTGTGGGCGCAGAATGCTTCTCCGGTGGCTGGGGTTCGTGCTGAGGCGCACGAGAAAATGTATAAGCTCACCTGGAAAACGGACCTGCCAGTTATGGCAGGGGCATTG
>DMST01000235.1:0-1516 GCA_003454975.1 Cytophagales bacterium | reverse complement strand
TCATTCGCTATCAATACGGCGGTGACGGCATGGGATGCCAGCTTGCCTCTGCCTACAGAATATCAGATTCTTCAGTTAGACCCAACGACCATTAATAGCTTTGATCGAGGGGCGACTACGAATTTGTCTGACCCCATCAATACCATCTCCGATCTGGGTTTGCTTGTTGGTGGTGTTTCTCCGTGGCTCTTGTATCTCGACCCTGCCGTGCGTGCGGACAAGTGGGATGTAGCCCTGATGAGTCTTGAGGTGACGATGGTTAATTTGGCCTTTACACAAACCGCCAAGGTGTTTTCGCGTCGGTTTCGTCCTTACATGTACAACCCTGATTATCCATTGGAAGATAAAGTAGGAGATCCTGACGGGTTTCATAGCTTTTGGAGTGGGCATACTTCCATTGCCAGCAGCATGTCCTTTTATACGGCCAAGGTATTTAACGACTACCATCCCCAATCGCCTTGGCGATTTGCGGTTTGGGGGGCGGCTATAGCTGTGCCTGCGGTTACCGGTTGGGCTCGGGTAGGTGCAGGCAAGCACTACTATTCGGATGTAATTGTGGGCTATCTGACAGGTGCAGCAATTGGCTATCTAGTGCCGGAGCTACACAAGCGCTGGGCAAAGAGACACCGTCAACAGGTTCCTCGCTGAGGTAGAATCATTTGCTAGGTAAGAGGGGCGGAAAACCCAGTTGCTGCTACTTTTATGTGGATAAATTTGGTTGTTCAGCGAGCCATGAACATTGGGGAACAGAACTGCTACTTTTGAAGATGGTACTGGGCTATATTCAAGCATGAAAACTAGTAAGATTCTTACGCTTACCCTTTAGTTGCTGTGGTGACTCACCCCACCCTTTTAGCTTTGTGATCAAACTATCAAAATGATGCGCGTATTCTTTACTCTACTTCTACTAGGGCTGGCCCCCGACTTGTGGGGCCAAAATGCACCTTTAGCCTTGGATGCCCATGGACAGGAGCCAATCAAAATGTATAAGACGAGTTGGAGTACTGATGTATCGGTCATCGCTGGAGCCTCTGCATTCACTGCCGCCATCGTACTTTGGGATGCCAGTTTTCCATTGCCAACCGAGACTGAGGTGTCCCGTTTGGACCCTATGGACGTCAATCGGTTCGAACGGGGAGCTATCTATAATCAGTCGAGTACCATCAACACCATTTCTGATGTGGGCCAATACCTAGGTGGCATGTCGTCTTGGTTTTTGTATTTAGATCCCGCTGTTCGGGCTGACGGTTGGGAGGTTGCCGTCATGTATCTTGAGGTAGCTTTGCTCAATCAGGCAATAACCGAGACGGCGAAAACCATATTCCGCCGACCCCGGCCTTATATGTACAATCCTGACTATCCGCTGGAAGGAAAAATTGGGAGTTCTACGGGCTATCACAGTTTTTGGAGCGGCCACACTTCTTTTTCTACCTGCATGTCCTTCTATACAGCCAAAGTATTTAATGACTACCATCCGGATTCCCCGTGGCGCTATGTGGTTTGGGGAGCCGCTGCC
>DMST01000524.1:24216-34691 GCA_003454975.1 Cytophagales bacterium | reverse complement strand
CGAAGCCCCCACCCTGCCGGGTCATTTGGATGTCGATGTTTTCCAACGGAATGCCCAAACGTTCGGAGAGGCTTTTCTCCATGTATTCGGGTGTTTGGGTGGGACCTACCATGAGGGCTTTGCCGCCGCGTACGTCGGCAAAGAAGTTCATGGGCTCCATGGTGTTGTGCGCAAGGAAGGGCGCCGTGTAGGTAGCCTCTACCACCTTGGCGGCACGGGCAAAGGCCGCCTCCGGGTCTCCGTCTCGCCGTACTTCGCGAGCAGCCTTGGCCCCTAGTTCAGCCATCTTTTCAATGTGGCCTGCGCTGTTCTCCAATCCTGATGGTACCGGATTCTCATAGGTATCATCTCCTCTGCCGGCAAACAGATCGGCATATTCGCCGAAGGGTTCCCACTCAATAGTTAGAGCCTTTTTGGCTTGCATTACCTCCCAGGTAGAGTTGCCCACGATGGCCACCTGCTCCGAGAAGGCGCTTACGTCTGACTATTGCTTGGCCTGCTCTGCGGGGTAACTAGTAAAGGAGAATACATCCCGGATGCCAGGCATGGCCTTGGCTGCTGCTACATCTACTGATTTCAGTTTCATACCAAAGGCCGGTGGCTGAGCCACCATCGCGTATAGCATGCCTTCAGCTTTATAATCCAGGCCGTACAGAGGCTGCCCGGTTACAATCTTCGGTCCGTCTACATTGCGGCGGTCTGTACCAATAATGGTGAAATCCTTGATCTCCTTGAGAGTAATCTCTTCGGGTACTTCCAGCCCCACAGCAGCCGAGGCAAATTCACCGTATCCGGCAGATTGTTCTGAAGCTGAGTGGTATAGCACGCCTTTCTTGGTGGTAATCTCGCCCACGGGTACCTGCCATACTTTGGCGGCAGCTTCCATCAGCATGCGACGTCCGGTAGCACCGGCCATACGCAAGTTGTTCCATCCCTGACGGATGGATTGACTCCCCCCCGCTAGTTGGCGCGTAAATATCTCGGTATTGAGTGGTGCTTGCTCTACCACCACGTTGTCCCAGTCTACGTCTAGCTCCTCGGCCACAATCATAGGCATGGAGGTCTTCACGTTCTGGCCAATCTCCGGATTGGGCGACATGATGGTCACTACTCCGTTCTCGCCAATTTTGATAAAGCCGTTGAGCTCAAACCACTCATCGGGCATTTGTAGGGCTTGTTCCTCCTCACCGGGTTTGCACGAAGCCAGCCAGCTAAAGCTAATCATGAGCCCGCCACCGGCCAGAGCAGATGTCTTCAGAAAGGACCGACGGCCCACTTTGGTTTTGAATACAGTCATGGCTTAGGAGTTTGCGGCGGTTTTGATGGCTTCTTTGATGCGGGTATAGGTACCACAGCGGCAGATGTTGCCACTCATGGCAGCTTCAATCTGAGCATCTGTAGGATTCGGGTTTTGATTCAGCAGAGCGGCCGCATTCATGATCTGACCGGCCTGGCAATAGCCACATTGGGGAACGTCTATCTCTAGCCATGCTTTCTGTACCGGGTGGTCACCCTTCTCAGACAGTCCCTCGATGGTGGTGACAGCTTGCTCCCCCACCATGGATACGGGTACGGAGCAAGAACGAATGGCGTTGCCCTCCAGGTGTACGGTACAGGCACCGCAAGCGGCAATACCGCAGCCGAACTTGGTGCCTACCATGTCCAGATGATCGCGCAATACCCAGAGAAGCGGGGTGCTCGGGTCTACATCCACTTCTTGGGTGGACCCATTGATTTTGAGTGAAAACAGAGCCATGTGTTAGAATGATTCGGGTAAAATTATGTGGATAAAGTAGTAAAAAAACCGACCGTATTCGAATGCACTTTGACTGGTGGGTGCAAACGGGGCCCTGTGGAGACACAATTACGGTTGGCAGTGCGAATTGGGTATAGAACAGACCCCAATAACCATACGGACCCTAGCCGGGTGCAGGGCAGTAGGATCCTGCGGCCAGATAGGCTCTGATACGTTTACATACAAGGTGTCGCCCGTGATACTAGCGGCAATACCGTTGGGTTTAGAAAAGGTAGCGTCCTGTGCTACGCCATCCTCGTTGGCAAAGCCAAAGGCCTTGCCCGCCACCAATTCGTAACTAGAGCCGTCCGGGGCCACCCGGTATATTTCTCCTCTACCAATGGCAGTCACGTACAGCCATCCTTTGGAATAGATGAGGTGGCCATTCCCCACCGGGTTAGCGCCACCGGTAAGCACCGGTAGTTCTACTACTTCACTGACTTGTCCTTCCGTATCTATACGCAGTACCTTCCCGTCATTGAAGTTGCAGGCGTACAGGATGCCTTCCTCATCTTGGGTGAGTCCATTAGGGCACTGGAACAAATCAGACTCGGCAAATACCGAATAGCCTTCGGCAGATATCCGGCCAATAGTTGCACCCGCGCAATTGCACACATAGAGGTTCCCTTGCGCGTCGGCTTCCAAGCCGATGGGCGTTTGCAAGTCGGTAGTCCACCAACGGTGGTCTGCCGTTCCATCAGGGTACACCTTGCTGATGGAGCCGCCAAAAGGATTGGCCTGATAAAAATTGCCCTCAGCATCGAAACAAGCCCCCGAGGCTCCTTGGAAGCCAGAGGCAAACTCCTCAAAGGCTCCCGCCTTTGCATCCCATAGGTAGACGGAGGTGCTCTCCTGCGGATTGCCCAATTGAGGACCAAAATCACTAATGTACAGTGTTCCTTGGGCATCGGTGGTCACCCCGCCACTGGCATCTAAGTTCGTCAGGGTAGTTACGGTGACGGTTTGGGCCACCACCCAAGGAAGAGACCCGAGATATAGGCCGCCGATAAGGCCTACGAATAAACGGTGCTTCATGCTAGAAATGTACCGGTGACAGTGCATTTCTCCTATTATTGATGACGCAAGCAGGCAACTGCAAGTCACAATCTTAACCTTTAGGCCCAGATGACCCATTCTTCGTCAGAAGAACCTTTTGAATTTATTTTCAATGTACTGTGTCATATTTTTCCTGTAGGATGGACTAACCCATTGCATGACGAGGCAAAACACGAATTTTCACGGATCACTGAGTTTCGAAGAACTGATTGAAAACAATCAAGCTTCCATCCTTCGGATTTGCCGGATATATGCGGTGGCTCCGCTAGAACCTCAAGACCTATTTCAGGAGGTAATTATCCAGGCTTGGAAGTCACGAGGTAAGTTTCTAGGTAAGGCTGCTCCTGGCACCTGGCTGTACCGGGTGGCCCTCAATGTATGCATGAACGCCAAACAGAAGCTGGATCGGAAAAATGCGAAGGTAGACCGGTTGGACAGTATTGAATATCAGGTGGCTGAGGTGGCTGATGAACCGGACGAGCGTTACCCTGCCTTACGGGCTTGCATTGAAGCGTTGCATCCGGCCGATCGGTCCTTGGTGGTGCTATTTCTGGAAGAACTTCCTTACAAAGAAATTGCTGCGGTACTGGGGCTTACTGAGAACCACGTGGCGGTAAAGATGAAACGGATTAGGGCTAGATTACTGGCCTGCATGCAACAAAAGTTGAAGGCATGAAAGAGGACGAACTATTAGAAATCTGGGGGCAGTCTGGTCAGCGAGGAATCCTGAAGGTAGACACGGACCGGCTGGGGAATGAGTTGGAGGCTAAAACGATGGAGATGGACCGAAAGATCAAGCTCAGAGACCGGCGCGAGGTAGTGGCCAGTTATTTGGGTATGGTGGGATTCGGTGCCATGGCCTGGTACTTTCCCTGGCCCCTTACGCAAGTAGCTTGCCTCATCGCTATTGGTTGGTTTGCCTACGTGGTCTATCGGTTGCGAAGTACCCGCAAGCAAGGAGAACCGGACGTATCGTTGCCCTTTCGTGAGCAGTTGCAGGCGCGCCTTGCCTACGTGCGACAACAAGCCCGTCTGCTCCGGACGGTATTTTACTGGTATGTGCTGCCCCCCTACCTTATGAACGTACTGTTCTTCTTGGGCATCGGGGACCCTACCACGTGGGACTCACCGGTGGCTGGTTTATTGCCCGATTCCTTGGTAGATAAAATGGTGATCTTGGTCTTTCTGGCCGCATTCTATGGTTATATTGTGTGGATGAATCACAAGGCAGCTCGTACCTACTATGATCCGGTGATTGCGGAGATGGAACAGGTGCTGGCTCAGCTGGATGATGAGACCTAATTTTTTGCACACTATGCCCACCACACCATTGCAAATAACCACCAACCCGGCGGTAAATGAGGTTTTTGAAAAGTACCCTGAGGCCATACAGGAGAAAATGGATGCCCTTCGGGCACTGGTCATAGAGGTGGCCTCAGAGCTTGAGGAGGTAACTAAGCTAGAGGAGACCCTTAAGTGGGGCGAGCCCAGCTACCTGACCAAGCACGGTTCCACCATCCGGATGGACTGGAAGGAAAAATCACCTGATCAATACGCCATGTACTTCAAGTGTACTAGCTTATTGGTACCCTCTTTTCGTACGGTTTACCCCGAAGTGTTTCAGTACGAAGGCAACCGGGCCATCGTGTTTGGGCTAGAAGAAGAAGTGCCTAGAGAGGAATTAAAGCAGTGTATTAAGGCGGGGCTACGGTACCATAAGGTGAAACACTTGCCTTTATTGGGGCTGTAATTGCTTACTCAGGAGCCCACTTCCAAACCACGTTTTTCTTTCCGTAGAAAAAGAAAATGAGTTGGTATTCTCTAATCTCGTACGAGACCGAACCATTAATCAATCCATACAATTCCTCCTCATAATTGACCAAGTCGGTATTGGTGGAGCCCATTTCTGTAACCAAAACATTTTCAAATCTCAAGTCGTCTCTACTCGCCAATAGGTCGGCCGTAAGGCGGTTGAGGGGGCCGAAAATAAGTACGCTTTCTTCAGAGGAAATGGTCATGACATAAGGCGGGTCGAATTCCTTGGGAACCACTTCCATAGTTCGATTTGAAGGATCCTGGTACCCTACCAGCTCCCAGCGGCCCACAAGACTAACCTGAGTGGTTGGTGAAGGGGTTTCTGGTTCATTACCAGTAGTATCGGTGTTGGAGGCTACTTGTTTAGCACAGGCGGTGCAAAGCACCACGGCTGCTAGGGTCTGGATATAGCGCATAACTGAAGGGTGGATTTGAAGACCGAACGAAGCTACAAAAACTCACTGCCTATTGGCTAAGGATTCGCTGGATCGGCTGTCTTTATCCTGGACCGTTTCCTTCTTCGCCGCTCGTCCTCCAGGGCAATCAGGAAATACCCTAAGGGGATGTAGGCGGCAGCGCAGAAGACATGCCACAGGAAGTGGGTGCCCATGGGTAGAAAATCGGGCGGATGACTATCCTGATACCGGAAATAGACTGCTAGCAGTAAGGAAGCCAAGGTGAGTAATACCCACTTTCCCCCTTTGCCACGGTAGTATATCATGAGTATCAACACCGGAACGATGACGATCATACTACGGAATATGTAGTTGAAGGTAACCCAACCTACATCAATGTACGAGCGGGCGTTTTCCCGAAATGTATCCATGCCCCAGGCCCAAAAGGCGAAGGCGGCAGCTCCCACTAGCCAGTTGCCAAATAGCAGCCTACAGAAGTAGGCCCCTAAAAAGCCCATCATGATCCGGGGTGGTCGGGTGTCCAGCATCAGATAAAGTTGCCCGCCACTGTAGGCGTGCCAAAGCGAAGAGCCCACGCCGTTTATCAGAGCTAGGGGCATTATGGCAATCAGCACCCAATACTTTTTGTACATACCCCGAAGGGCAATCAACCAGAAAATGACGGGCAGGAAAAAGCAAAAGGAAGAGAAGGTATTCCAAGGCTGGGTGATGGCGGCGTCAGGGTGGAATTCAGCATAGTACTGAAGAGGGGTAATCTTTTGCATGGTCTGGAAAATACAGAGAAAATGAAATAACTCAAGACCCACACTCTATTGCCAGTATTGGGCTAGTAATAAGTCAAAATGGCACCCTTGCTGTTTTTGCCTGTCATAATTACATTCTTTTTGGGCTGGAATCAATTTTGCATTATATGAAGAAATTTTAAAAGGATACATGAATACGCAACATAGAAACCTCAACACTCTACTCAAATACGGTTACCTCCTAGGGGCTTTCGGCCTGGCTGCCTGGTTAGGTAGCATGTGGTTGGGTTGGACCTTAACTTCCTGGATCTTGGGCATAGGAGCTCTAATCACCCTATACTCTTTGCGGCGCAATCCCGCGAAGATTCTTCGCTGGCAAGGGGCGGTAAAGCTGGACCCGTATTACCATGCGGACTTATATCAGATGGTGAAAAACCTGGCACATCGGGCTGAGCTCTCTCGGGTACCGGATGTATACCTGATGAAAAGCCGTTCTGCCAATGCTTTTGCTGTGGGCTCCGAAGAGAACCCTGTGGTAGGGGTTTCGCAGGGGCTATTGCAAGCATTAGATTACCGGGAAATTGAAGGAGTATTGGCACACGAAATTAGCCACATTAAGAACAATGACTTGTATGTCAAGGGCTTGGCCGCAAGCTTTGGCAACCTCACCCACACCTTGTCTTGGATCGGTAAGATCCTACTCTTTCTATCCGTACCGTTGTTTCTCCTAGGCATGAACCCGATCCCGTTGTGGCCCTTGCTCCTACTAGCCTTATCTCCCACCCTGAACTTGCTGTTGCAACTGGGCTTGTCTCGCAGTATGGAATACCTGGCCGACCTCGACGCTGCGGTGTTGACGGGTGACCCGATGGGCTTAGCTTCTGCACTACAGCGCATAGAACGGATGAGCCGTCCTTGGTGGTGGGGGCAGTGGCAACCCATGGCTTCTCAGTCCGCTGACTGGTTGCGCTCTCACCCCAATACCCGAACGAGGATAGAACGGCTGGCCGAGATGCAGGGTCAAAAGCCGGTAAGTGATAGGGCTCAGCCTACCACCAGATGGAGGCAGCCTCATGTGGTAGTAACTCGCCGTCCCATCGTATGGGAGTTGTAATATTCACATAATCTATAGATCTGGCTTGGCACACTCCATACTAAGTGGCCGAGCCAGTTTTACATGTATGCCACACCTACGATAGTTAGGTGTTTTCAGGTTTAAAGTATTGAAAATCAAAAGGGTATGTGGTTTATGTCTATTTTTCATATAAAACACCTAGTCTGCTTTGTAGGTTGTTGAATAATTGGTTTTCCATACCACCTTTAGTACCTTCCTGTCTATATAATCACTAACAAATCACACCATTATCTAACCCTATTTACAATGGCGATTACAGATATTACTGGAAAATACTCCCTGAATACCAATCAGAATCTGGGCTACATGGAGCTAACCCAGGAAGGTACACGGATCTTCGGTAAGATGTATTGGTACACCAATAGAAAAGACGAAGATTACTATCGGGAAGACACTTTTGAAGGTACCATCACGCAAAGCAAAAAGGCCAAAAGCGTAGAGCTTACCTTCTCACGAAAGATTAACCCTCAAGATTTTAAAGGCTGGATGTCTCAGGATTACAAATTGATTTCTGGCTTTTTTGACAACGGCTTACGGTATGCCTGGGTAGCTACCAAACTTCCTTGAAAAACGGATTAATTCACCCTTTTGGGAAAATTATTGAGGGGATATTTGTGACCATTCTGTCCCTATAGTTACTACATTATAACAACAAACAAATCTAACATTCGATGAAAATGAAAGAGAATATCTCTGGTCGTTACAGTATTATTACTAACCAGAACCGGGGATTCATTGATATCATCCAAAGAAAGGATGGTACCGTAAAAGGCAAAATGTTTTGGTACATGACCAAGGGCATGGAAAACGAGCCTAGAAAAGCACTTACCGAGGATACTTTTGAAGGTACCGTAAAGGAGATTGTGGAATACAAAGGCAGGACCACGATTGAAATCAACTTTACTCGTGATGCAAATCCGGATTTAAATAACCGACAAAGTAAGAGTAACCCTCAGCGATATACTGGCTGGTTTTCGGAAGATCAAGACATGATTTCTGGGTTCTATGAAAACGATAAGGAACCCAAGGACCAAAAAAATAGTGATGTGAAAATTGCTTACCGGATGCCCTGGTATGCAGATCGTCACGTGTTTTCGGAAAAGAAGAATAAGAAAAATTAAGGCCGAATGAACTAAGAAAATCCAGGGTGTTGTGGCTTAGGCTACAGCACCTTTTTGGTTTATAACCGAAAGGCACAGACCCACACACGTTTTTTCATTTCTTTTTTCTCAATACTTGTGTTCCCACTCAAAATACAAAAGGCCTGCTTTCCCCCAGGGAAAACAGGCCTTCTTGGTTTAGCAATTTGTTTTGAGCCTACTTCACAAAGATCTCTACCTGATCCATTTCCGTTTCGTTGCCGAGTTCATCTACGGCTTTTACCGTAATGCTGTTGATTCCAGGCCTGCCAATCTTTACAGGGCGTGAATAGCGGATGGGGGCGCTATCATTGAGGGTGTACCAAATCTCTTTGGTGTTTACCATAGCATCGGTAGCACCCAAGTACAACGTGAGTCCGCTAGCAAATACTTGCAGCGGAGCCGGCTTGTCATTGAGCGTAATGGTACCAATGGGCTCCGCGCTGAAGATAGACTCAATTTCTGGGCCCGTGTTGTCTACCACAAAGAAGAAGTCCAGGGTGTTCCGGTTATTTACAAAATCAGTACTGAAAAAGTCGATCATGTAAAAGCCTTCATCGTCCACGGTAAAAGGATCTCCGTATACCTGGCCTTGGCCCCCGTTGATCTTGTAGCCAATTTGTTTCACACCACTATCACCATCGTTGGCCGTTAGGCGAATCTCCGTTTTGCTGGTAATGAAGGTGGTATCCCGGGAGTCGAATTGACTACCCCCAAAAGCATAACTTACCTTGGGCGCTTCCATATCCAATGACAAGGATTGGCGGCCGCCATATTCTTCCTTGAATTCTCCTCGGAATCCGTTACCCACCCGGTCTACGGCATAGAAAGTAACCACATGGTTCCCTTCTGATTTTTTCAAAGGAAAAGGCTCTATGTAGTCCTTTTCCTCGCCCCCATCTACAGAATACACCATACTGCGTACTCCGGAGTGGTTGTCGTCAGCAGAAAGCTCTACCGTGGTGCGGTCTGAAATGAACACCCGTCCCCTGTTTTGGTATTGGTCACCAATGATGGTGGCGACCACCTCCGGTGGATTTCTATCCAAATAGAAAGGGTACTCCTTCACTGGTTCGGCATTGCCCACTCGGTCTACAGAGTAGTACCTGAGTACGTGGTTGCCATCCGGTAACGTTTGGAAGGGTATGCTACTGCGGTAGGGCCGCATCTGACCGCTATCGATGGCGTAGTAAATCCGGCTGATGCCCGATGCGGGATCCTGAGAAGAAAGGGTAATCTGCGCTCGGGTAGAAAGAATATTGCGTGTGTACTCTCCATCTAATGCGTGAGCCGTTACCGGAGGGGTTACGTCTACGTCGAAGACGAACTCCTGAGGCTCTTCTACATTGCCCACATAGTCCACACTATACACCCGCAATACGTGACGGGCGTTTTTCTCCAGCGCCAGGGTATCGGTGTACTGCTGATAGGCATTGCCATCTACCGAAACATAGGTGGCCTGCACACCAGACCCTCCATCTTCGGACGTAGCACTCACCTTTAGGCCAGGGCCATAGAAGGGATTATCCGCGGCGGTAGATCGTTCTGCTGTGTTGAACTGGATGGAGGTAATGGGGGCCAGTCCATCGCGCCAAACGGGATACTTAACCTCCACCTGGGGCCGTACGGACTCCATGGTTTCGTTGTTGATGGCCCAGTTACTCCGAATCCAATTGATGCCCTCCGTATCCAAAAACAGGGGGTCACCGTGTTCGGCAATTTCAGGTTTCAACCTGCGAGAGTCTGACGCCTCGGGTGTAGAAGCGATGAAAATGTAGATCGGAAGGTCTGCCGGCCAGTACAGTCGGCCGTCTTCGGTGGAATAGTGTTCTTTGGTATGGTTCAATATTTCTTGACCAATTGCTAAATTTAGGGTAGAAGCAACGGCAAATAACGATAGAATGAATCTTCGTGCGTACATAGCCTTTTCGTAGATGGAATATAATTAATCGTCGAATTATAGCGCATGAAGATGCTACTTTTACCACATTCGCACGATAATTTTAGGTAGACGCACGCAAATCATCGATGAAGGTAAGAAATGGAGTAATAATTGTATTTTTTCTATGGGCTGCTAACACCCTTCCTGCCCTAGGAAATACGAATCAACCATCTGATTCTCTGGCACTTATGTACTATCAGGAGGCGGATTCATTGCTTCTGTTTAACCGATACGACAGTGCAAGAAAGTATCTGCTTTTGGCAGAAGAATTCTATGGTCTGGATGAAAATTGGGAGGGATATATAAATACCAAGAACAAACTTTCAGAATATCATGCGGCCCTTTTCGATTTGAGCCAAGCAGAGACAGAGGCGCGAGCAGCACTCAAACTGGCTCGGCAGTACTTGGGCGAGGGGTCACCACAGGAAGCCGAG
>DMST01000524.1:419-24185 GCA_003454975.1 Cytophagales bacterium | reverse complement strand
AGGAAGCCGAGGCACTTAGCAATATTGGCAACGTACACTACCTCACCGGGCAGCATAATATCGCTTTGGAGAATTTCCAGGCGGCCCTGGCCATTACCGAAAGATTGGACGAGCAGGAGAGCGAATTCCGGTACTCGGCCCCAGCCAACTTGGGATTGGGCAATGTGTTTTACGGCAAATACGAGTATGCGGACGCCTTCATCTATTTTAACAACGCTCTGGAGAAAAACCGCGAGTTGCTAGGCGAAGATCATCCTTACGTAGCGAATAGCTACCTGAGTTTGGGCAACCTGTACAGGAATAAAGGCAGCTATATTCGGGCTCAGGAAAACTACGAGAAGGCCCTGGATATCAACAAGAACTATTTCGGTGAGAATCACCCGGACGTGGCTAATGCCTATGTAGGGCTGGGTGATGTGTTCCAAAACAATGGCGCCTACGAGATTGCCATGCAATACTATAAGGAGGCCCTTCTCATCTACGGACAGTACCTGAATCCCCGCGACCCTAAGTTTGGGCAAGTATGGCTGGGTATGGCTGATGTGTACAAGAACCAGGAGAACTTTCCACTGGCCATGGAATACTATAACAAGGCGCTGGAGAACTATAAAAACTCCATTGGGGAGGTGCACCAGAATACCATTCAGTGTTACCTGGGTATTGGGAATACCTACATGTACCAGGAGAAGTTCTTGGAAGCACTGGAGTATTATAACGATGTACTGGAGATCAACTACTTCCTGGTAGGAGAAAACCACGTGAATACTTCCGCAGCGTACAACAACCTAGGTTCTATTTATTACTTCGCCGGGCAGTTTCCTACGGCCATCAAGTTCTTCGAAAAAGCCCTCGAAATTGATGTCAATATTCACGGCACAGACCACCCCAACGTGGCGAATGCTTTCTATAACCTGGCCCGGGTCAACGGTGAAATTGGCCGCACAGTACTGGCATTGGAGTATGTACAGCAAGCCATCAACAGTAGTATTATCGACTTTGAGGACGAAAATTTCTACGTAAATCCCGCCTTGGCCAACTTTTTCGACACCAAGGACCTGTTGTGGTACTTGCGCTTCAAAGGTGAGAGTTTGGAAGCGGGTTTTAAGGAAGCAGCCAATATGAAAGGCCTGGACATTGCCCTCAACAGCTTTGTGCTCAGTGATAGTTTGGTAGAGCAGGTAAGACAATCGTATACCGATCGTAAGGACCAAATTGAGCTAGGCAAGCTGGCCGATAAGATCTACGAATCTGCGGTGCGGTCCTCGTATTCGCTATTGGATCTGCTGGATGAAAGCAATGTGAAGCAGATTGACCGTGATGCGGTGCTGGATGAGAAGATCAAAGAATACGAAAACAACTACTTCTTCTTTACTGAGCGTAACAAGGGGGCGGTGCTGTTCTCCTCTATTGCCGAGGCCAATGCCAAATCGTTTGGTGGTTTGCCTGACTCCGTTTTGACCCTGGAGCGAGAGCTCAAGATTGCAATTCAGCAATATACTCAAGAGCTAGCCGCTAACCCGGATAGTTCATTGCAGGCCAAGTATCAGCAGCTACTTTTCAACGCCAACCGGGATTACGAAAACCTGATTGCACGGATGGAGTCAGACTACCCCAAATACTACGAACTAAAGTATGATGTGGAAGTGGCTACGGTGCAGCAGATTCAGGCATTTTTGCCAGAAGGTACCATGATGGTTTCTTACTTCGTTACGGATGATTTGATTTATGCCAATTACATCACCCGAGACGATTTTCAGATTCATCGTACCCGTAAGAGTGGCAAATTTGACGATTGGGTGAAGGCCTACCGAAACTCATTGGTGTATCAGATAGATGGCGCCTATTGGGACATGGCCCCCAAGTTGTATGAGCAACTTTTTCCCGCAGCCATACCGGAAAGCGTAGAGCGGCTCCTGATCGTACAAGATGGTATTATGTCTACGGTGCCCTTCGAAGCTCTGCTCACTGAAGAGGTGGATAACTATTGGGACCTGGCTTACAACGAGTATCCCTATTTGATCAAGGACTATTCCATTAGCTATACGTTCTCAGCGAACTTGCTGTACCGTATCTTCCAGAACGAGCGTACGGTGCAGGAGAAAGCACCTTTGGCGAGCGCCATCATGGCGCCGGTAGAGTTTGACGACAACCAGTTGCAGGTACTACAGCGCATCCGTGAAGACTCCTATACGGAATCTTCGGTGTTGGCCGATGCCCGGCAGAGTGTACAGGTAGGGTCACTCCCACCCCTGCCCGGTACCAAAATTGAAGTGGAGCAAATATCCCAGTACTTCCTGGATAACAACCAGGAGACCAATCTCATGATGTATGATTCGGTTCAGGAAGATTTTGCAGAGCAAGGCCACTGGGCCGACTACAACTACTTGCACATTGCTAGTCATGGTTTCGTAAACCAGGAAGAGCCGGAATTCTCGGGCATCTTCATGGCAGCACCAGATTCTGGGAGTCAGGCGGATGGAGTGCTGTTTTCCGGTGAGATTTATTCCCTGGCCCTCAATGCGGAAATGGTGACGCTGAGTGCGTGCGAGACTGGGCTGGGTAAGATGTCACAAGGGGAAGGACTACTGGGCCTAAGTAGGGCATTGATCTATGCGGGAGCTAAAAACCTTACCGTATCGCTTTGGAAGGTATCTGATACCTCCACCAGAGATCTGATGATCGCTTACTATAAGCAGTTTGCTGGGGAAAAAATACCCCAAAACCGGTTCCAAACCTTAGACTATGCCGATTACCTGCGGGAAGCTAAATTAGAGTTGATTCAAAGCGATCAATTTGCGCATCCCTATTACTGGAGTCCCTTCGTACTGATTGGGAAATAAATAAGACCCCATTCTAACCAAAAAAGCCCCTCGCTGGAGGGGCTTTTTTGGTTATCATATGTGCTTAAATAAAGAATATGTAGGGTTAGAATAATTGGGGTTAGATCTGTTAGGTGTCCAGTGCTAGGGTTATTATTTGTGTTTGTTTCAATCGTATGTTACAAATATGGTAGGTGGGTCATTTCAATCCTATTTCATCACCTTTCACGGTATTTCAACATATTTCACCAGGGCCCTCTAGCCGACACTTTACCATTCTTCAGATTTGCTATAAAATCCTTTCAAAATTAACCTAGAATGGTGGCATACATTTGCCAACACAATCAGTTATAACTCCGCAACAAAAAAAGTAATGATGCAAAAACTCGGTTGGTTTGTAGGGCTGATATGCTGTGTAAGTACGCTGAGCTTTGGCCAAGGCTCTAAAGCAGTACTTACCGGTACCATTGTAGATGAAGCTACCCAAGCACCGCTTGGTTATGCTACCATCGCGCTCCTGTCTCTGGCAGACTCTTCGGTAAAAGAGGGCACCGTGACGGATCTGGATGGTAACTTCCGGTTGGAAGTGAAACCCGGTACTTACCTGGCACGGCTCGATTTTCTTTCCTATACCTCTAAGTATATCCCTAAGGTAGTTGTGAATCGTGGCGAGAACACCCTGGGTACTCTCACTATGGCCGAACAAGCCGTAGCGCTGGAAGGCGTAGAAGTTCGCGGCGAACGCAGTCGGGTAACCATGGCGCTGGATAAGAAAATGTATTCGGTAGGCGAAGACCTGGCCAATATAGGGGGATCGGTGTCTGATGCGCTAAATAATATTCCTTCCATTACTGTAGATGTAGATGGTGGAATCAACCTCCGGGGTAGCAGTAACGTCCGTATCCTCATCAACGGAAAGCCTTCCGGTTTGGCAGGCCTTAGCTCGGCCGAGGCGCTACAGACCCTACCAGCGGATATTGTAGAACGGGTAGAAGTGATTACCAACCCCTCTGCGCGATATGATGCTGAAGGTCAGGCGGGTATCATCAACATTGTGCTGAAAAAGGAGAAAGAGAAGGGTTTCAATGGTTCGGTAAACTTGTCGGCCGGTTGGCCCTGGCAAGGCAACGCTTCCATCAACGCCAACTACCGCCTTAATAAGGTGAATTTCTTCGGACTGTATAGCCTCAACTACCGCAGTAGCCCAGGCGGTGGAACCACTTCTCGTACCACTACCAGCCCAGTTACGGAGACCTTGGATCAGATTCAATTGTACCAGCGGTCCAACCTAAACAATACCTTTCGTGGTGGCCTGGAGTACTATCTGAATGATTACAACACAGTAAGCGGTTCGGTAGTGTACCGGTTGGGGCAAGGCTCAACCGATAGCGATGTGGATTTCTTCACTTACGATGCCAACGGAGTGTTGATCGGGGCAGCGGCCCGCGATGGCTTGGAACAGGAAGATGAGCCTAATTTGGACGTGAATCTAAACTATACCCGCACGTTTGTGGAAGAGGGACGAGAGCTTACCGCACAGTTTCAGTACGGCAATGGTATAGAGGAGGAAATCTCAGACATAACCGAGCAGGAGCTGTCGCTCGACCTGGAACCACTCATTGGTGTAGATCCGCTACTCCAGCGTAGCTATACCCGTGAAGGTTCGGCCAATACCCTTACCTCTGTAGATTACATTCATCCCTTGGTTTTTGGAGGCACCTTCGAGGCAGGCTACCGGGGCACCACGCGCAATATTGGCAACCGCTATTTGTTAGAGCAGTTTGATGCAACCAACGGATGGCAAACGCTCAACAACCAAGCAGATGATTTGAGCTACGATGAGAACATTCAAGCGGGCTATGTCATCTACGGCCAAGAATGGGATAAGATCAGTTTGCAAGGTGGCTTGCGAGCAGAGTATACGGATATCTCCATTACTTCCTTAGAAACGAGTCAGTCGGCAGAGAAGACGTACCTCAACTTCTTTCCTAGTGCCTTCTTTACCTACCAGCCCAACGAACAGGATAGCTGGCAGGTAAGTTATTCGCGCCGGGTGCGCCGCCCTAGGTTCCGTCAGTTAAACCCCTTCTCTGGTTTTTTCAATTCACAGAACGTACGACTGGGCAATCCAGACCTGGATCCGGAATTTACCAACTCCATGGAAGTAGGATACCTGCGCAACGGAGAGGCCGCTACGCTCATGAGTAGCATTTACTACCGCCAGTCTACGGGTGTAGTAGAGTACATTACCACTTTCCAGGACAGCCTTACGGTTAGCCGCCCGGTCAACTTAGGGGTGCGTAATTCTTACGGTGTGGAGCTGGGTACTTCGGTAGATGCCACCGATTGGTTGCGGATGGATGCAGACCTGAATTTCTTCCGGGCCATTACTGAGGGTACATTCGAGGACCAGGACTTCTATGCAGATGCCTTTAGCTGGAGTGGTAGGTTCAATGCTAACATGCGCTTTAAGCCACTCAATACCCAAGTAGTATTCAACTATCGGGCTCCACGAAATACTACCCAAGGTAGACGCTTGGCCGTCTGGAACCTGGATCTGGTGGCAAATAAGGAGATTCTTAATAAGAAAGGTACCCTATCCCTCCGGGTTCGCGACGTGTTCAATACCCGGATATGGCGTAGCGAAACGCAAGGTGATGATTTCTTCCAGACCAGCAGCTTTCAGTGGCGTCGTGGTCAGCAAGTTACCCTCAGTTTTGTATACCGCATCAACCAGCAGAACCGTGAACGAGGCCGCGGCCGAGGTGATCGTGGTAGAGGGGGTGATAGCGGGGGATTTGATGACGAAGGAGGATTCTAAGAATATTACATCGGTACTCACTGTTTTGATTTGTGCCAACGAAAAAGCCACCCCGAGGGGGGGCTTTAAATTTTTCAGCTGGGATTAAATGCCCCATTGCCATATCCAATCATCAGACGGTATCTTATTGTCAGTACCACCTTTTACTTCTTTTAGCTGAGTAGCGTTTATGGCTAAAGCTTGCGAGAAATTTTCAATTGTCTTTTTCATGAGAGAATTTTTGTTTGTCTTAATTTATCTTGTGACAAGATCGTTATTTTTCAATAACTGTACCAAGCTAATGTTGAGTTAAATTTTATTTTATTGCTGCCGCTTGCTAGGGTAGCGTGAGGACCCCTTACAGGCCCACCCTTAGGAATCTCCCCGCCCAGTGTTTGTAGATTACCCATTCTACTATGAAGATCGAAAAACCAATAATTTAAAACTTCGTATTAATTGACATATCAACAATATAGGTATCATGATTATACGTCTTTTGCTATTGGCTTCATTAATGGTTACTCAAAACACTTCTAAAAGGATATCAGCACAAGGAATGGAAGTATCGTGGGAGTATACCGAGAGCGAAATGGTCTCATTTACGCTCAAAGCTCCACTTCAAGGTTGGGTTGCCATTGGTTTCAATGAAAAACAGGCACTCTCAGATACTTGGCTACTGATGGCCCGTGTTCAAAATGGCAAAGCAGAGGTGATAGAGCACTACGTCAGGGCTCCAGGTGATTACGTGCCAACAGCTACCTATGGGGATACCTCTGGCATTGTACAGGTAAGGGGAAGAGAGACGAGTGAGGGGACAGAGTTATCCTTCACCTTACCAGTGAACCCAACTAGCCCCCGGCAAAAATCACTTGAGGAAGGAAGGGCATATCACCTACTGTTGGCCTACAGTGTAGACGATGATTTCGCTCACCATTCGCGCATGCGGACGAGTAAGCAAGTCACGTTATGACTGTGATGCAATTCTATGAGGCCGCTTTAAGCACCTCAGCTAGAACTCAGGAGCTTCTCTTAGGTCTCCTTTATTCCCTAGTGTCAAATAATAACCCTTCCTTAGAATCAAGTTCGAGTTTGCCTAAACAATTCATTCTTATACCAATGACGCACTTAACGGTACTCAAACATGGGAATGCCCTTCGGCAGGCTCAGGAAACACCTAACCACAACAAGGGTAAGTTATAGGGTTTGGGGTTGTAGCAAGCTGAAATTCGAAGTCGGAGAATCTTATCTGAAACTAAAAGCCACCCCGAGGGGCGGCTTCTATTTTTTCGGTGGAGTTAATTGCCCCATTGCCAAATCCAATCAGAAAGATATCTATTGTCTGTACCACCTTTTACTTCCTTCAACTGATCAGCCTTAACTTTTGAATCTTGGGAGAATTTTTCAATTGTCTTTTTCATGATTATTCAGTTTTTGTTTGGCTATATCACGTCCCATCTAGTCTGCGTGTTATACGTTTATCCTTATCGAGGTCTGTATGGTCTCATTCTGTGACCGAGCATTAAACTGAGGGACAAGCGGTAGAGTAACATTAAACCATCGTCTCAGTGCTCAGGTAATAAGGCTTGGGAAAGGTATCTACTTGTTGACCGGTAGCAAGCTGAAAAAGCAGACTAGTGGTAAGCCCGGCGGCCAGAGTAGCCCCTACTGTTAGCTGAGGAGGGCTAGCGGGCAGGTACTTAGGATACTCCTGACGTAGTTGCTTGAGACCAGTTACCGGGCCCACTCCCATCTTCTCCAGTTTCAATAACATATCGTCGATCAGCGGAAACTCAAAGCGAGCCTCTGGGCCATAGAGTGATGCTACATCTTCGCTTTCTGGAGTGACCACATAGGCAGCTGTGGCCCAGCCAAAATTGAACGGGTGCACCACCGGGATACCCAGTTTTTTGCAGTGGGCATCAAAGGCAAAGGGTGCATCGGTGTCGAAATCCAGTGCGTTGATGGCCAGATCGCCGGGTTGGAGAAAATCCCCTAGGTTATCGGGTGTAAGGTATCCCGCAAAGGTCTCTACCTGAGCATTGGGGTTGATAGCCAGCAGCCGATCCCGGATGGCCTCCACTTTGGTCTTGTCCACATCCGTCAGGGTATAATTTTGGCGGTTTAGGTTGCTTTCCTCCACGGTATCACCATCGATGAGCAGGAAGCGCTCAAACCCCAAACGTAAGGCAGACTCGGCAATAACACTGCCCAGCCCTACCCCACCGAACACAATCCGGAAATCTTTAAGGCTAGTTTGTGTTTCTTCGTTGAGGTAGATGAAGTTTCTTGTATAACGGTCTTGCATAGATCTCTGAAATACAATGTTTTACATCAGGTCTTCGTTGCTGGCAAGCCAATTTCGGATGACATCGGGCCGTAAAACTACTGGGTAGGTGTAGGTACCGGTATGGAAATCAGGATCACCAACTACCTCAAAGGGACAGCCAATTTTTTCGAACAACTGAACCGCAGGCAGGGCCGCTTCGGCAAAAATGGTACCCTGGGGTGACCAAGTAGTGAAGAGCAAGCATCGGTGTAGCATGCGGGTAAACAGCTCACGACTGCTAGGTCCCATGTCCGAAAGCCGGTTTTTGTCTACACTTAAGCGGCCCAGGTGATAGAATTCCTCCGTGCTGATTCCTGCGCGTTTTGCCAATTCGCTCACTGGCAAATTGAACTGTTTCTCGATAGGAAACAGCAGCTCCGGGGTGTAGTGGGTGATTTTCAAGGTGCTCAAAGGGATGGTGCCCCCTGCCTTGAACCATACATACAGTGACCGCGGAAAGTAAGCAGTATCCTCTTCGATGAATTCCCGGATTTCCTCTTCGTTGGGTTCCCAGCCCAAATCTCCGGCGTTATTAGCGGCGTATACATCGTATACGAAGCGAGAGAATGTCGCTAACTCTTTTCTTGATACAATGGACATCACCGGCTCCTGAGAGGGTTGTGCTACAAAGGCCGGTGGAACTTGGATAATGGACGTTAACATGGCGAGTAGGTTGTATAATACCTTGCAAAGGTCTTAACCTAATACACACCATGCATGTCCCCAAATTTGGTATTTTTTGAGGAGTATAGTACCTCAATCGTTTGATAACCAAAGTGGTATTTGAATTAAACAAAGTGTTTAAACATAAGTTAAGCGCTTGCTGGATTTTGCATTTTTATAATTAATAGAAAGAAACCTTTGAATATTTCCTGTCGGAGGTGCGTAATCTTTTGGTATTGAGAGGGGCTTGCGTAGTTTCGTTCGGCACATCACTACGAAATGGACTTATGATTTCTTCTGCGGACCGGCTGCAGACCGTTAGCGAATATTATTTTTCCCGAAAGCTGGCCGAGATCCGGCAAATGGTAGCCGAAGGGAAGCCCGTGATTAATTTGGGGATTGGCAATCCGGACCTCTCTCCTCCCCCAGCGGTGGTAGAGCGTTTGCAGGCGGTGGCCTCATTACCAGATAGTCACGGCTATCAGCCCTACCAAGGATTACCCGCTTTGCGTGATGCCATTGCACGCTGGTCACACCATACCTACGGGGTGGAACTAGATTCTGATACCCAAATATTGCCCTTAATGGGCAGCAAAGAGGGTATTTTCCATATCAGTATGGCCTTCCTCAATCCGGGAGACGGGGTGCTTATCCCCAATCCGGGGTATCCCACCTATGCGGCCGTATCGCGATTGGTAGGGGCGGAAGTGTTCACCTATTCTCTTAAGGCACAACAGGATTGGCAGATCGATGTGGAAGCCCTTCGGCAACTCCCCTTGGAGCATGTGAAACTATTTTGGCTCAACACTCCTCACATGCCTACCGGGCAGGTGCAAACCAAAGAGACCCTAAAGACCTTACTTCAGTTAGCCCAAGAAAAAAACTTCCTGATTGTCAATGACAATCCCTATAGTTTAATCCTTTCCGATAGCCCGCAAAGTCTGCTACAACTACCCGAAGCTCAAGGTCAGGTATTGGAGCTGAACTCCCTCAGTAAGTCGCACCACATGGCGGGTTGGCGAGTGGGCTGGCTTGCCGGACCTCCTCATTATATAAAGACCGTACTGCAGGTAAAAAGCAACCAAGACTCCGGCATGTTTAAGGCAGTACAGGAGGCGGCCATAATGGCTCTACAAACGCCCTTATCCTGGCACCAAGAGCAGGACATCATTTACGGTAGGCGGAAGGCCAAAGCGGTAGCCTTGCTACAACAGCTGGGCTGTACACCCCTGGCTCAGCAGCAAGGTATGTTTGTTTGGGCTACCCTGCCCGAAGGCCAAACCGATGCCGAGGTTTTTGCGGACGGCTTGTTGTATAATCAACATGTGTTTGTGCCGCCAGGTACCATCTTTGGCTCGGAGGGCCAGGGATACGTGCGGGTCTCTCTATGTGTGCCCGAAGCTACCTATGATGAAGTAATAGAACGGATTGCATGAAACTAACAGTGATCGGGCTGGGCCACATAGGCGGTACCCTGGCCAAAACCCTAAGGCGGGTACATGCCAGTACCGAGGTGATGGGGGTAGATGCTAACCCAGCGCACGTTACCCAAGCCAAGGCCGCAGGTTGGGTAGACCATGCCGCTCCCCTATCGGAAGCCGTTGCTTGGGCCGATGTGGTGGCCCTGGCCGTACCCGTTGGGCCCATGAAAAAGTTGCTTCCGCAAGTGCTGGATGGCCTGTCAGCGGATGCCTGGTCCTTTGATTTAGGTTCCACCAAGCTAGCCCTCTGTGAAACGATTGCCGACCATCCGCGTCGGGCACAGTTTGTGGCCGCCCACCCCATTGCGGGTACAGAGAACTCTGGCCCCGGTGCTGCTATGGACAATCTCTTCCAGGGCAAGCGAATGATCCTGTGCGAAACGGAGAAGTCCAACCCCAAGGCGGTGCAACAGTTAGTAGACCTGTGTCAAGCCATGCAGATGGAACTCCTGTATATGGGTGCTCAGGAGCACGATGAGCATCTGGCCTACATCTCACACCTTTCTCACCTTACCTCTTTTTCCTTGGCACTGTCAGTGCTTCAGGCTGAAAAGTACGAGGATATGATCTTTCAGTTTGCGGGTTCTGGTTTTGCCAGCACGGCCCGCTTGGGGAAAAGCTCGCCAGAGATGTGGACCTCTATTTTCCTGGAGAATAAGGCTCCCTTGCTCCGTGTGCTGGATACCTACACTGACATGCTCGGACATTTTCGCCAGGCTATCGAGCAGGATGATACCGAGGCGCTTCGCCGTCTCATGGCCGAAGCCAATGATATCCGGCGGATTTTAGAGGGAAAAACAAGCAAATGAATTCATGAGCTGAGGAGTTAAAATGTGGATTTGAAAATGTGTAGGTCTGGAGATGTGAAAATGACGTTCAGTCTCCAAACTCGCTCCCCGTATTAACGCTGATCTTAGACAATGTGCCCCGATTATGCAATTGTCAAACATATCCTCCACTGCTTACTTGGTAGTCACTCCGAAAAACTTGGCAGTGACCCATAAAAAAGCCCACCCAACCGGGTCGGCTATATAAAATTCTTATCGTGTAGCCCTCAAAGCTCACCCTCAATACTCACACTGTATTGGCTTTAGCCAATATTGGTGAATACCCCCTGCACATCGTCGTCGTCTTCCAGCTTATCGGTCAGCTTTTCAATTTCCACAATCTGCTCGTCGGTAAACTCAGTAGGCGTAGTTGGGAAGCGCTGCAGGCTAGACTCCTTGGGCTCCAGCCCTAAATCCTCGATACCCTTGCTCAATTCGCCGAAGTTCTTGTAATCCCCAATGATAGTCATGGTATCGCCGTGGTCCTCAATCTCCTCCAGGCCTGCATCAATGAGATTAAGCTCAAGTTCATCCAGATCCAAAGAAGCCGGTCTGTCGAGCTCAAACACTGCTTTGCGGCTGAACATGAATTCCAATGAACCACTGGGAACCAGGCTGCCACCGTTTTTATTGAAGTATGATTTTACGTTGGCTACGGTCCGGTTCGTATTATCGGTAGCGCACTCTACAAACACCAGCACACCGTGAGGACCCTTGCCCTCATAGTTCATCTCAACAAAATTGGCTGCGTCCTTGCCCTCGGCCCGCTTGATGGCAGACTCTATATTGTCCTTGGGCATGTTCTGGGCCTTCGCATTTTGGATGGCCGTACGCAACTTGGGGTTCATTTCCGGATCAGCACCGCCCTCTTTGGCTGCTACCGTAATGGCTCTTGCTAGCTTGGGGAAAATCCGGGACATATTGGCCCAACGCTTTTCTTTGGCCGCCCGGCGGTATTCAAATGCTCTTCCCATGGGTATAGTATTCTTATCTGATAAAGTGCCACGAAAATATAACGAAACCCGACAAAAGGGTAGCCTATCCTCAGAAATCCCTCAGAAACCAGAATAACAGTCATTCTCGCTTTTTCAAAGCCAAGATTTCACCGCGAAACATGGGTTAATTTTGACCAAATCTTTAACGGATTACTTGACCACTCACGGGCTTCTTTATTTTCTTCGCCCCGAAATACGATTTCTCCATCGATAACCCACTTTTCTAACTATTTATCCATGAACTCACTAGTAGCCAACTGTAAGAAAATTGCAGAATCGTCCTGGTTTAAAAATGTAATCACCCTGGTCATCATCATTGCTGGGGTACTGGTAGGTATCCAGACTTACCATGCTTATGCCGAACGAAATCAGGAAATTCTTGAAGTCCTGGACACGGTCATTCTCTGGATCTTTGTATTGGAGATCGTGATTAAACTGGTGGCGGAGGGTCGCAAGCCTTGGAACTACTTCACAAACGGGTGGAATGTCTTCGATTTCATCATTGTAGCGGCGGCCTTCTTACCCTTTGGAGGCAGCTCTATTACCATATTGCGCCTCCTGCGTTTGCTACGGGTTCTCAAACTCATTAGTGCTTTGCCTAAGCTGCAAATGCTGGTTTCAGCGTTATTGAAATCCATCCCTTCCATGGGCTATGTGTCATTGCTTCTGCTCATCCTGTTTTATATCTATGCCGTAATTGGGGTGTTTTTCTTTGGTACAAATGACCCGATCCATTTCGGCGATTTAGAAACCTCCATGCTTTCGTTGTTTCGGGTAGTTACCCTGGAAGACTGGACGGATGTGATGTACATCAATATGTTCGGCTGTGAAAATTATGGATACGACGGGGCCATCAAACCGTGTATGGATTCTGTGGCCCAGCCCGCGCTAAGCATTGCTTATTTTGTCTCCTTCGTGCTCATTGGTACCATGATCATGCTCAACCTGTTCATTGGTATCATCATGAACGGCATGGACGAAGCCAAAGCGGAAATGGAAATGGAAGCCAGCGAAGAACGCAAAGGATCGGTGAGTGTGGCCGACTTAGAAACCAAACTCCACGAGATGCAGGTGCTGATCAACCGGTTGGCGCAAGCGGAGCAGCAGCAGAAATAGCCAGTTGCCGGTCGCAAAACCCTAGGGGCTACGGCCCCACATTACAGGGATATATACAGCAGCCCGGTGGACTGTTCCCACCGTACATTCACCCCATAAAAGGCAGCCAGTTCTTGTAGGGATACTACCGGGAAGGACCTCACATAGGTTATGATTTCACCGGGCCCTGGTTGGGTCTGAACTTTGAATTTCTCTACCATACAGTTCTCTAAGGCCTGAGGATCATACGTGGTTGGGTTGAGCGTCCAGCGGATCCGTTTCTCCTTACCTGCAGAGTTTGTTAGGGTTACTGTGTACTCAATCACCTGCTCACCTACGGTTTCTGTAGCGCGGTTGGCTGTCTCCATTCGGTAGGCTACGGCAGGCTGTGCGCTCAGGTAACCATCGAAACTGGGTTCCGGATACTCATGCGTAGTTACCTCCCCAGCCATTACCTGCACCAAGGCTTGTAGATGGATGGGTTGTACAAAGAGGGTCTCCCCTTCCACAAGCAACTCTTGTTGGGGCAGCACCATGGGCGAATGCCCCTTGGCCAGCTGGGCCATCACGGCTGAGGTAGGTTCCTGGGAATACAAATACGTTTTGCCAGGCTCTTTAATAGCCAGGTTAACTTGGTACACTTCCCCCTGGAAACTCCGGGAGAAGAAAAAGAAGGCACCGCCCAAGGCGGTAATCACGAAGAGTAAAAGCAAAATTCTACGCATAGGCTAACTGACTCAGCAAGGAGATCATGGAGTGGATCCCGTTATTTTTTTACAATATTCTATTTTTTCGAACTTCTCCTGTAATTTTCCTGTCCCGCCTGCTACTGATAAGTTATCGCGATGGAAAACTTCCCCTCCTTGGCAAAACGCTTTCACCCGTTGTTGTACAAAACGGGCCGGTCCTTTACCGATACGGAAGCGGATTTTCAAGATTTGTATCAGGAGATGTTGATTCAGCTGTGGCAATCGTTGCCACGATTTAAGGAACAATCTGCCCTGAGCACCTACGTGTACCGGGTAGTGCTCAATACCGCTATGACGTACCGACGGCAAAATAAAAAGCATCGGATATTGGATGAGCTACCAGAAACAGGTCTGGTAGACGACGGACCTTCTGCGGAAGAAAAGGAGCAAGAGGTGAATCTGTTATACAAGGCCATCCATGCACTGCCACCGGCAGATCGATCGATTATGTTGCTGTATTTGGACGATAAAAAGTACCAAGAAATCGCGGAAATATTAGGAATAACGCCCAGTAACGTGGGTGTAAAGATTAACCGCATCAAAAAGAAATTGTATACCGAATTGAAACGGCTAGGCTATGCAGGAACCTGATTTGAGAGCATTATGGGCTCAGGGAGATGCCGAGGCCCAAACGTATTACGAGCGGGTTGCCCCGCATATTGAGGAATGGGCCAAGCAGCGTTCGCATGACCTGATGGCCAAGCTGAAACGGACGGCTTTGTATGAGATGATTGCCTCCGTATTGATGATTGCTGCTTTTGTCCTTTACATTCGGCCAGATTCTCCGGCATTCATTCCTATGGTGGTTGTCTTTTCGGCGATCATGCTATTTGCTGTGGTTTGGTATTGGCAGATATTGAAGAAACTCCGGGGCCTACAAGGCAAATCTACCGTAGAGTCCGTGAAGAGGAGAACGGAAATTCTAAGGAGGTCCATTCGAAATCTACAAATCTACATGGTCACCATTACTCCCTTTGCTTTGGCCTTTGGAATGTGGATGTACACCGTAGACGCAGAAGTACCTGCTGGTGAAGAGTCTGCCCCTTGGTGGATTTATGTATTGGTGGGCATTCCTATGTCTGTGCTCTACATTTTCATGATAGACCGCCTGTACATCCGAAAAGTGTATACCCCCATCTTGAGAGGCTATGAAGAGGTATATGCTAAGCTAACCCAACCGGAAGAACCTGAAATAGCAGAGGGCTAGGGATAACCCCTGCCCTCTTTTCATCTCTCTGCTAGGTTGTTTACCGCTCAATTACCAGTAAACATCCCGCCTGTTTATCTCCACTACGAACCACCGCTCGGTACATACCTGGAGCCCATGCCTTGATAGGGATGGTAGCTGTGCCCAGTTGCTCCTCTTCCTCATATACTACCCTACCCTTCATATCCACAATTTGTAGGGAGTACATTTCTGAACGGTGCCAGTTTATCGTTATCACCTCTTTGGCGGGGTTCGGGTACAACTGCAAGCCTAATTGCAGTTCTGCTCCCAATCCCGTAATGGCGTTTTCTACCAACAGTGCGCGCGTAGTACTGGTGGTGCTGTCCTGCCCGTCAGAAGCCACTACCCACCAGCTATACTCGGTATCGTTTAGCAGGGCTATTCCGTCAAACACGATGGCCGTGTCACCACTTACGGAGGATGTATCGCCTTCAGGGCCCGATACCCACAGTCGGTACGTAACCAAGTCCACATCCAGAGCCTGATTCCAGGTAAAGGTGATGGGCAAAGTAGCGTCCACCAATTCCCCATCAGCAGGTTCGCCTAGCGTGAATTCTTCAGGTGCCAGGTTGTTGATGCTAAACGAGACCGTATCCGTACCAGTGGTATCTACCCCGTCAGTAGCCCAGGCATAAGCCTGATAAGTAGCATTTTGCTCCCAGGCTAGCTGTATCCGTGCGTTGCGGGCGGTATTCAACGCCAGGGTAGAATCCAAATTTCCACCAAAAACCCGCAAGTGGTAGAGCACCGTTACATCATCTTCAGCTTCGGTCCAGGCAAAGGACACAAACTCGTTGGCACCGAAGGTAGCATTGGCCGCAGGAGCAGTAAAACCGAATGCACCAGGCGCAGCATTGGCTACGGTAAAACCGAATTCGGTAGTACTGGGTACATCATCTATGCCATCGCTGGCTACCACATACCATTCGTAATCCTGGTTTTGCTCAAAGCCTTCGGTCCAGACATAGCTAGTATCGGTGATTTCATCGATGATTTCTATATCGGACTCTTCCAGATTGGTAAGGAATAAGGAATATTCCACTGGCTCGGAAGTATCCAAGGAGGCCTCCCAAACAAAGGTAACCGGATCACCAGGCACCAACTCGACGGAATCCTGTGGGCTAAGTAGCCCAAATGAAGCAGGCGCAATGTTTTCGGTCTGGAAGGTGAGGCTGGCTTGGGTAGTATCTTGCCCATCGCTAGCGCCAATGGTTATGGAATAGGTAGTATTTTGCTCCCACTCCTGATATAGCGCCAAGGTAGTATCTGTGGTTATCAGGGTCGTATCAAGTTCTCCTCCGGTTACTTGTACGGTGTAGATAATGGCTTCCTCATCTTGAGCGGTGGTCCAGCCAATGGCTACGGTATCTGATATACCCACTAGCTCGGTGGCACTTGGCGCGGTGATGGTGAAAGCTTCTGGAACTTCGTTGGCAATCGAAAAGCTCAGCGTATCGCTGTAGGTGCTATCCTGCCCGTCATTAGCCAACACATACCACGTGTAGGTAGCATTGGGTTCCCAGCGCGCCTCTTCGGCCCAGCTCCAGGCTACAGTGGTATCCGTAGCTTCCAGAGTGGTGTCCTGGGTGGCATCCTCATTCATGAGGTAAAAAGTGTATCCTACAGAATCAGTATCCCAGGCGGTGTTCCACAGGAAGGTAAGTTCCTCTACATCAGCCAGTACCGTATCACGGGCAGGGTCCATCAAGGTGAATTCCCCTGGAGGCTCGTTTCCTACAAATATATTGGCTCCATTAAGGCCAGAGTTATCGTACCCGTCGGTGGCCTGAATCAGAATAGCCAATCCGGTATTCTGTACAAAGCCAACATTTCCATTGGTGGTGTAACTAGTATCGGTACCTACGTTGATCTTTTGAATTGGATCATTTAGGTTGAAAATGCTTAAGAAGTAAGTCACTTCTTCGTTGGCCCCAAAATTGTCAGGGTCTTCAGAAGGTGACCAG
This sequence comes from Cytophagales bacterium, assembly GCA_003454975.1. Lineage (GTDB taxonomy): Bacteria > Bacteroidota > Bacteroidia > Cytophagales > Cyclobacteriaceae > DMST01. The sequence goes on along the minus strand of DMST01000524.1, from coordinate 7,238 downwards.
GAAATGGTGATTTCATCAAAAATGGAGATAGTGTCTTCGGCTAACTGCACATTGGTTACTGCATCGGGCCGGATGTTCAGGTACTGTCTGGCGCCAATATCCAATCGGCTACCTTCTTCATCGGTAAAGTCAGGGTCACCGGTATCTACGGCGGCCGAACTGGAGGTGCTGGGACGCAGATAGTTTTCATCGTCCGAGGCATCCACATGCAGTTCCGGGTCAGCCACGATGTTCAAATATTTATCAGCCGGTTGCCCCTCGCTGGTGGTAATGATGGTACCCAAATCTTCCAAACCAGAAGCTACCGTAGTACTGGATATGAGTTCATCATCAGCATCGAACAAGTTGTAGGAAAGAGCAAAAGATCCAGAGAAACTTTCAGAAAAAGCAAAGGCATGGCCGTTGTCCAGGAAGAGGTTGGAGTTCACGGTGGTAGATCCGGAAGAGGGCTCTACCGCATTGTCGTTTTCGTAAAAGGTATTGGAAAAGAGCGTGGTGCCACTTTTGGGCTGCACGCCAATGGTGTTGTCCACAAACGTGTTGTAGCTATGCTGTGAGCCTGCCTCTGAATCGATGATTCCGAATTGGTAACCTTCTATTTGGCTGTTTTCTACCGTAAAGCCGAAGAGGCTGGTGCTAGTCCTCATCGCGAAAGTGCTGCTGCTGAGAGCGAGGGTCTTGTTTACCCAGGTACTGGACCTCACGTTGACCACGGTGCCATTGCCGCCACCAAAGTCGGCCGTACAATCTTCGAAGTAGCTATCTACAATCCAAAGGGTATCAGGGTCAATGGGATCCGTATCGTCCACTAAGACAGTTTGCAAAAGGGTACAATGGCGCAATCCGGTTGCCTTATCCTCCAGCAATACCTCATCTCCGTACTCAAACCGCACGTATTCCATGTCGCTTTCGTTGGTCCAGTACAGGTTGTCCTCTAGGGTGATGGTACCCCACTCAGCGTCGGATTCTTTGGTAAATATGATGGAGTCCGTTTCGGTACCTTTCAGGGCAAAGGTGCCGCGTAGGGACAGATCTACGCCCGAAGCAATTTTAATAACCGCTCCCGGGTCCACCGTAAGCGTGCTGCCAAAAGGCAGTGTAGCATTGGCCGTTACCACATAGTTGACCCCTGCTGACCAAACCGTACCGTCGGCTATGGTACCGGATATTTCTGCGATCTCTTCCTGGAGTTCCACGGTTTCCAAAACGGAGTCGGCCGCCAGAAAACGCTCACCCAGGCTCACCCCTCGGTATCCGGTTTTGCTGAAGTCAATTTCATAGTCTCCTGCATCCAGTGAGATGCTGTAGTTCCCTGAACCATCGGTGGTAGTGCTGTTGGTGGTGGCACTGGCGGAGGCCGCTGTAAAAACGACTGAAATCCCCGACGGATCTCCGTCATCGAATAAGGTAACGGTGCCCGAAACTTGAACTTGGGCATAAGAAGAGCTGAGCAACCACATGGTGATCAGGCTGGCTAGTAGTATTCTTTTCATGGATATAGATTAGCTGATATGCGCAAATTAACCAAGATGAGGCGTATACCAATGGATACTAACTATCAATAGTAAAAATGCAATCAATGTTTACTGTGTTTTGGCGAAAAAGTGATGACTAGTTGGCCATAATTGCAGGGGATGAATAATTTTGTGGTAACCTAACAAATCCTAATGCATCATGGACATACTTTTCATACACAGCTGGAATTTTTGGGACAACGGCTGGCTGGTAAATCCTGAACTAGTAAAAGCAGCCAGGAAAGCTCTTCAGGAAATGGGTATCCGGGTTATCGAGCAAGAAATCTCCAGCCAATCCGAATTAGTATCTATTCTGGATTCCGTCTCACCTACCACACTAATCTGGCCCAATGCGTACTACACCCTCAATGCGAACAGCGAAACGGTCTGGATTCCGGGTATCATTGAAGAAAAGGGATTACCCTATATAGGCAACGATGCCGCCAGCCTGCAAGCCATGCTGCACAAGGGAGATACCTACCAACGCATGCTACCCCACGGTGCGCCAGTACCTCAATACCGGGTGTGGGATGCAAAAACTGAATCTCCGTTTACTAAAGATTGGGAAAGTACCGGACTACCTTTCCCGTTGGCCATGAAGCCGTCCAGCGAAAGCAGCAGTGCGGGGGTGAAACGGATTCTGAATGCGGCCGATGGCGAGGAACACGCGCAACTATTGTTTGAAAAGTACCCCCAAAGCGATGTGATGCTGGAGGAGTTTCTTCCCTCAGAGGACATCACGTGTGGCTACTTTCACTTGGGTAATGAGATTTTGCTATTGCCTACCTATTATGCCTCCACCGAGGTATCCGGTAAGGAGCACATGGTAGAGCGGGATCTCGGTATGGGGCCCTGGGGAGGCGAGGCCATCATTATGCCGCCCATTGAGGAGCAGGAGATTCTGGACCAGCTGGTAGAAACCATGCCGAAAGTAGTCGCCAGCTTGGGGATCCGTGGTGTGACTCGGGCCGATGCACGGCTGGATACGCAGGGTAACCTGAAATATTTCGACGTAAACGGTATGCCCGGCATGAGCTATCCTAAGAGTGTGCTGGTGCGCATGGCCCGCGAGTGTTTTCCAAAGGAAGACGGATGGGAGATGTACAAGCGCGTAATCAATACCCTCATCGCACAAGCAGGCGAGCGGTTTGCCCTGGAGGTACCTCAGGAGGTGAATGAAACTACCTTATTCACCCTTTCTGGTGGCTACGCCATGCGGTTTGCAGCCTCTGAGCTGGTAGGCTCTCTGTCGTAACACCAGCTACTTCTTCACCCACCGTTTGGTTAGCCAGCAGAGGTACCCTACCAGGGTCTCGTTCCATGTTGGTTAATGGATATGTGTCTGCTATTTTATTGTAAATAGCTACTGTATTTGTGACCCTGGTAGGGCGTTTCTATCTAATAATATAACAAGATGGGGTTTAAGTAAGCATCTAATAAATAGATGTGCACTAGTTTTTAAGTTCAGCATTTTTCACAATATAAAATAATACTTATAATTAGCTTCGGTTAATAAACACACATCTAGCATGAGCAACGAAAAGCCCTCTCCATTTTGGTACAAGAAAAATTTGCTTCATGGGATTTCCTTAGTGGTCATTTGCTGTCCTTTTACATTTTTATTTTTTAGTTTTTTTACACAATTTGATCGTATTATAATTAGTGGTATTGAATATAAAAGTAGCTACAAAGTAATTTTTATTACCATCATATTTTCTTTAATACTCCTCTCATTATTTACACTAGTTACAGATAATAAATGGGGGCATAAGCTTTCATTTTTACTTACAGGGGCCTTTTTAACATTCGCTGGTACAGCCCATGTATATCGAATTCTATCCAGTAAAGAACTAGTCTTACTTTCAGCTAATTTCGACAACAAGATTTCATTTTTTGCTTTGTCACTAGGCATATTGGGCATCATAAATTTAATTTTCGCTGCCAAAATATGGTTTTCTAATAATCATCATCATGTTACTAAAACAAGCTTCCGTGATTATTTGAAATCATTCCAACATAGGCTGAGAAAACTAGAGTTATCAAATTATGCTGCCACGATTTTAGGTCTCATTTCATGTTTCCTAATTGCAGTACCCATAATTGTATTTATTTACTTAATTATATCTAATATACTTTTAGGAGTCTTCAAAGATTATGAACTGAAAGAGATTATTTGGGTCGGAATTGTAGGGGCTCAGGGTAGTATTGTGAGTATTCTGTTTCGTATAAGAACGCTTCATGAGCAATCAAGTAATCCGGGTCAGAAAAATGGATATCTATTTCTAAACGCATTCTTTAGACCTTTTATAGGGTTTTCACTAGCTCATGTAAGCTATTTCATGATCAAAAGCGGATTCATAGAAATTACAATTGGAAATAACGGTGAAGATTTGAATACCTACCTTGTAATTGCCTTTCTTACAGGATTTACGGAACGGATAGGAGGCAACAGTTTATCTTCTAATTCTACTTCTGGCTAAAGAGGGGCCGCTGAAAAAAGGTTAATAAACTCACTAACAGTCAATTATACCACTTCGTACCCCTTTCAAATCCAAAGTATTTCAGCGAATTGGGTCGAAAAGTAGGGATTTCAATTGCGCCGGGCTGGTGTGCCAGTCCAATTTAGCTCGGTGATCCAGGAGCATAAATTATTTTGGCTTCATCCTGGGGTACCTAACCCAAGGGTAGGCTTTTCCCCTTGGACTAAAGCCCAGTTTTTATCGATTTCTTTACCATCTGGCTAAAGCCGCGCCGCGCAGGCCGGAGGCAATTGATGACTTTTTCAACAAGCCTTAAATAATTTACCTACTTCTTTACCCACCGCTGGGTGAGCCAACGCCGGACGGGTAGGTCATAGAATTTAAATGCACCGTAGGCTACTGCCACGGAAACCACAAAAGTGACCACGCTCCACAGGACTCCGTCTGCATAGGAGACCTGATTGTCTACTACCCAGGCGGTGATGATGTAAATGAAGACGTAGTGCGTGATGTAGATGGGATATGAGATATCCCCGAGGAAGTTACAAACCCTGCTCAGGACTTTTCCTTTGATGGAGCCACTGGCTCCCATGTATACAATCACCGGGAAAACCACGATGATCGCCAGTGCCTCATACAACCCGTTGATCCAGTGAGTATCCTTGTCGCCAAAGCGTGGTAAGGCCAGGATGATCACCAGCAGCAAGCTACTCCATAAAAAGGCATTTTTGATGGAACCGGGTTTGATGGTCCGCGACATCAGCAACCCGGCCAGAAAAGGATACAGCAGACGGGTAAAGCCGATGCGAAGCTGCAGGCCATCAAAAGACCAGCCCCCGGCCATAAAACCCATGGGGCTGGTAAGCCCCCAATGCAGCAGGACGCCTCCCGATATCACCGTGAGAATGATCAAAACGGTCTTGGAAAGGTGCCGGAAAATCAGGGCATACAAGATGTTACCTACATATTCAAAGAATAATGTCCAGGCAGGACCATTTACAGGATGCATTTCAGACCATCCGCGAATGTCCATGGAAGGAAGGACCGGGACCAAGGTCATGCCTACCAGGGTTATCAAGATGAGTTTCCACACGGGCGTATCGTTCACCAACGGAAATAGCACGGTAGAGGCCCCATAATAAAACAACAAGCCCCCCAGTAGCATACCGAGGATGATCATCGGGTGCAGACGAATCAGTCTTCGTTTGAAGAAATCCTTTAGGCTCATTTTGCCCCAGCGGTCGTCGTAGGCGTACCCAATCACGAAGCCAGACAGCAGGAAGAAAAAGTCAACCGCCAAGTAGCCATGGTTAATAATTTGGTCATAGGGATTGCCTATGGAAAAAGCCTCCAAAATGTGAAAAACTACCACAACTAGCGCCGCTACCCCTCGTAATCCATCTAAAATTTGATAATGGCGCTTAGTATCAGAAAAAAAGGTTCCTGGAGTACCCATAATCATACAGAAGTGTTTGTTGGGAAAATATCAGCAAAAGCAGGGTTTTTTAACATTATCATATTTTTCTAAACCAAATCCGCTGTTTTTTTGTAATCTTGATATCAATCGTTTGCACTACCGTTTACTAGAGAAGACCAACATATGAGAGAACAAGCGTTTTGGGCTTGGTTTGAACAGCACTATGCGCCGCTTTTATTTTTGAGAGAGGTAGACCGGCCGGAGCGGGAGCGCATCATGGACGAATGCCTGAACCGGTTACATGAATTTCATCCGCAGCTATTTTTCCAAATTGGAGGTCATCCTGAAGCGGACCGTTATGAACTCATCATTACGGCCGAGGGGGTAAAAGAGGCCTTCCCTATAGTAGAGCAGCTGGTGGCGGCACCCCCGGTCATGAAGGACTGGCACGTGGTTGCCTTCAAACAGCCCCAGGGCACCCATCTGTCTTTGGAATATGGTGGACGACGGTTTACTCCGCAAGAAATAGATATCATTCCCATGGAGCATCACTCCGACCCCAGCATGGTGGGTTTCCAGGTGTGCTATCCGGAATACTCACCACTAGAAAAGAATCTGTACTTCGGCGGCACCTACCTGCTGCTAGAAACCATTTTAGGTGAGAAGTCTGCTGCCTTGGATATTGATTTCCTGGAAATCATCCGCACGCCCGGACACGTGCACAATGGTTCTTCTTTTAAGATGGCCCAAATAGATAATTACATCAGAACCAAGAAGAGCAAGAGCCTGATCGACGAATCGTTGGCCATTGCTTCCCAGCTATTAGCGTAACCAACTCGTGTTTAGATGAGGGGTATGGGTGAAAGCTCAGCCCCTATTTTTATGCCCTCTTTTTGCTCAGCGTAAGCCAGGGTTTGATCAATGCATGTGCAGCTTGGAGTGATGATACCGGTACCTGGGTGTACTCTGCTTTCCTGCTTTCCCCTACTTGCCTACTTTCGCTTACAGACTCCCGTTAGCCTTTAGAAATATCATGGTTTGGGTTATTGGTTCATATGCTCATAAAAATCCAGCAAACGCCTGATTTTCTGAGTGTTATCATGATCATCAGGGCCTAGCTAAAGAAATAGCCAGCGGATTTATTATTTCTCTGTTAATTCTGTCATCAAAGTGGCGAGTGCGAAGACAGTCCACTCCATAGGTATGGCGTGTAGTTTCCTCTCGTCATACCTGCATCATACTGGGGAAATGATTTCAGAATAGCTGAGCGGGATAGGCCTACGGCTAGTGTGAGGATCAAACAACGGAATCTATTTTTGATCGAACTTAACTTAACAATTACATGGAAAATCAATTCATAGGTTTGGAAGGAAACCTATCGAAAACCCTGGTCCTTCAGGACAGCGTA
>DMST01000524.1:0-380 GCA_003454975.1 Cytophagales bacterium | reverse complement strand
CAGCGTATTGTACGTAAGCAGTAACAAAGTGAGCTCTTCTGAAAAATTCCAAAAGAGTCTGGAAAAAGGAAGCAGGAGCATCAGTATCTATCCACTGGAGGGTATCACGGAGGTGTTCTTCAACGAACGTTCCGAAACCCTTAAGCTTCAGGCGAGGGAAGAAGACGGAAACTCCAAGAATTTGAGTCTGAAATTCAGCGAAGCCGATCAAGCATCAGCCTTTGGAACGTATTTGGGAGAGAGACTCAACTTGAGCAAGAGTTTGCAAAAGGAAGCCCAACTCAAGCCTCTACTGCTCAATTTACTGTATGTCATCATTGCCGTAGGCGCTACCTACCTGCTGGGCACGCTGGAGGATACCAATACCCTGACCGATGGTA
>DMST01000135.1:18843-21515 GCA_003454975.1 Cytophagales bacterium | reverse complement strand
GGAGGCAGAGGCCCAATGGGCCTTGAAGTGGTCGAGCTTTTGGGCCTCGTTGTCGGAGGGCGCGAGGGTAGCCAGCAGCGTAGCGTCCAGTTCCTCCAGCGTCACGATATCAGCCGAAGGATTGAGCTTTTTGAGCTGGCTCACCACGGCTGCTTTTCTCTCAGCCGAAGCATCGCTTAGGTGGGTGAGTACCAACAGCGAGGATACCTGAATCTGATTGGCTTCCAGCTCGTTGTGTTCTCCACGCTGCTGCCAATTTTTTACATCTACTACGGATATTTGGATAGGAGGAAGGAAGCGGTCCTTGAGTCCTACCCCTAGGAAGCCCATCAATGAAGCTGCATCCGAGGTGCCATTGGCCTCGATGAGGGTAATGCCCTGCTCCCGCTCCGGTATGCTGTTGACAAACTCGCGCAGCTCATTGATACCGCTGCAGCAGATACAGCTGCCACTAAGCGAACGCACCCAGCGGGGCTCCACCGTCTCTAAAAATTGCTGTACATCCAGGTCAGCATTCTCATAATCATTGAGAATGATGAAAGGATTCCAGCCACTGTCCAGATAGCGATTGGTCAGGTGCTTAAGCAGGGTGGTCTTTCCGGCTCCTAAAAAGCCAACTACGGTGATGATCGCTTCCATATAGGGTGTAACCTTGGGTGGAAAAAATTAATTCAATGACGAGAGAGCTTGTAACTTTTTCGAACCTAATAGGCGTCAAGGAGACATTCCGTAGCCCATGAGATGCCTGAGAAAACACAAAGGCATTAATTTAATTATCACCTCTGCGTTCCATGAGTATGCTCTGCTCCTCTGCGAGCCCCTAGCCTATTTCAGAGTCAGTTGCACGATCACCGGATTGTGGTCCGAAACTGTTTCGTCCGAGATCAAGATCTGCGTTTTTATGCCATCGCGGTCGGCTAATTCGGGTGATATCAGGATGTGGTCAATCTGCTCGGGTTCACCCCGGTAATTATAAGTCCAACGCACTTCGGTAGACTCAAAATATTGGGTATGTCCCGTCTGGATCAGCTCTTCGTACACATCATCAAAACCGCGGATGCGGTAGATTGATTCAGTTCCCTTCTGCGAATTGAGATCACCCGTCACCATCACCTTTCGGCCCTGGTTCAGTTGCTGAATGATGGCCCTGCGGGCAATGTTGGCTTGGGCCAACCGTTGTGCATCGCTGGTGTATCCGCCCCGTTCGCTCTTCAGGTGCAGCACGAAAACATCAATTTCCTGCTGGTTGACGGTTACGGTTACTTTGAGCCCTTTGCTGATGCCCGTTTCGCGTTCCGAATCTCCATCTGTTTCTTCCAGATACAACGCCCGGCCCGGAAGCTGAGGCCACACCTCTTTTAGGGGGTACTTAGAAAACACCGCTACGTGTTGGCCGGTAAAAGGATCTGTGCAGTCGCAGACCTCCCAGTAGTCATAGGAAACGCCAATTTGGCTCAATTCGGACAGCAATACCTCCAGATCCTCAGCACCGCCTACTTCCGTCAGTGTCACCAGGTCTGCCCCCATCTGCTTGATCATTTCGGCTACATTGGCTGAGGCCTCCCGGAGCTTTTCAGACCGGTTGGCCTCGTCATTCCAGTACGCTTGCTCTTCTTCCGAAGCCTGGGTGATGTCAAACGGCAATCCGAATTTCAGGTGGACCTTAGCTCGGTTTAGAAACTCAGCGTTGAAGGTGGCCACGGTGAGGTCCTGGGATACAGCAGATGACCAAACACTGAGTAGTAAAAGGGTGGAAAATAGGATACGCATCATGGAGGCTAGTGTAAAATTCTTGCTCTTATGTAGGGTACTGGATGGTGCAAAAGTAGTTCACTTCCACAAACCTATTGGCACCGGGAACAATGAAAATGCAACAATGTTGCATTTGTGATTGCTCTAACTGAACCCCAACATTCGTAAACATGGAAGAATCACCAAATAGCGGTATAAACCGCCGAGATTTTTTGAAAGGTGCGGTAGCCGTGGGCGCCACGGGAATGATGATGACCTCGCCCGTGGGCCGTGCCTTGGCCCAAATGCAAGGCCCAGCCGATCTGGTGGTGCGCAATGCTAAAATATCCACCGTAGACCCCGCCAATCCAACGGCGCAGGCCTTTGCCGTAAAGGACGGTCTATATTACCGGGTAGGTTCCAACAGCTCCGTAGCTGACCTGGTAGGAAACAAAACCCAGGTAATAGATGCCAAAGGGCACCGGGTCATTCCAGGCTTACACGATTCGCATACCCACGGTATTCGGGAAGGCCTCCACTATGCCATGGAGCTGCGTTGGGACTGGGTAAATTCGGTAGAAGAGGCGTTGGCTATGCTGGCCGAGGAGGTGAAGCATACCCCTAAGGGACAGTGGATTCGGGTAGTGGGTGGTTTTTCCTGGGAGCAGTTCCGCGAGAAGCGTATGCCCACCCTGGAGGAGATCAACCAGGTAGCTCCCGACCACCCGGTGTATATCTTTTACCTGTATGCTTACGGCATGCTGAATCGCAAGGCGGTAGAAACGCTCAACTATGATAACGAGCCCATTGACCTCTACCTGAAGGGACGGATAGAAAAAGACCGCCGGGGACGGGCTACGGGTATCATTACGGCGGCACCTTCCGGGCTCATCATGTACAAAACGTTGACGAAGTTGCCCACCAAGTCCAGAGAGGAGCAA
>DMST01000135.1:13463-18798 GCA_003454975.1 Cytophagales bacterium | reverse complement strand
AGGAGCAAGTGTTGGGTACCCGCCACTTCATGAACGAGATGAACGTACTAGGCCTAACCTCCATCTCTGATGCCGGCGGCGGAGGCATGCAGTACCCAGATGCCTACGACGTCATCTATGATGTGCATAAGCAGGGTCTGGCTACCGTACGGACGGGGATACATACCTTCCCGCAGGTAGGTGGCCGCGAATACGACGACTACAAGCGGTGGATTGGCATGGTGAAGCCGGGTGACGGCGATGATATGCTGCGCTTCATTGGCGGTGGTGAGAATATCTGCTGGGCAGCATATGATTACGAAATATTTGCGCAGGAACGCCCCAATCTGGATGCGAACGTGCGCGATATGGCCCTGCCGATATACAAGCTACTGGCCGAAAACAACTGGCCCTGGCGGCAGCACATCACCTACAATGAGTCGGCGGAAATCCTGCTGGATATGTACGAGGAGGTTGCCGCTGCTGGTGACGGTATGCTGCCGAAGGGTACTATTATTGACCATGGGGAGACCTTCTCCGAAAGGACCCTCGAGCGCATTGCTAAGCTGGGCATGGGCATCGCCGTGCAAAACCGGATTTGCTACCAGGCCGAAGACTTTGTAGCCCGGTACGGGGCCGCCAAACTGGCCCAAACGCCCCCCATCCGCAAGATGCTGAACATGGGCATACCTGTAGGTGGCGGCACCGACGCTACCCGGGTTAGCTCCTACAACCCCTGGTATTCCATCCATTGGTTAGCAACGGGTAAGTCACGCGGCGGTCGCCAGATGTACGGCGACGACAACATCCTAACGCGCGAAGAGGCACTGGCCGTTTGGACCACCGGGTCGGCTTGGTTTACCGGAGACGAAGGCAAGAAAGGCGCTATTTCTGCTGGGCAGATGGCTGATTTCTCTATCCTCAACCAGGATTTCCTGGAAGTATCCGACGTGCTCATACCGCGTACGCACGCTAAGCTGACGGGGGTAGGCGGCAATGTAGTGCACGCGTATGATGTATTCCAGGAGCATGCACCTAAGGCCTTGCCGGATGTGTCTCCGGACTGGTCGCCGCTGTACCGCACAGGTGATTTCAGAAAACTGTACCTGACATAAAGGATTTTCTCATTCAGATTGATTCGGGTTCCTGGCCGCGAATTGCCCCATAGGATGTGCAAACATCCGGGGTGATTTCGGCCAGGATTTTTTTATTCCTTAGGCTACGGTACAAACTGAGCCGCCCCAGGTTATGACCACTTGCATATTTAAATGCAACAATGTTGCATTTGGGGTTTCTTTACCCCTGCTTTGTGGTGCAGCGGTTTATCGGATGTCTTGAGACCGTACCGTTTTCCGCTGTGGGTCCCTGACTACAGACGATCCTTTTATGATGTCTTATTCTTGAACGATTCACCGATGGATTCAAAACGATGCATCATTTTTTTGCTGGCAGGTATACTGACTCTTTCAGCCTCAATAGCACACCCCATCAAGCTTACGGCTTCTCTTATTGAGTACAATCCAAAAAGTAAGAGTATCCGTGTAGAGTGTCGGGTGTTTATTGATGATTTTGAAAGCTCTCTCAATATTGATGGCTTGGATGTAGCAGCGCTAACGCCTGAGCACCAATTGGATATCGAGTATTTCTTCTATGAGTTCTATCGGTTTTCCTTGAACGGCCAACCTCTTGATCTCAAGTTTGCGGACTCAGAAGCGTTTCAGGCCAACAACCTGCTGGTGCTTGAGTTCCTGATCAAGGATGTAAAACTGAAAAAAGGCGATAAGCTTCACATCGAAAACAGCCTCTTTTTCATGGAGTTTGGTGAGCAGCAATCTAACCGGATGATCATCCGTATTCCACCTTACGTATTCGAGGAAAATCACATAACTACGATCGACAACCGCTTGGTATCCTATAAGTTATAACTCTCGATCCTATGAACGACTTCAGTACCTTCTTTGCCAGCGGATGGGAACATATTGTAGACCTAAACGCCTACGATCATTTGCTTTTTGTGATGACTCTATGTGCGGCCTTTAAGCTATCCGAGTGGAAGCAGATTTTAATCATCATTACCGCTTTTACCATTGGGCACAGTGGGACCCTCATTTTGAGTGCATTGGATCTAATTCCGGCCAATCCAAGAGTAGTGGAATCCCTCATCCCCTTCACCATCATGATAACGGCGGTTGTCAACGTGGTTAATTATGGAAAGGTTGGAAGATTTTCAGACACGAGAATTAAATACACAATCGCGCTGGTATTTGGCCTCATACATGGATTGGCTTTCGCTAGTGGGTTCAAATTCATGCTGTTTGGAGACAGTGTGGTGCTCCCCCTCTTTGCCTTCAATCTGGGCATTGAGGTCGGGCAACTATTCATCGTATTGCTCTTTACCACCATCCTCTGGTTGTATACTACTGTAATAAAGGGTGAACATTCCAAGTGGAATTTGTTTATCTCAGGGGCGGGTTTTGGCATAGCGGCTACTTTCCTTGTAGATGCCCTCACCGGAGCGTAAGTTTTCTATTGCTGGAATGTGCCTGAGGCAGGTTCAAAAGGAGTTTACAAAAGAATAGTGTCCTTCTGTCAATTCTGGGTTGGTAGGCTCAGCGTCTCAGCCTATTATGCTGGGCCTTTTGACAAACCCATTAAAAACTATACACTGCGTGGATAAAGTAAAGATTGGAATCATCAATGTATCGGACCGGGCCAGCCGGGGAGAGTATGAAGATTTGCCGGGCCAGGAGGTGAAGCGGCTTATGGACTTATGGCTGCAAAACGAATGGGAAGCGGTATATGCGGTGATTCCCGATGAACAACCTTTGCTGGAAAAAGAACTCAAACGCATGGCCGACGAGGAGGCCTGTGGCCTGATAGTAACCACGGGCGGTACTGGCCCCGCCGTGCGTGACGTAACCCCGGAGGCAACCATTGCCGTGTGCGAGAAGCTCTTGCCCGGTTTTGGTGAGCAAATGCGTCAGGTGAGTTTGCAGTACGTGCCCACCGCCATCCTCTCACGCCAGACGGCGGGTATCCGGGGCCGGTCATTGATCGTCAACCTACCGGGCAAGCCCAAGTCCATCAAAGAAAACCTGGAAGCCGTTTTCCCGGCCATCCCGTACTGCATTGACCTAATTGAGGGGCCATACTTGGTTCCCAATGAGGAGGAAATGAAGGTATTTCGGCCTAAGCAGAAATAGTACAAATCAGCTTAGTTAAAAGGGAGATTAATCAAGGTTGAATCAGTGGCGTTTTGCTTGGAAAAGCAATCGTTCCGGTTTCAAACCGGGACATACTGAGAAGAGGGTTTGATACGATCCTTTGGCCTTGCATCGACGCGTTCCAATTTCTGTAGAGCGGGAAGGATGCTTCCCGCCCTACAGAAATTGAGGATAGCCCTACTCCTGGGCAAGAGCCTACGTTAATACGTTGGATTACCAGCCATAAAAGCCCTTCGGTATCACGCCGTTCAGACGCAGGTACACCACGCACTGGCCCCGGTGGTGCACTATGTGGCTTTCCAAAGCATACAGCAGCCGCCAAACTGGGATGTTGTCCCCGGCAAACTCACACATAGAGTATAGCTTTTCCAGAGATAATTCCTGAATGGACTGCCGGATAAAGGCGTACATGTTTTTGATCTCACCAATCACCTCCTCTTTGGGCATCTGATAGGGCAGTTTCACCTCCTTATAGGGATTAGTAAGCCCTGTGCGTACGGCCAGTTGCCCGCAGGTGAAGATGACGCAATGCCGCCACTGCTCAGAAAACGTCATGGCCTCTTCGGTGTACTTCCATGTGTAGGACTCAGGAGGCATCTGCTCCATGCTGGTCAGCGTGATGGTTTCTGACCGTAGCCAAGCCGCAGTCAGGTCCTCTTTCAGCGAATCAACCTCTTGTGGTTCGGTCGTATCACAGGCCTGCGCACCTACCAGTGGCAGGATTCCTAGTCCACCTAGTCTTTGGAGAAATTTTGAGCGTTTCATGATTTCTTGTTAACCCTATTCCGGTGTTCTAGTCTACATCAGTTGGTAAAACTCATTCCGTAGGCCGTCATCTTCATATTTGCCGCCGTATTCCAGGGTAGTGGTGCGGCTAGTCTTATCGTTCACCCCGCGGGAGGAAACGCACAGGTGCTCAGCCTCTATCACCACGATGATGTCCTCCGTTTGGAGGGCTTCCTTCAGCTCATTGAATATTTGCAGCGTCATGCGCTCTTGTACCTGAGGTCGGCGGCCGTAGTATTCCACCACACGGTTGAGTTTGGAAATACCGATCACCTTACCGCTAGAGATATAGCCAATGTGGGCCTTGCCTACAATGGGCAAGAAATGATGTTCGCAGGCAGAAGAAAACGTGATGTCCTTCTCCACCAGCATCTTGTTGTACTGATATTTATTATCGAAAACGGACAGTTTGGGTTTGTTCTCAGGATTGAGCCCCCCAAACATCTCCTTCACGTACATCTTCGCCACCCGGTACGGAGTCCCTTTCAAGCTGTTATCAGTCAAGTCGAGCCCTAGCTCTTCCATGATGCCCGCAAACATCTTTTCGATGTTGTTGATTTTTTCCTGATCCGGTTTTGCAAAGGCATCTTTTCTCAATGGTGTGTCAACGGAGGTCATTAGGTGTGCATCTCCATTGAGTTCGTACTGCTGCCGTTCTTCTACTCGCTCGTCAATACTCTTCATGATAGGCTGTTCCCTTTTTTGAATGGCACGGTCCTTGGCTATATACCATGCCGGAGAGGCTATCCTGTAAGTCAGCACGCAGCCATAAGGTCATACCAACCTTATGAGCTGGGCAAATAGAGGAGCCTCTTTCCTTTAGATTAAGAGACAAATTTACTGCAAAACAACATAAACGCAACATTGTTGCGTTTGGTTTGAAGACAGGCTAGTTTTGCTATAAATCTGCAAGGTCACATGCTGCGAACCCAATCCTTATTTTTTGCATACAACGCCCAAACGGAATTCCGGTTTCCGGATATCGCCTTGGATACCGGAGACAATCTTTTGGTGCTTGGCGAATCCGGCATTGGTAAAACCACCCTTCTGCATCTGATGGCTGGTCTGCTATCGCCCAATTCGGGGAAAGTAGAGCTAAACGGTACCGTACTTCATGAGCTGCCCGTAGCGCAGCTAGATCGCTTTCGGGGTGAACATATTGGCTTGGTATATCAGCGGCCGCACTTCATTGCGGCCCTTACGCTGGAAGAAAACCTAGCCTTGGTGCAGTACCTGGCAGGTAAGCCCCAGGACAAAAAACGCATTCGTGAGGTGCTGGACAGCCTGGGAATTGCACACAAGTTGCGGGAGAAGTCGCACTCACTTAGTCAGGGGGAGCAGCAGCG
>DMST01000135.1:1746-13413 GCA_003454975.1 Cytophagales bacterium | reverse complement strand
CGGTGATCAACCGACCGCAGCTCATTCTGGCCGATGAGCCTACGGCCAGCCTGGACAACAAAAACTGCGCGAAAGTCGCCGCCTTGTTTCAAGAGCAGGCTTCCGCTACGGGTGCCCAGCTCATCATCATTACCCACGATGAACGTCTCAAAGACCAATTTCAAAACACCCTCACTTTATGAATATCTTCCGCCTCAGCTTCCGCAACATGACCAGCCGCCCGCTGAGTACGACCCTCAGCTTGCTGTTGTTAACCCTAGGTGTGGGTATGATCTCCTTGCTGCTGCAAGTGAGCCGGCACATGCAGGACCAGATGGAGAACAACATCCGGGGTATCGATATGGTAGTAGGGGCCAAAGGGAGCCCCTTGCAGCTCATTTTGTCTGCCGTATACCATGTAGATGTGCCTACGGGTAACATTGCCCTACATGAGGCCGAAGCGCTCAAGAGAAACCCTATGGTGGCCTCGGGCATTCCGTTGTCTTACGGTGATAGCTACCAAGGCTACCGTATTGTAGGGACTAACCACGACTATCCGGCGCTGTATGAGGCCCAGGTAGCCGAAGGACGGCTTTGGCAAAAATCCTTTGAAGTGACCTTGGGGGCCACCATGGCCAAGAATCTCAATCTTCAGTTGGGTGATGCCTTTGTAGGGTCGCACGGGCTGGCCGAAGGGGGAGAAGTTCATGGTGACCATGCCTATAGAGTGGTGGGGATATTGGACTATACGAACTCAGTACTGGACCAACTCATTCTCACCGCTACCGAAAGCGTATGGGAGGTGCACGAGCACGAAGAAGAGGAGGAGGAAGCCCATCCTGAGGGCGAACGGCATGCAGATGCGCACCCTGAGGGCGATCACGATGAGGACCACGATGATCATGAAGAAGAAGGTCACCATGAGGAGGAGCGCGAAATCACCGCTATGCTGATACAGTTCAAAAGCCCGATGGGGTTGCTCCGTTTGCCTCGCATGGTGAATGAAGACACCAATATGCAAGCGGCCATGCCCGGCTATGAGATCAGCCGCTTGTTTAGCCTCATGGGAGTGGGCATAGATACCCTCAGTATGATTGCGTTTGTGATCATGGCTGTTTCTGGGCTCAGTGTCTTCATTAGCCTATACAATGCCCTGAAGGATAGGCAGTACGAAATGGCGCTGATGCGCACCTATGGGGCCTCTCGCTGGCAGCTGGTTGGTCTGGTTTTTCAGGAAGGCATGCTCCTCAGCCTATCGGGCTTCCTATTAGGGGTGATTTTCAGTAGATTGGGGCTGTTGCTGGTTTCCGGGCTTATGCAAACCAGCTACCACTACGAGTTTTCGGGGTGGGTTTGGCTTATAGAAGAAGTCTGGCTACTGGCTACTGCCTTGGGCATTGGCTTATTAGCCTCTCTGCTGCCTGCCATCCGTGTATTCCGTATCAACATTTCTAAAACCCTGGCCCATGCGTAGTGTATTCTTCCTGTGTTTTCTTTTGATATCAGTCAAGGGGTGGTCCCAAACGGAAATCACCTGGGAAACCCTTACTGATGTGGAATTCTCCAGAAAATACTTTGAAGAGGTAGACGGCTACATGTATTACCCCCATTTTGGGGAAACGGTAAAAGCGCTGGAGGGTGAGGAAGTATACCTGAAAGGGTATATGTTACCGATTGACCCCAAAGAG
Organism: Cytophagales bacterium; assembly: GCA_003454975.1. Taxonomy (GTDB): domain Bacteria; phylum Bacteroidota; class Bacteroidia; order Cytophagales; family Cyclobacteriaceae; genus DMST01. The sequence goes on along the minus strand of DMST01000135.1, from coordinate 11,746 downwards.
GGCATTTTTGTACTTTCGCGTTCGCCTTTTGCATCTTGCTTTTTTTGTGGAAATGCAGGGCCAGAAACCATCGTGGAGCTATTACTGAAGCCTGATTATCCCCGATTTAAGATGGATCAGGTAGTGACCATGAAAGGAAGATTAAAACTAAACCAGGACGATATCGATTATTGTAATTATATCCTGGAAGACGCTGAGCTACATATTAAATGGTAGTTTAGTAATATGTAGTGCAAACCCACATTATCGAGAATGGATAATGAAAGTAAAATACGCGATCTTTTATCCGTACATGGGCTAAGAAAAACGCCCATCCGAAAAGAAATGCTGGACGTCTTTATGAACCATGATTTTGCCCTTTCGGCTAGTGATCTCGTTCATAAAATGACGGTGGGTAATGACCGGGTTACGGTATATCGGGCCTTGGTATCGTTCGAAGAACACGGTATTCTACACAAAGCCTCCGAGGATAAAAATGGGGTGAAATACGCCCTGAGCGACCACAATAATCCTCACGAACATCATTCTGACCAGCACATTCATTTCATTTGCGACGGATGCCACCAAACTTATTGTATAGAAGGGGTGGTGGAGCACCAAGTAAAGGTTTCCTCTGATTTTCAGGTAGATAGGGTGAACTTCACCCTGCATGGGTTGTGCAAGCAATGCCTTCCCTAGTTCTCGTGTAGGCTTCCTAGCACCCGGGCCACTTCCAGCGGCCTGTCGGTGGCAATGATATTTGCCCCGTTTTTCACGTAGGTGAGGTATACGCGGTCGTCCCCTTTGGCCTCGGCACTCTTGTCCAGATTGCCCAGTGTGCCCAGTATGGTTTTGATACCCATTTCCCGAACCCTTTCGTAGTGTGCCTCATCCGGCTCCCGGGTACCCACAAAGCCCAGCAGATTTTCTGATGGAATGCCAGAATTTACAATCTGCTCCAGCGCCCCCTCCGAACCCGCCGAAACGGAGATCATCACCTGTGGGTTGAGCCGGTAGACTTCCTCCGCATCTTGAATGCGGTAGGTAATGATGGCTGCATAGGCGTCGGCGTCGTATTGCTCCACTGCGGCAATTACTTTCTCAAAAGGTACCCCTCGTTTTGCGTCCAGCGTAAAAAGCACTTTCCCCTTGCCCCAAGCCAGGGTTTCGTCCAAAGTGGGTACGCGGAAATTCGTAGTATCCCCTTCGTTATCCACCAAAAGCAAGGTTTGCAAATCTGCAAAACGCACCTCCGTTACCTTACCTGTACCCGTGGTGGTACGGTCCAGGGTTTCGTCGTGCATCAGCACCAGCACACTGTCTTGAGTCATAGATACGTCGCATTCAATTACCGTGGAGGTTTGTGCTGCAACGTGCTGAAAAGTCTCAATCGCATTTTCCGGATAGCCGGGATAGGGGCCTCCCCGGTGGGCACTCACCATCGGCTGAGGGTCCGCTAGCCATTGATCAAAAGAGGTAATTGCGGTTACCGTTTCCGGACTTCCATCCGGAGAAACGGGGTCTTTTTCGGTAGTGGTTTTGGTGGATTCACATCCCCACAGCAAAATACAGAATAGGGGCAGGACGCTCAGTTTTTTCATCAGATGTGGTGCCATGAAAAGAGAGGGATCATAGGATTAGTTGCGAAAGGTATGGGTAGTCTTGCCTTCAGTTGATGCTTACGGAAGCACTACATATCAGATTAGAATAGACGTTACAAAACGTCTTTTCCTCTCGGTTATATATTTTGCCGCGTATCGTCAGGGGAGGCATCAGGAAATTCCCCAGGCCCAGCTTTAGCTCGGCCATTTTGTTGTTCAGGTGGTGAGAAAGCAAAAGGAAATTGCGATTACAGCTTTGCCAAACACCCTCAGTATATTCCTTTTGCCGGGCCAATTGATCATAAAAACCCTGGAGCTCGGCCACCTGCGAATAATCTTGCCCTTGGAGGGCATCCAGTACGATAGAGTTGCTGCAGGAAAGCGCAAAGGTGATATGGCTGATGTCTTCCGCCTGAATCCACCCTTGCAGATGCACCAATGCATCGGTGTCAAAATCGATGGAATTGCCTAAGGAGGAGTAGAAGACTTTTTCTTGTCGGTAAGCTTGATGAATTTCCGGCTCCAAATGATCCGTTGGGCAGATAAAGAATAGATGCTTTGGCATAACTCAATACCCCCCCATGTTCCTAAGGAAAGGGGAGGGGGCAGTTTTAGAATTCTCTGTCAGCAGGTGAATGCTTTACTAAGTTTCGATACCTGGAAAACAGTGGGGTATGGTGTGCCCACTGTTTTTCTTAGGTGATTCTGTACCTCCAGAGGCTGCCGCATCTTAGAGGTTTTTCACGTCAATTACTTCAAAATTCCGGGCGTCAAAGTAATCGTCCAGCCCGTAATCAGTGTTGATGATGATTCCCCCTAGCAAGGTCACCTTGTCTACATGGAACTCATCCTTACAAGATTTGATATGATCATGGATCTTCTTGTCGATGACCTCATAGGTAGCCTCGGTAATCGCTTTTTGTTGATTATCACTCGCCAAAATCTGCTCCCGGTAGGGCAACAGGCTTTCCTCCAGTTTCATTTGCTGATAATCATCGTCGTTCATGACCGGCTGATATGCATCACTTTGAAGACGATCCAAAGCGAGCATCAGTGCACCACAGGAGTTACCTGTATTTTCTTGGCGGGGCCGGTACATTTTACCCAATTCGCCGTCTAGGGTAATACCAATGTGGGGACCGTAAAAGATGAACGCGCTGCCTTCGTCAGGAATGTGATGGGCAAAAGCAGTCATTCCTGTTTGCCCAGCGAAGGGCAAACCTCCAAGTCCACCCATGATGAAGGGACCGAAGAGTACGTTGAAAAAAGTAGTAGAGGGGACGTTAATGTCGTCTGAGCACACCGAAGTGGCCATCAGCACCTTAGAAATGTCGATGCTATGCCCAATTTGCATGAGACCCAGGTAGTGAATAGAGGTATCCTTGGCATCTTTCGCGTTAGGGAAATAGCCTTTCACCACCTTTTCAAATTTTCGTTGTAGCATTTAGTAACTCTTTTTGATGATGTCTTCAAAAAATAGGTAAATCCTTTAGGATTGCCTACGTGAAGGTAATGGCATTTCTAGAAAGTCTGATTCACAAAAGGGTATTATCCCTATTTTTCCTCTGGTATTGCCTAGTGAATTAACCCAACTGCCAAACAGATTTCCTGCCCTGCTACAACAAAAAGGGGGCTGCCTCAAAGCCTCCCTACACGCCTGTAGGGTTCTTTAAAACAGCCCTTCTATTATTTACTGGATGTTCAGTACGAAATCCAAGTCAAAGTCAGTATCGCCGTCGTTTACCCCGGTAGATCCAGTTTTAACGTCGGGCTGGTGCTGCAAGCGCACACGGAAAGAGCTGCCTGTTTGAGCATCACCGGCGGTCCACTCGGTGCTAAGACCTACATTGTGGTCGTTCTCGTCCTGGTCGTTGTAGTTCACGCCCTCAGAGGCATCATCAAAGTTGCCGTTACCGGCAGGATTAGAAAATGCACCGTCGGTGAATTGGAAGAAGAACTGGTGTTCGTTGTCTTCTTCTAGAATTTCATCACCTAAGTCCTCTACATCGTCCGCATCCAAGGCATTCAAGATCTCGAAAGTCAACGTGTAAGTTGCTCCAGCTGTAAGTGTGATTTCGTCTTCAATCACCAACTCCTGCACGCCCGTACCGTCAGGGTCTTGTGCACTGGCACGTACTACATCAGAAGCATCTGCATTGTTGGTGAAGATGAGGGTTACGTCCGTAAATACCTCTACTTCATTTTCTGGCTCTGGATCCTCAGTATCACAAGAGGCCAACAAAGCACCCCCTAGCAGAAGGGTGTACAATCCGTACTTTTTTGCACTGTTTAACATGCTCATTTTAATGAACTTTAAAATTTGTATTGAATTGAAAAGAGAAAGTTTCTGCCTGGATCATCGGCGAAATACCGCATTTGATTGAGGTAATCCCGATAAGCCGTGTTGAATACATTGCGCACCTCCAGCTGTCCGCCTAGTGCGCCCCGTTGCCACTCCCACCGCACGTTGCCTAGGAAATACCCCTCGGGGGCATCCTTGAAATCAAATATCTCCGAATCCGTAGTTACGACTACCTCACCGGAAATCAGCTGCGTGGGGGGGATGGTACGAGGAGCTTGAAACTGCTGAAAGGTATAAACGCCCTGAACGGTCAGCTTGGAACGGTCCAAACTGAAAAACGCGGGCATGTTCCAAGCCACCTCCGCTTGGGTATTTATTGGTGGCTGATTGATTAAAGGTTCGTTCTTGCTTAAATTCTGTGACCACAAGTAGCTCACCCCTAATGTGCTTTCCCAATTTGGATTCCACTCACGGGTATAGGTGAGGTCCGTACCGAGGAATAAAGCATCGGTTTGGTCAAAAATAAACACGGGCATGGGGCCCCTGATGGTGCCAATGACCGCGATAGGCCTATCAAAGATAAAGTTGTCAATGAGGTTTGCATAGGCCGTTAACGTGAGCTGGTTCCCGTCCTTGTTCAAAGCCAATTCGTTGATCCATTTATAACCTCGTTCGTACTCGGAAGTTCCGTCTTCTTCAGTCAGTACCCGGTCGGTCCGTAGACGGCCCTCCTCATCGGCATAGTAGCGCCAGAGGCCAAACTGAGTTTTGAACCTATGCTGACCAAAACTGTACAACTCGGCCATATTAGGTGCCCGCCAAGCAGACCCTACATTGACCCGCAGTTGTAACTGTTGCGAAAAGTCATGCACCATGCCCAAAGACCCGGTAACATTGGTGAAGTCGTAGGTGTTACGGAATAGGTCTTGATTGAGTTCACGCCCTCGTACGGAGTTGAACTCATAATCTACGCGGAGGCCTAGCTCATAGGTCGTATTGTTCTTTTGCAAACTCTCGATCACGAAAGCACTTCCCCGGTAGGTGTTGTAATTGGGGATGTAAGGGGTCGTGCCCGTGCCCGGGTTATTATTATTATCCTGATAGAAGAATTGGAAGCCTATTCTGCCTTCTAGCCCGTGGAAGGCCGTATGATCCCACGTTAGTAGTGTTTGGGTAGTAAACAGGTCTAGATCAATTATAGGCAAATTGGCATTGCGCCGGACATCAAATTCGTCTCTATGGTTGATTTGCTGACTCAGCAGCAGGGAGAGCTTTCCTACCTCCGTATACCAATCCACGGTGGCATTGGCCAGATGGTGGGTGGTGGTTTGTTTCGGTTCGTTGATTTGGTAGGAAAACTCCCGGACGAATAGCGGCTCTTCAGCGGCCAGAGAGCGGATAAACAGCGGGCCGCTTTCCGCTACGGAGGATCGCAGTAAACCTAGCTCTTGCTGAACATAACTATAGTATACTTTGAAATCCCAACCCGGCAGGTGATAGCGAAGCCCTACGTTGGCCGAGAGTTCATTCATGCCCGAATTGGTGAGCATATAGTTTGGGGCATGGCGGTCCCCTACGCGTATATGCTTTGCCCCCACATGGTAACTGAACTTTTCATAGCCACGGCCAAATTGGCCCTGGGCATGGTAGCCCTGCCCGTTGGATTGGTAACCCGTAGCTACATTTCCGTACAGTTTTTTTGATAGCAACAGCGGATCTCCCTCCACTACTACAGCTCCGCCCAACCCCTCCGGGCCGTATTGCACCCCAGCTGCTCCTTTCAGTACCCGTATCCGGTTGGCGCTTGTCAGGTCAATTTCCGGGGCATGGTCAATCCCCCAGTTCTGGAAGCCGTGCTTTACCCCGTTGTTGATGATTAGAATGCGGTTACCGTACAGGCCGTGAATGACGGGTAACTGTACGTTGGTGCCCGTAGAGATAAGCGTTACCCCAGATATATCGCTGATGGCCGAGGCCAAGGATTGGGTGGTTTTGGTGGCAAGATCGGCCCGGTCCATGGTTTCCAGTGATACCGAAGCCAAGCCACCCACTACCTCTTCGCCCTCTACCACTACACTCTCTAGTGTAGACACGGACGGGGTCAAGTAAATTTTGATTTTTCCATGATGCCAATCATGGTGGTGCTTCACGGTTTTATAGCCTACACTGGAGAATATCAGGTTGTATTCCTTTTCACACAGGTGGTCCAAGACAAAAGCTCCTTGGTCATCAGCGGCCACCCCTTTTTGAGTACCTTCTACCAATAGGGTGGCAAAAGGAATAGGCTGTTCGGTTTCCACATCCAGTATTTGACCCTTGATTTCGTACTCGCAACTATCGGTAGGGAAGTACATCGCCATGCCTGGAGACGTAAGGCAAACCGTTAAGGAAAGAGCAATGGCAATGGAAACGGAGATTTTCATGGAGAGAGTACTCCTTTAAAGAGATTGATAGGAACTGTCCTGGTGTTCAGGTTGCTCCTGCTTTAATTTAGACTAAGTCTAGTGCTTGGGATGTGGTAAGAAGAGCTGGATGAGAAGAAAGGCAATCTAAGCTTGGGGAGGAGGAGTTCGATAATCGAGCCCTGGGGAACAATAATGTGGGTTGTAATAGGATTTGTGCTTCACTCCCTGTTCTGCAAGGAATGGGGAGTAAGATACACGGGTATGCTCTTGGTAAAATAGACCTAAAAAGGTGTAGTATAAGGGCAAAGTATGATCTCCAAGTGCCTCGATAGGCCCTGGAATGGTTTCTTGGAGTATACAAGTTGCCAGGCAATCTTCATGATGCCCTAGGTGTTGGCATTCTTCCAAATGCTGGTCAAAATGGAGGTGGAAACTCACATAGGATACCATCGGGCTGAAAACGCAACATAGCATTGCCACCAACAGCAAAAAGCTGAACGGACTTGGGGTAGATCCCAAGTTCTTGGTGCTATTTCCACGTTGCATGTCATTCATCGGTGCAAACTTGGGGAATGGTTTTTCAAAATGCAACATTGTTGCATTTTGGTGGGCGATATTTGTATAAATGGCCCTCAGAGGACTTTTGTTCCTGAGATCGAAGAAAAAACAGGGGGCGTGGCAAAATAATTTCCCCTTTTTCAAGACTTGTTGCTGGGACACCCTCGGTAAGAACTTCGAAGGTATTGGGGCGCCAGATTTAATTACTCATCGGTGGAGAGCAATGCTTTGGGTAGCAGGAGGAGGATTCCATCTAGGCCGACTTATAGGCCTTGGTTGGTGAAGCGTCCTACTCGGTTTCCAGGTTCCATTTCTTACGAATGACGGCAAGATAGCCGCAGTAATACGTGGTATAGATCATACTCATGAGCTCCTGTTCCATGAGCAGTTCATATTCCAGGTAATTCTGATAGACCCCATGGATATCCGATAGCCAACTTAAATCCTTTCGATATATTTCCTTTTCTCCTTGAGTTTTTGCCCGGTCTATTAATTCCACTGCCTGCGGTTTGGCAGATAGTATGACCAGCAGGTGCCCTTCGAGGATGCAATACGCTTGCTCCTGAATTTGGAACAGCCGTTCTATTTTTAGGATCGATCGGCTAAAAATCTTGCTGCATCGGTCGGCCACCATGACATTCCTTGTATCTCCGCCAAAATTAGGCACACAGTAGTAAATGGATTGGAAGTCCTTATCGGAGTGTAAAAATAGATGCTGTATCGCCTCTCCTCCCTCTAGCCAATCCGTAACCTCGCGCACGTACGGTTTTGCTATGTCTACCAATTGTACTTGGTTCCCTACCTCGAATGCCTGTCCCAACCGGGTGTAGCTAGGCAGTTCTTGTTCTATGGTCAGCAGGGTTCCTCTTTCAAACATGGCCTTAGGGAATTAGAATTTCGCAGCTCCGATAGCTTACAATGCTAACAAAATGCCCGCTGCTAAACACCTTTGGATGCAGGAATATCCTGGCTGACGAAAGCCAATTTCAGTCTTTTTCGTTACGTGAAGAGCATGCCGAAGTGTGACTAACGGTAGGTAGATATGACTTTGACAGGGGGAATACCCTGGAGGTAAATTATTCCTTCGTCTGGTGGTGGCTCGGTATAAAAGAGGCTGTCCACTTCCAAGAACAGCCTCCGGTATTACTATTTAGGATGAGATTATTTATTCAACCGTATGACTTCCTGGGTCAAAAACACCTTGCTAGAAAGCATTTTGTAATTAGTCAGGGCGGCTTGCCAGCCGTCTAGGCCTGCATCGGGGAGAATGGCTGAAGCGGTAGCGTCGCTTACTACTGCTACTTCAAAGCCTTGCTCCAAGAGATCCCTTAGGTGGGAATCCACGCATAAATTGCCCGACATGCCCGCCAGGATCACCTTGTCGATGCCCCTTTTTCTCAGTTGCAACACCAAGTCATTGGATTGGGGACCATACACCTTATGTGGGCTACAGACTATGGTATTTTCACTTTCAATGTATTGCTTGTACTGAGGCATCCAGTCTGCCCCTGAGCCCTCAAAGTTTTCCAGCGACAGTGGATCCGCCCGGTCAAACATGCCAATGTTGTGCATTACGGCCTCTAACACTCCCTCAAATTCCCATTGGTGATCGTGCGGATAGTAGTAGTGGGGAGAAACAAAGGTGAGGACACGTTGCTGATCTGCCCAGACGAACAGCTGTTCGAGGTGCTCCACGGTGCGGTTAGCGGTTACGCTTTTGCCTACCACACCCCAAGTAACCCCATCAGGGCTTAAGAAATCTATTTGCGGGTCGGTGATGACCAAAGCGGTCCGGTCATCCAGCCTAAAACCAGGTTCGGGTAGCTGAGCCCATGTAGGTAACGACAGTAAGAATAGTACAATAGGTATTATGAATTTGATTGTCATTTTTATGGATGTTTAGTTTTGAAAATCGCGCAATGGATGGTCTTGCTGGTGTTGGTCTGGGAGGACTCATTAGCAGAATTCAACCTGCGAGAACCAGGGTTGTAGCTTCTTCTCCCCCTTGTACCCAGCACCTTTAGGATCTCATTTTTGTGTGTGTATTGTTCACCCCTTCAAGTCCGCAGGGTTGATATATATGCCAATGCATGTATTTCCTGCTTCGGTCAGGCGGGACGTCTGGTGATCTTCTGGGTAATCTCTCTTTCTGATTGGTTATGATCGGCTGGGAACTGTAAAGGACTACACAAGCTGCCAGGATTAGCTTCCACATAACCACGTTGCAAAAGTCCGCCATCTATTGGGCTACTCCTGTAGACAAATTTGGGTAAAGAGGATACAAATCTCAGATGCCTACCGGGATGGCGAACAATACTCCAGGGTAGGCTCTTCCTCTGGTGTTTTTCACAAACAATTAGATACAGATGAAGCTTTTTGAATCCAGTACCTTGGGTGACCTTACCCTGAAAAATCGAATGGTTTTGGCCCCTTTGACGCGTAATCGAGCCTCTGCGGAACACATTCCTACCAGCATTATGAAGGTATACTATGAGCAGCGAGCTGGTGCAGGCTTGCTCATTACTGAAGGCACTTCACCTAGCCCTAACGGTACAGGGTATGCCCGAATTCCTGGGATTTATAACCAGGACCAAATAGAAGGCTGGAAGCCCGTGACGACGGCAGTGCACGCTAAGGGGGCAAAGATATTTATGCAGCTCATGCATATGGGGCGGGTAGGCCATCCGAACAATATGCCCGAAGGGGCAGAAATTATCGGTCCGTCGGCCATCGGAGTCACTGGCGAGATGTACACTGACCAAGAAGGCTTTCAACCCAACCCCGTACCCCGTGAGATGACCACGGAAGACCTGGCTACTACTCGTGAGGAATTCGTACAAGCTGCCAAAAATGCCATCGAGGCAGGTTTTGACGGAGTAGAATTACATTCAGCTAACGGATATCTGCTCGAACAATTTATGTTTCCTGGTAGTAACCAGCGTACGGACGAGTATGGCGGTTCTATTGCCAACCGCATCCGGTTTGTATTGGAGGTGGTACAGGCTACCATACAGGCCATTGGGGCTCATCGGGTAGGGATTCGGCTTTCGCCGGGCGGAGCCTTCAATGATGTGGTGGATTATCCGGAGGTGCCCGACACCTTTGATTTACTCTCCCGGGAGTTAGAAAAACTTGGCGTGGTGTACATTCATACC
>DMST01000135.1:0-1691 GCA_003454975.1 Cytophagales bacterium | reverse complement strand
GTACATTCATACCGTAGATCATGGAGGCATGGGCTGGCCCGCCTTGCCCTTTGAGGTACGAGATTGTATCCGGGCAAACTACCGGGGAACCCTCATTGTGTCGGGGGGCTATGACGGGGTGCGGGCCGAGAAAGACCTCCAAGCCAGCGTAGGAGATTTAGTGGCTTTTGGCCGCTCCTTTCTGGCGAATCCTGATTTGCCCGAACGTATCAGGCTGGGGGCTGAACTAAATACAGACGATCCAGATACTTGGTATACGCCGGGACCTGAAGGTTATATTGACTATCCTGAATTGGTGACAGCTTAGGGAAGGGAATCGCGGGCCTTGGCATGGGAGAGCTATGCCAAGGCCCAACCTTGGGATGGATATTTCGCTCACGGTGAGCAAGCGGGCCCGTTCTTCTACATTTGTACGTTGTACTCCTCGGGAATTGGCTTGGGCAGGTGCTCGGGATCTTCGTCTAAGAGCTGGCGCAGGTCTATCTCGATGGCCCGGGCTATGGTGCTAATGGGCAAGTCGTTCCTGGCCCTCCCTCAGCGCTAATTCTAAAATAAATTGTAGATTCTTGGGTGATAAGTGGGAGGGATTTGCCACCTAATAATAAAAGCATGGCCTATGCTGGTACTTGAAGACATTACCCAAAAAAACAGGAGCGCCCGCATTGCCGACTGGTACGAGAAGGTGTTCCCGAAAGTAGGTGCCTACATTAAAAGGCAAGGTGGAAGCCTGGAAGAAGCCAAAGAGCTATTTCAGGAGGCTTTGGTGATCTATTTTGAAAAAATATCTGGGGGGAATTTTCAGCCGGACAAAAGTGACGATGCCTATTTGTTTGGTATGGTAAAGCACTTGTGGTTCAAACATTTGCAAACCCAACAGCAATGGGATGACCTGGATCCTACAGACACCCGAGAGGAACTCACGGCAGAGCTAAGGGTAGAAAAGCTGGTGCTACTCCTGAAACAGTCGGGCCAAAGGTGCCTGGAGTTGTTGCAATCCTTTTACTACGAACGCCTGAGTATGCAAAAGGTATCTGAACGGTTTGGCTACAAAAGCGAGCGTTCGGCCACGGTACAGAAATATAAGTGCCTGGAAAAACTGCGGGCAGAGGTAAAAGACAAATCCCTGAACTATGAGGACTTCCTTGATTGAAATAGCGGAGATCGAAAGTTGGGTCCTGCAACAGGGAGACCCAGCTGACCGGCTGGTGACGGAAGGTAGGCTGCTGCTGAATCCCGCGCTGAGGGAGCAAGCTGCCTGGCAAACTCAGACCTACGCGGTGGTACGTGAATATGGCCGGCAAAAGCTGAAGGAGGAAATTAAGGCGGTTGAAAATCAGCTGTTTACCTCTGCCAAGCACCGAAGGTTCCAAGAAAGAATTCGTTCCATTTTTAGCTTCTAACTCTTATGAATATCCAATCGAATGTTATCCCCATGGTTATTGATCAGAACAGCCGCGGGGAACGGGCCTATGATATCTACAGCTTACTATTGAAGGAGCGAATAGTCTTTCTGGGGTCTTCCATTGAGGACCAGATGGCTAGCCTGATTGTGGCCCAATTGCTCTATCTAAATAGTCAGGACCCCCAGCGGCAAATTGACTTGTACATCCAGTCACCTGGCGGATCGGTGTATGCCGGACTTGCCATCTACGATGCCATACAGATGATATCGGCGCCCGTGTCCACGGTGG
>DMST01000054.1:16643-22660 GCA_003454975.1 Cytophagales bacterium | reverse complement strand
GAGCGAGCGCAGTGAGCTGTGGATTGCCCGGATCTCAGCCGCTTTCGCGGTATGTGTGGCAGGTTACTTCGGTATCAATCCTCCCGACTATGTGGCGGCGGTGGTGGCCCTGGCCTTCGGTTTGGCAGCCTCCTCTTTCTTCCCCACCATTATGCTGGGTATCTTCTCCAAGAAGATGAACAAAGAAGGCGCCATCGCCGGTATGATTTCGGGTTTGGCCGTGATGTGTTTCTACATCATGCGCTTCAAATTCAACATGTTTGGCGATACTACCCCTGAAGACTGGTGGTTTGGTATCTCCCCTGAAGGCTTCGGAGTGGTAGCCATGCTGGTCAACTTTGTGGTGGCCTTGGTGGTGATGCGTTTTACAGCCCCAACCCCACAAGACGTGCAAGATCTGGTAGAAGACATTCGTCATCCCAGAGGCGCCAAAGAAGCGGTAGCTGCCCACTGAGAATAACCATGCTTGATAGCCCCGGAGGGAAGTAATCGCCTCCGGGGCCTTACCCCTGCCCCATGAGCCATCCCCATCGCCCACCGAATTCTCCTGCTGCATCGGACCACCGATGGCAGGATTTGTTATTTTTCGGACCTGTGTCCAAGAAAACATCAAATAAGCGGGCCCTTACCCCCCGCCTCCTGGCGATTTTTGGCTTGCTCCTCGTCTGCATCAATCCGCCCTTGCTTACCATCTTCAACCAAGCGGGTAGCGTTTGGGGCTTTCCTGTACTGTACTTGTACATTTTTGCGGTTTGGATGGTGGTCATCGTGGCCTTGGCCAGGGTAGTACACAAGTACTTAAAAACCGACGATCGGGACAGTGAATGAATAACCTGGGGTGGGTCATCGGCTTTTCGCTAGGGTATCTTACCCTGCTCTTCGCCCTGGCGTGGTGGGGGGAGCGGCGTGCCCAGCGTGGCCGTAGCCTGGTGAGCAATCCCTACGTGTATGCCCTTAGTCTTGCCGTATACTGCACTGCGTGGACATATTATGGTAGCGTGGGGCGTGCCGCCAACAACGGCATCGAGTTCCTCACCATTTATTTGGGCCCCACCCTTACCGCACCGCTCTGGTGGATCATCCTGCGCAAGGCCATCCGCATTTGTAGAGTGCAGCGCATCACCACCCTGGCCGATTTTATTTCGGCCCGCTACGGGCAGAGCCTGCGGCTTAGCTATTTGGTAACCATCGTTTGTGTACTGGGCATCGTGCCCTACATCGCCTTGCAACTGAAGGCCATTGGTTCTAGCTTCGAGATTCTCACGTCCTCCTCCCTGGTCGCCCAATCTGCTGGTACCTGGTACCAAGATTCTTCCTTCTACATCACCTTGGTATTGGGAGTATTCATTATTGTGTTTGGCTCCAAACCGCTTGACGTTACCCGGAACCACGAGGGCATGGTAGTGGCCGTGGCTTTCGAGTCCATCGTGAAATTGGTGGCGTTTCTGGTCGTAGGATCAGTAATCACCTTCGGGCTGTTCCGTGGGTTTGGTGACATCTTCCAGCAGGCCCAAACCCAACCCGCCTTGCAGCGGCTATTTGTTATGGATGAGGAGGTGGGCTTCTCCCGTTGGTTCTGGATGCTCATGGTGAGCATGTTTGCGTTTCTGTTGCTGCCACGCCAATTCCAGGTGGCCGTATTGGAAAACCGGAAAGAAAGTAACCTCCGGAAAGCCATTTGGCTGTTCCCGCTTTATCTGTTGCTCATCAACATATTCGTATTGCCCATTGCTTTTGCGGGTCGGCTTACCTTTCCTTTGGGTAATGTGGATGCAGATACTTTTGTGCTCACGCTGCCCCTATGGGCAGACCGCGAAGGGCTAGCCTTACTGGCCTATTTGGGTGGTTTTTCGGCGGCTACCTCCATGATCATCGTTTCCACCATTGCGCTCAGCCGGATGATTAGCCACAACGTACTGGTACCCTACTTGGTAGGCTCCAAGCCCCTTACTCAGCGGTTGGGCAATTACTTCGGGCGAATCCTTATTGCCAGCCGTAGGGTCAACATTATCCTGTTGTTGCTATTGGCCTATTTGTATCATCGGTTTGTGGCCAGTAGCTACTCGCTGGTGTCCATTGGCCTCATCTCCTTTGCGGCCGTAGCTCAGTTTGCTCCGGCACTGCTAGGAGGCATGTACTGGAAAGGTGGTACCAAACAGGGGGCTACCGCAGGTATTGTAGTTGGGTTTCTCATTTGGGGCTTCACCTTGGTACTGCCCACCTTGGTGGGGTCCGGCCTCATGGCCGAGCGGCTCATGGAAGAAGGCCTATGGGGAATATCCATCCTTCGGCCCTATCAGTTTTTGGGCCTGCAAACCATGGAGCCACTGGCGCACGGCGTCTTTTGGAGCCTCTTTTGGAATCTGGGGGCCTATGTGGCAGTGTCCATCTTTACTATGCCCAGCAGCAAGGAGCAAAACCAAGCTGAGGTATTCATTGAGGTATTCAAGTACTCAGAAGCCTACGATATTTCCATTGGCTGGAAGGGGCGGGCTACGGTAGACGAAATCCGACGTTTGCTTGAGCAGTTTTTGGGCCATGCCAGGAGTCAGGAAATTCTGGCTGCTTTTGCCCAAACCTACCAAGTAGACTGGAACGCCCAAACAGTGGCCGATGCCCGGTTGGTTAACTATGCGGAGCGGATGCTGGCTGAGTCTATGGGCCGGGCTTCCGCCAGGGTGCTGTTGGCAACTACCCTGAAGGAAGAAGAGATTACCCTGGAGGAAGTGCATAACCTGCTTCGGGAGTCTCAACATTTGGTGTCCGTCAATCAGGAGTTGCGCCAGAAATCAGAAGCCTTGCGGGAAGCCTCCGAGGCTTTGCAGCAGGCCAATGCCGAATTGAAAATGCTGGATGGGCGTAAGGATGATTTCATCTCTACCGTAACCCACGAGATGCGAACGCCCCTCACCGGTATCCGGGCTATGTCCGAAATTTTGGCGGATAACCCTGATCTGGAAGGAGAAGAGCGGGATAATTTCCTCCATACTATCATCGGGGAAACTGAACGGATGAACCGACTGATCTCTCAGGTGCTGGATCTCGAGAAAATGGATTCGGGGAAAATGTCGCTGCACAAAACCCGTATCCAACTCAACGAGGTGATTCGTGAGGCCGTGGAATCCTTTATTCAGGTAATCAAAGAGAAGGAAATTGCGCTACAAGTAGACCTGCAAGGGTCCTTGCCTCCTGTAGTTGCTGACCGCGACCGGATGACGCAAGTGATCCTGAATTTGCTTTCCAATGCGGTAAAGTTTGTGGAGCCTGGGGTGGGAAAAATTGTGATTACTTCCTACTTCATCGATGGAGAAATCCGTGTGCGGGTGTCTGATAATGGCAAAGGTATTGCCCCCGAAATTCAGTCACTTATCTTCGATAAATTCTACCAAGTAGAAAACCAAACGGTACGCAAACCCATTGGTAGCGGTTTAGGCTTGGCGATCTGTCAGCGGATTCTGCTACGCCACCAGGGGCGTATTTGGGTAGAAAGTACCCCCGGCGAGGGCGCACGTTTTAGCTTTGCCTTGCCGGCCGAACCCATTGGTAGACCCGCAAACCCGACGGCACTATGAGCACCAAAGTCCTGATTGTAGACGACGAACCCAACATTTTGATGTCTTTGGAATTTCTTATGAAGAAAGGCGGCTATCAGGTGTTCATTGCGCGCGATGGTTCGGAGGCCATGGAGATCATCGATCGGGAGGAGCCTCACATCATCGTGCTGGACATCATGATGCCCGAGGTGGACGGGTACGAGGTCTGTAGTTACGTGAAAAATCATGCCACACTACATACCACCAAGGTGATCTTTCTCACGGCCAAGAGTAAAGATTCGGACATTGAGAAGGGATACGCCTTGGGAGCGGATTTGTATCTGACGAAGCCGTTTTCGACCCGACACCTAATGGATCAAGTGAAAAAATTGGATAAAGTACGCAAAGGAGAGCACCTATGAGCCTACCAACACACTACCGAGGATTACTAGTGGAAGCAGCCGAAGACGGCACGTTTTCACGTTCGATTACCGATTTGCCTTTGGACGGTTTGCCCACTTTCGACGATGAGGTGACCATTCGGGTACATTACGCCGCCCTCAACTACAAGGATGGCCTCTCGGCTACGGGTAACAAGGGCGTGACCCGCAACTTCCCCCACACACCGGGTATCGACGCCTCGGGCGTGGTGGTAGCGTCCAAGCATCCTGACTTCCAAGAAGGGATGTCGGTGATTTGCACCAGCTACGACTTGGGTATGAATACCTCGGGCGCTTTTGCGGACTACATCCGCGTACCGGGTAGCTGGGTGATACCGATGCCGGATGGCTACGATTTGCGTGAGAGCATGGTACAGGGCACAGCGGGCCTCACGGCCGGTATTGGCTTGTACCAAATGGAACGGATGGGCCAGAACCCTGACATGGGGCCTTTGCTGGTGACCGGGGCTTCGGGTGGAGTCGGCAGCCTGGCGGTAGCCATCTATTCGAAGGCGTGTTATGAGGTATGGGCCGTGACCGGATCGGCCGATGCGCACGATTACCTGCGTGGTTTAGGGGCGAAAGAAATTCTGTCGCGTAAGGACGTGATCGATACGTCGGGTCGGCCTATGCTGAAGGCGCGCTGGGCCGGAGCGCTGGATACCGTAGGCGGCGATATGCTGGCTTCGGTTATTAAAGGCACGAAGCCTTACGGCAGTGTAGCGGTATGTGGGTTAGTGGCTTCGCCAAAGTTTGATGCCAGCGTGTTTCCCTTCATCCTACGGGGGGTGAACGTATTGGGGGTAGAATCAGCCGAGCTGCCCATGGCGGTTCGCAAAGAAGTATGGGCCAAGTTGGCGTCGGACTGGCGCGTACCCATGGCGGAGGGAATGTACACCGAAACGGACCTGCAGACCCTAAGCGATACGTACGTACCGGCCATTTTGGAGGGCAAAACCAAAGGAAGGGTACTGGCTAAACTTGCCTAATGAGGCGATGAGCCAATGAGATGATATATTCAACAATAATGACATTGATGAGGGTAGGATGTAAATGATCGACAATCGTCATTCGTACCTCGTCATTAGTAAGGACGGAGTGGGAGCGAAGAAGGATGTTACGGGCAGCTTCTTTCTTGCTTCAAACTACTTCCTCTAATTTTTTAACAACTGAAAACGAAAAACAATCATGTGGAGAATTAACACCTGGGAAGACTACCAACAGGCCTATGCCCGTAGCGTAGAAGACCCCGAAGGATTCTGGGCTGAGATGGCCGAACAGTTTTCCTGGCGAAAGAAATGGGATAAGGTCCTGGAATGGGACTTCCAAAAACCGGAAGCCAAATGGTTTCTGGGCGGGAAGCTCAACATAACCGAGAACTGCCTGGACCGCCACCTGGAAACGCGTGGTGACCAAACGGCGATCATTTGGGAGCCTAACGAACCGGGAGATGACCCCATTAAGCTGACCTACCGGCAGCTGTACCATAAGGTGTGCCAATTTGCCAATGCGCTCAAGGCGCAAGGCATCCAAAAAGGTGATCGGGTGTGCATTTACCTGCCCATGATCCCCGAGATGGCCGTGGCCGTGCTGGCATGTGCCCGTGTGGGAGCAGTGCACTCCGTAGTATTTGCCGGATTCTCCTCTTCGGCCCTCGCCAGCCGCATCAACGATGCCAGCTGCAAGATGGTCATCACCTCCGACGGCAGCTACCGGGGCGCCAAAACCTTGGGGCTTAAATCTATTGTGGATGAGGCCCTGAAGGAAACCACTTCCGTAGAGAAGGTAATCGTGGCCGAGCGCACGGGCGAAGCCGTGACCATGGAAGCGGGCCGCGACGTCTGGTGGGAAGATGCCATTCACGGCCAATCGCCAGAGTGCGAAGCTGAAGAGATGGACAGCGAGGACTTGCTCTTTATTCTGTATACCTCCGGCAGTACCGGCAAGCCCAAGGGCATGGTCCATACCTGTGGCGGCTACATGGTGTACACCAACTATACTTTCCGCAATGCCTTCCAGTACAACGAGGGCGATGTCTATTGGT
>DMST01000054.1:3949-16618 GCA_003454975.1 Cytophagales bacterium | reverse complement strand
TTCTATTGGTGTACGGCCGACGTGGGCTGGATCACCGGGCACAGCTACATTCTGTACGGGCCGCTAACGGCCGGGGCTACCAGCCTGATGTTTGAGGGTGTACCCAGCTACCCGGACATGGGCCGCTTCTGGGACGTGTGCGACCGCCACGGTGTAAATATTTTCTCTACGGCCCCTACCGCCATTCGTGCTTTAGAGAAAGCCGGGTTGGACGTAGTAAAGCGGGCCAAGCTGGATACGCTGCGCGTATTGGGTTCGGTGGGTGAGCCCATCAATGAAGAGGCCTGGCACTGGTACGATGACCACATCGGGAAGAATAACTGCCCCATCGTGGATACCTACTGGCAGACCGAAACGGGCGGCTTTATGATCTCGCCCATTGCGCACGTGACCAAGACGAAACCCACCTACGCTACCTTCCCCATGCCGGGGGTGCAGCTGGCCGTGATGGATGCCGAGGGCAACGAGCTAGACGGCAATGATGTAGAAGGCCGCCTTACGGTGAAGTTCCCCTGGCCCAGCATGGCCCGTACGGTGTATGGCAACCACCAGCGCTACAAGGATACTTACTTTAGTACCTTCCCGGGCAAGTACTTCACCGGTGACGGTTGCCGCCGCGATGAGGACGGCTACTACCGCATCACGGGCCGGGTAGACGACGTAATCATCGTGAGTGGGCACAACCTCGGCACGGCCGAAATTGAGTCGGCCATCGATGAGCACGAGAATATCGTAGAAACTGCGGTGGTGGGCTACCCGCACGACATCAAAGGGCAGAGTGTGTACGCCTACGTGACCACTTACCATGAAATAGAAGACGAGGTGGCCTTCCGTAAGGAAATCCTCAACCTGGTGTCGAGCACCATAGGGCCCATCGCTAAGCCGGAGAAAATCCAGTTTGTGAGCGGCCTGCCCAAGACGCGCTCGGGCAAAATCATGCGTCGCATTCTCCGCAAGATCGCCGAAGGCGACACCTCCAACCTAGGAGACATCAGCACCCTGCTGAATCCTGATGTGGTAGAGGAGATCAAAACTGGAGCTTTGTAAGTAAGTGGTAGCACGACTTGGAGTCGTGTCACCACGGTTTTGTTGGTATTTGAAAAGGGAAGCTTTCGGGCTTCCCTTTATACTTTGCTGCGGGGCTCTTTCTGAACTGAATGTTACTTCCTGGTCACGCCAGTCTGCGGAACCAAGTCCCTATGAGTGCGCAGCACTGAAAATGAAATTGAAACCGAGATTCCGTGCAATAGACTATCCGTGGCCACTACTCTGCGGCATGCAATTCATGACCCTAAAGTGTTTCTATTAAGATATTTGCCGGTGAGGATATCATTCATTCCAGTGCGAGATTTATCTTGTTTCTGTTTACTTCAAGGTGCTAAAAATAAAGGCGGTTGACATACCCACATGGTAATTTTCATTGCCGAGGAAATAGGAAAAAAAGCCAAAATCAAGGGCGTTTTTCTTCAATTTAATCCTTGTTCCTAACCTAAGTGGGACCACTGGCATTAAGCGTGGATGGGTATTTTGAACCGATATGGAAATCAGGTCAGTATTGGGAGCTGTGGCAGTTCTATCGATGTTTATATCGCCGTTTACCCCGTAGCCTACCATAGCTCCGGCAGCTACCCACACGGTTGCCTTTTTTAAGGAAAACAAGTCCTGTTGTATCATTAGCCCTAGCGTTCCCCAACGCAAAAGACCTGGGTCTCTTACTTCAACTGCTGAAGATGGCTGTGTGGAATAGCTTACAACAGGATAGGGGCCTGCATGAGTGTACCCAATTCCTAACCAGACGGAAGTATTGTTATTTCGCCACAATTCAGACTCCACCATAATACTGTGGACAAATCCTCCTGACGGGAAACCATAGGATAGGCCATACCCTACTTTATGACTTGTGAATGGTTGGGAAAAACAAGGGGTAAGGATAAAAATCCCTAGGAGGGTGAGAAAGACTAGTTTCATAGGTTAAAGGTGTTTAGGGTTATAAGTAGCATTGCGTGGATATGCTGGTAACGTCCCCAGCAGTACCTTATTCTCACTAAAAGGAGTTTTTGTTTTTCATATGGTAATTAGGTGGCGGTCCGGGATACCTAGCATTTTCCTCAACAGGTTCATTGCCTAATGTGGAGTTTAATGTACATAGACTTTGTTCAGTCTCTCCCATACACCATATGATTTGAAAGTAGAGCCTTGGGTTTGTAGTAGACCGACTACCGATACTGCTTCGCAAAGGCTGCAGGCGATACTCCCACCCATTTCTTGAACAGGCGAGAAAAGTAGGGGTAGTCAGGGTAACCGAGCGTTTCGGCAATCTCCGCGGGTGGTACGGTGGACTGCACCAGCATTCGCTTGGCCTCCAGGATTACCCGTTCGGTGATTAGCTGGGTGGTGGTTTTGCCTAAGGCTTCTTGCACTATGCGATTGAGGTGGCGTACCGTCATGTGTAGCTGCTCAGCGTAAGCCGTGGGAGATTTCTGTTCTACGTACTGGTCTTCAATCAGTACCTCCAAAGCACGCAAGTGCTCCGAATAGGTAGCATACGCTTGGGTCTCCTGCCTTTCTTCAGTCAAATACTCCCTACTAAGGTCAATGTACAACTGGCTGAGCTGGGCCGATAGCCGCTGGCGTTTCATCCAGGCCTCCTCGTTTCGGTATTCTTGAAGGAGATTCTCGAAATGAAGGAAGACTTGCGGTAGTTGCTCTGCTGTGAGCTGAAGAAGTGGTGGACTCTGCTGTGAATAATAGAAGGGAAACTGAAAGACGGATTGTTGAGTAAAGGCGACATCGAAGTATTCTTGAGAATGGAAAAAGATGATGCCGTCAGCGTCGGGGCTCAGTTCCCAATGGTGGATTTGCCCGGGTGTGAGAAAGAAGACACTACCGGGTGAGACAGGGTAACGTTCAAAATCGATTTCATGCACGCCCTCACCCTGTGTGAACACCACCACCAGGAAGAAGCTGTGCTTGTGTGGGGGCGCAATGGCTTCCCGGTGTGCTTGCAAATGATCCTTTAGCACATTCACATACAGCTCCTCATGATGCAGTGAGGTCTCAAATTGCTCCAGATGAAGTATGTCCCATTTCATGTATAGGTGCAAGATGTCCTTTTTGTGCAAGTATTGGAAACTTAGGGTATGGGTAGTAGCCCGCTAAAGGACGAACTTGCACCTGCTATGGAAACAACAACACAAGGGCGAGTAAAAGGAGTGATGCAGGAGCGGTGCCCCAACTGCCACCAAGGACAAGTATTCAAGACTAAAGGCAATCCGTTGCGTTTTCAAATCCCGGTGATGCACGAGCAATGCCCCGTTTGTAATTACCGGTTTGAAACCGAACCTGGCTTTTTTACCGGAGCCATGTATGTCAGTTATGGGCTGGCCCTTCTGGAGATGATTCTGGTCTATCTGATTGTTCTCCCCTTCTCCCTAAGCGTGGACTGGATTATGGTTGCCGTCTGCTTGCCCGTTTTGGTATTCTGGACGTTTAACTTCCGCAAATCCCGGATGATCTGGATGTACTTGTTTTGATGAGGGGAAGCCGGCTTGGTAGTTATTGCCAAGCTTCAAAAATCGTGGAACTTAGTTCCACCTAAGCCCATTAAAAAAGGGTGCCCCCATAGGACACCCTCTGTGAAAATCCTTCCGAGATAGTATCAATGACTCCAATCGTAGCCAGTTAGGCCTTCTGAGCAAGCTACAAGTAGGTCTATGCAGTATTTGATGTCCTGTTTGTGGGCCATCTCAATTACCTGATGCAGATGGCGGGTGGGTATGGAAATGGCTCCGGCGATGGCGCCATTTTTACCCATGCGCTGCAGCCCGGCAGTATCCGTGCCCCCTGCGGGTAAAATCTCTGATTGCCAAGGAATCTCTTGGGCACCGGCTACCTGCTTCATGTAAGCCACCATGCGGTAGTCACAGATGGTCATGCCGTCCAGCACTTTGATGGCCGCACCCTTGCCTAGCTCCGTTACCTTCTCGTGGGCAGCGGCGCCTGGCAGGTCGTAGGCGATGGTGGTATCCAGGGCAATGGCAAAATCCGGATTTACGGTGTGTGCCGCTACATTGGCGCCGCGAATACCCACCTCCTCTTGCACGGTGAAAACACCGTAAAAATCAACGTCTAGCTCCACATCCTTCAATGCCCGTAGGGCCTCTATGAGGATGAAAACCGACACCCGGTTGTCGATGGACTTGCAGTTCACGCATTCGCCCATCTCAATTAGGTCGCGCTCGCGTGTCACAGGATCGCCCACGCTCACGATTTTTTCTACTTCCTCTTTGCCCATGCCCATGTCGATGTAGAAATCGGTAGTCTTGGGCATCTTGGTGCGCTCCTCGGGCGACATTACGTGAATAGGCTTAGTACCCATCACCCCAATTACATCCTCTTTGCCGTGTATGATCACCCGCTGCGCGGTCAGTGTTTTGGGGTCGAACCCTCCCAGGGTATGGAAGCGCACAAACCCCTGGTCGTCGATGTGCTTCACAATGAACCCAATCTCGTCCATATGGGCCGCCACCATCAACTTCTTGGGGGCTTCAGTGCCTGCCTTGGCCCGGCGGATGGCGAATACATTGCCCAGGTTGTCGATGGATACTTCGTCAGCCAGGTCCTTTACCTCAGCAATGACCCGGTCACGAATGGGTTTTTCAAAGCCCGGAGCACCGGGAGTTACGCAGATGTCGCGCAGTAGGGATACATTGATCATATTTCTAATTCGAATGAAATGGGATTGTCGTTTATTTAAACGGTACCTCCTGTCGGTTGATGGTAGGTATAAACCTTTTCCGTACTTGGATGTGAGCCCGGTTTGGGGCCATTCCCCGCATTGAAGGAAAGGTATTAAACCCTCAGAGGATTAACTCCTGCTCTCAATTATCGTTTTGCAGAGCACGAAATTAGCGTGACTCCATGGCATGTACGGTGGACTCCAGAATGTCAAAAGCCACCTCGCCCATCTTGTTTTTGGTGTCCAGGGTGGGGTTTACCTCTACCACTTCCCAGCAAATCACCTTCGGGTTCTGTACTAATAGGCGGTTTAGTTCCTTGGCTTCTGCATCCGAAATGCCGTCTGGGACGGGAGTTCCGGTGCCCACCGACACGGAGGTGTCCATGCTGTCCACGTCAAAGGATACGTAGATAATGTCACAATCCGCCAAGCGATTCAGCGCCTCTTCGGCCACCTTAGCTACGCCCATCTGCTGAACCTCATCGCGGGTAATGTTGCGCATGTTGTACTTTTCCATCAGCGCTTGTTCTTCGGGCTCCACGTCTCGCACACTCACAAACACAATGTCGCTCCCATTTATCTTAGGTCCTTCGTTGACTAGCCCCTTTATTTTGTCCCAATAGGCCAAGGTTTCGGGTTTGGGCTCGTTACGCTTATTATCCAGGTTGTCTTCGGTGAGCACCATGGCAAGGGGCATGCCGTGCATGTTGCCCGAAGGGGTAGTGTACGGTGTATGCAAATCGGCATGTGCATCAATCCAGATGGCTCCTATGCGTTGGTCAGGATGGGCCGCTTTCAGACCCAGTAAGGTGCCCCCGGCGGTGCTGTGGTCTCCGGCTAGTACCACCACCGGTAGGCCCGATTCGCGGGCTTCGGCTACGGCGCGCTGCGTGCGCTCTACCACCGTATAGACCCCGTCAATGTGCTTGGCCCAAGGAAAAAGGTTTTTTTCGAAGAGCTTCTCGTTGGCATCTGCCACCCGAAAGGCCTCGTATTCGGTAAAAAACTGCGAAGCTTTGTCCAAGCTGGCTACTTTCATCGCATCTACTCCCAAACTAGCGCCCCGTGTACCGGCTGCGAGTTCGGACCGTACTTCTACGAACTTTATCCGCTTCATAAATATTCGGTTCCCGATTTATTTTCTGATAATTGCGCTGCAAATATTGATGATTTGGTGCGCCAATGAAAAGTTATTTCGATCTCATTGATCAAACTTTTTACTACCCTACCGAAGAGTTTCATACGGAAGAAAACCGCCTCTTCTTTCACCAGGTAGATCTTATGGAGATTATCGAGGAATACGGGACTCCCCTGAAACTCACGTATCTTCCTAAAATATCAGAAAACATTCAGCGCGCCAAGCGTTACTTTGCTTCGGCGATCCAGAAGCATAACTACGGCGGTAAATACATCTATTGCTACTGTACCAAGAGCTCCCATTTCCGTTTTGTGATGGAGGAGGCGCTGAAGAACGATATCCACATCGAGACCTCTTCTAGCTACGACGTACCCATTATCCGGGCCCTTGCGCAGCAAGGAAAACTCCCAAAAGATTCCTTCATTGTTGCCAATGGTTTCAAACGGCCGTTATACACGCAATATCTGAGCGAGCTGCTCAACGATGGTTTCACCAATGTGATTCCGGTACTGGACAACCTGAATGAGCTAAAAGAGTACGAGCGGCAGGTGGAGGGGGCTTTCCAGGTAGGTATTCGGGTGGCTGCTGATGAGGAACCCAATTTTGGCTTTTATACCTCCCGGCTGGGCATTCGCTACCGCGAGATCATTGATTATTACGAGAAAACCCTGAAGGAGCATCCCAAAGCTAAGCTGAAGCTGCTCCATTTCTTTATCAATACTGGCATCAAGGATACGGCTTACTACTGGCATGAGTTTGCCAAATTCATCGACCTGTATTGTGCCCTGAAGAAGGTGTGCCCCGAGCTGGATACGATTGACATCGGTGGAGGCTTCCCCATTAAGAACTCTCTGTTCTTCGAATATGACTACCAGTATATGGTGGATCAGGTGGTGGGTAACATCAAAGACATGTGCGAGAAAGCCGGGGTGGAGGTGCCTAATATCTTCACTGAGTTTGGTAGCTATACGGTAGGGGAGAGTGGTGCGGTGCTGTACTCAGTGCTGGACCAGAAGATGCAGAACGATAAGGAGCTGTGGTATATGGTAGATGGCTCCATGATCACGCACCTACCAGACGTTTGGGGCTTGAAGCAGAAGTACCTCATGCTGGCTATCAACCAATGGGATGCTCGTATGGAGAAGGTGAGCCTAGGTGGTCTTACCTGCGATAGTATGGACTACTATAATAGCGAACACCATAACTTTGAGGTGTTTATGCCGCGAATTGAGGAAGGGAAGAAGCTCTACATCGGCTTTTTCCATACGGGAGCGTACCAAGAGAGTTTAGGAGGCTACGGGGGTATTCAGCACTGCCTGATACCGGCACCCAAGCACATAATTCTGGATAGGGACGAAGAAGGTACCCTCACGCACCGCCTCTTCGCCCCCGAACAGGACAGCGAAGCTATGATGAAAATCTTGGGGTATTAGAGGTTAGAGTTATTAGTTGTGAGTTATGAATTATTAGTTCTTGTAATTGCTTGAAAATGAGTAGCTTGCTGATTGTGATTTGTTGCAACTCATAACTGATAACTAATAATTCATAACCACCCCCTAGCCCACGTAGTCTCCCATGCGCTTGCGGCATTGTTTCCGCTTGATGGCGACGGTAATGGGCCACCAGGGGCCTGCCCTGAAGATGAGGGCAAAGCGTACCCAGGCATTGCTCAGGGCCCGGTCTACCGGGGATAGAGAGAAGGCCTCACCTTCAGGCATCACTACGTACTCAAAGCCCATTTTGCGGGTTGCTTCCTCGAAACAACGATTCCCTGAAAGGGTATTTTTAGTCTTGGTTTTGTAAATGGGCAATAGATTTCGCTGGCGGAAGGGGTTCTTGTCTGGCCGCGCGCGGCGTTCCGTCATGGTGGTTTCTTCAAATTCCCCTCGCGTTTGGGCATACCCCATGTGGCCCACCAATAGGCAGGATCCTAGCAGAAACAAGCAGAAAAGTCGAATCACGGCAAAAAATAGGGCTATTTTTTGAAAACGCCCGAAGGGAGAGGATATTCTAGTAAAGGCTGGTTCTACGGGGCTACCATTTAGGCTACTTCTGGTTCAGGAGTCGTCAAGGTTTCGCCTGTCCAGGCTTTGATCTCCTCAATGTCGAGCCCCAGGTCTTGGTAGTAAGCCACCCCGGTGCGTTGGGCAAATCCCTCGTTTAGATTGAGCTTTCTAGTTACACCGATTTCTTTAAAAAGCGCCTTGAGCTTTACGGGGAAGATTCGTGGTGGAATGGGGCCGAAGAAGGGCTGGCCATAAACCCCGTTGTATAGGTCGCAGATGGTGCCCGGGGCTCCGTCGGCTACCTCATCCAGCATCACCGTGCGGGTGCCAAACTGAAGGATGAGCCCTTGCTCGGTCATGGCCAGGTGCTGGTCGGCATTTAGTTGCTCTAAGTCTTTCAGCGACAGCCCGGTGTACATAGCAAATAAAAATGCATAGTAAGCATCAGTAGGCTGGCCGGAAGCGGTGGCATCAAATTGAATTAGGGCATTTACCTCTTTCGGGGTAAGGGAATCAGGGGGCAATAACTCTTCGTTCTCCATTATTAAAATTGAGCGGCAAAGGTACAGACTTCCACGTCAATACTCAACCAATCAACGAGGACTAATCCCCTGAGATACAAAGAAAAAGCCCGCTTTTCGGTGGGTTATCATATTAATTATCGAATTACCTTCTTTCACCTACTCCTAATTGGCTAGCAAGTAACCTATTGGGGGTTTTTGTGCAGTTGATAACTGTGGTACCAAAAGGCTAACGTACCGAGTAGGGAGGTAGGGAAGAGCAAGAATTTTACTACGGAATCTTTGGTAGCCGTCATTTCTCCCAATGCAAAGAAGATAAGGGCGACAAAGTAAATGATGACAAAGACGAAGTAGCCTATCAAGAATGGGCGGTGAGGCAGTTTGGTTACCAGGAAAATAATGCCCAAAATAATGTGACTAATACCCACAATGGGCATCACATACAATAAGAGCATGAGGAAATAGGCAGAGAAAATGTATCCAATCAGGCACAAGATGATCAGAATGGCAAAAAATAGCTGTAGGGCAGTATTGAAACGAATGATCAGAGGGCGTTCCATATCGAGTGTTGGTTTAACTCAAGGTACCTAATTGGGCGCAGTACCTTGATCCAAATCTGAATAAATGATCGATTTTTTGAACTTGGCCTATCTCCGGAATGGCAGCGCTCCGCAACAACTAGCTTTCCGAGAGCTGGTACATTTGAGGCTGATGGAACGATTGGCTCGGTGGGATCCTCTCTTGGTAGGAACCGTCCCGATTGGGATAGATGTTTCGGGCAGTGACTTAGATGTGATTTGTGAAGTAGATGATTTTGAGGAGTTTGCTCAGGTGGTAGAGCGGTTTTACGGACAGCAGCCGGCATTCTGCTTAACGCATAAGAAAATCCGAGATCGGTGGTGTATAGTGGCCTCTTTTCAGGGAGAACATTTTCCCGTTGAACTGTTTGGGCAGGCTGTGCCTACCCAGGGGCAATATGCCTACCGGCATATGCTGGTAGAACACCGGTTGTTGGAAGAGCTGGGGGATGCCTTTCGCCAGCAGATAGTGGCACTAAAAAAGGCAGGCTACAAAACGGAGCCTGCCTTTGCAAAGGTCTTGGGATTAGAGGGCGATCCTTATGAGATCCTACTTAGCCTGGAAAAATAGATTATTTCCAGAATTCGAACCCGAACCCGAAGTTGGTTACACTACGGAATTGGATGGCCGGACCCACCGTTCCGTCGGTACGGGTAATGTCAATGTCCTCGTCATAGATGATCTGACTAGAGAAGTTGGCCGTCAGCCACTTGTTGAGGCGGTACCTTGCCTGAAATTCCACGTTCACATCCACCTTGTCTAGGCCTTCGTAGTTGGAGAAAAGGAGGGCATTGATTTGGTATTCAAAATCTTCTGAGAAGGCCTTCTTGTAGGCTATGGCCGCAGAATACCCAAATTCTGCCCGTACGCGTTGCCCGGCTTCTACTCCATACAATCCTTGATCTGCCAGTCCCTGGTCTAGAACGAAGGTGTACTTACCCGTAAGGGGTGCCAAGTCTGCACTGAAATTGCCCTTGTGATAAGCCACCCCCAGGCTATTGATGAGGTACCCCGGTGCTAAAATGTTACTGGTAAGGGTAGCCCGTTCTATGCCTACCGAGTCGGTGGCGTAGTCAAAGCCCTGGGCCACCTGCGATCGGAAGTCAATACCCGCAGAGATCTTGAGGTTTTTGTTGATGGTTCGTCCGTAGCGAGAAGTGAAGATGAACACGTCGTTATTCTTCTTGATGGTTTCTCCGAACCCTCCTTCTTGTAATACCCCGTACCCAATTTGCAGACGGTTATTCCAGGTTTGGTTATCCGTGGTGTAATTGGCAAAGGCAATGAATTCGCTGTTGCCCGAGAGTGCACTCTGGCCACCAGCGGCCCAGTTATTTACATTAATGGAGGAAAGGGTAATGGCAAGAGACGCCCCATGTTCCCAAGGGGAGACTTCCGTGGTATCGGCGGCGGCGCTATCGGTCTGGCCCCAAGCCAGGGTGCCCATGAGCAGGAGTCCAAAAAATACGATGCAGCGTTTCATAGCAATTTTAGTCAGGGTCTAGAGTCTGAAACAATTTGGCACAAAAAAAGCCTCGCTAGGCGAGGCTTGCAATTTCTTTTGTGGAGAGAACCCATTAATTCAGGTTCATTTTCCGAATTTCTTCCAAAGATTGCTCGGTGAGCGGTTTGGTGATGAATTTTATCACGTGATCGTTATTCACAATCTTATCTATATCTCGCTTGTTGTCAGAGCTAGACAAGATGATCACTTTACACTTATTCTTCACACTATCAGCGAACTTCTCGAACTCGTACAAGAATACGAAGCCGTCCACGATGGGCATGTTGATATCCAAAAAGATGATATCGGGTAAACGGCTGTGATCTTCTTTGTTCTGTTCCAAGTATTCCAGTGCACTCTTACCAGAATTCTTGATTTCTACGTCCGAAGCAAATTTGGTGATCTCAATGATCCGTTTGCTGATAAAATTGTCAGTGTCGTTATCATCCACCAACATCACAAGGTCAATAGCCTTCGTATCCGTAGCCATGCAAATCAGGTATTAGGTATTTGAAAGAAACCCAAACGCGACGTCTTTTCCAAAATTATGTTTAGTAAGTTCCTATTTCCAAGGCACACAGACAGGTTTTTGTCGAAAACGGGTAGTCTTGTATGTGCGTCAATGGAAACGTGAAATTAGAGAAAATACCACCCCTCCTCGGTTCGTATTCCAGGAGAAACATTGCACATGTAGCGTTTCAGTAGGAAATGGAACTCTCAATATAGGTAATGCCCTAATTCCAGACAGCGGTGAAGTTACAACAAACTATCGTTTAATTATCAATTTTTCTCCCACCTTCAGAGTATAATCAGGCTTTTCATTCCAGTGACGAATATCCTCCACTTTGACCGAATACTGCCGGGCTAAGGAGTACATTGTTTCCCCTGCTACCACCTCATGTACTACCACTTCCTCTCCCGCTAGACTACTGGTTGTTTCCGATGTAGTATTTTCAGCGTTTTTTGACGATTTAGGGGGTATTTTTAGCGTTTGGTCAATATCTATGGGAGTGTTTGGGTCTAGTTGATTGTAATCCACCAACATTTGGAAAGGGATTTCATATCGGCGGGCTATTCCGTACAGGGTTTCTCCTTGCTGTACTGAGTGTGTCTCTGGGCGCAGGGTTTCTTCTGGCACTATAGTACTAGGGCTAGGGATGTCTTCTTCCTCGGTGCTATTCGGTGTGTCCTCTGGTATATCCACTTCCACGGTTGGGGTAGGTGAGTGGGATCCTTCTGGCGCCGTTAAGTCTTCCACAAATTCTTCGGGTACAACCAGATCTTCAGTAGATGGGCTATTTTCTGATACTTCCGAGATAGTATCTACTATTACCCGTGTTTCTGGTTCCGTAGGCGCTGGATAGAGCAAAAGGGGGTCCTCCTCCTCGATGGGCTGTGTTTCCGCTGCGGCATTCGGCAACTCATCTTCCACTAGAGGTTCGGTTTCCTCCACGGCAATCGTTGAGGACTCTTCTGGCTGTAGGGTAGCCGGGTAAAGTACTGGAAGGGAGTCTTGCGCTACCACCGTATCTATCTCCCGAACCACTGGCGGAGGTAGCGTAGCAGGAGTGGGTAGCTGATTGCCTGCTGCTACCTGGGTGTTAGGACCTTCTTGGTCTAGAAAGGAAACCGCCGCAGCAATCATCTCCTCGTTGTGTTGCAAATTAGGATTGTTGGCCGCTTTGATCTCCTCATCGTACTGCACTGGTATGTCCGCCGGGCGGATGAATCGTAGCCAAAGTAGCATCCCCGGCTCAATGGCATTGGCACTGGCGAGCCGGTTCTTTTGCACCAGCCGTTCCAGCTTCACACCGTACTTCTGCGAGATCAGCCAAAGGTCTTCCTCGGGCAGCACGGTATGGTAATACACCCGAGCGCGATTTCGCTTGTTTTCCAAGTAATAGTATTGGCCGGGAATCACCTCCTGATCCCGACCCATATCATTGAGCTCGCGCAGTTTTTCCGGTAGCATCTCGGCCTTGTTAGCCAGCGTGTGAATATCATCGAAACGCCCTGCCACAATGGCCCGCTTGCCGTTGATGGTGATGCGGAATGGCTGATTGCTCACTCGCTTGTCGGCAAAGATGATCGGGTATTCCTCTTGGTTAGAAGGCTGCGGCACCTCAAAATCGTCCTCGTCCATCTGCTGCGGGTTCAGCACCTGCAGGTCTTGGGCTGAGGGG
>DMST01000054.1:0-3908 GCA_003454975.1 Cytophagales bacterium | reverse complement strand
GGGCTGAGGGGTTGTCAATGGGGTACACTACGAAGTACGCCTTATCATCGGGCACCCGGTTTGCCTTCAGCCAGATGTTCAGGTCTTCCATCTCCTGATTGTCAACCCCAAGCTGTCTGCTTAATTGGCTGAGCGACTCCCCTCCCTCGGTTTCATACAGTGCGTAAATACGTGCCGGGCGGGCTAGTGGCTCTACAGCATCGGTGTAGGCAATACGGTGAGCCAGGTATTTCTTGATGTACCAGTGAGACCGGGCATTCACCTCCATATTGCGCTTTCCATAGCCAGATCTTGGCAATACGTTTTGTGCACCTGTGAAGCCATTATTGTATGCCTGAAGGCTGTACCACCAGTTATCAAAGGTTTCGTTGAAGCTTTTCAGATAGCGACAGGCGCCACGGGTAGCGCTCACGATGTTCATGCGCTCGTCTACCTGCCGGTTGATTTTCAGGCCTACTTCAAAAGCACTAGGTTCCTTGAATTGCCAAAACCCAATGGCGTTGGAGGTAGATACTGCGTCGGCAATGAAGGCGCTTTCCTGTATAGCCAGAAACTTAAAGTCCTCGGGCACACCCTCTTCCCGCATGATTTGCTCCACAATGGGCATGTACAAGCGTGCGCGGTCTGCCTTGCATTGCAAGTATGTGATACCCGCGTGTAGCGACTCCACATCCTTCTGTATTTCCCGGCGGGCACCATCCGTCAGCGTCAGGGTCATGTCCGCAAACTGAATCCGGCGAGGCACCTGTGGTACCTGAGCCTCAGCCACATTTGCCAATCCTAAGGCTACCCACCAAATCGCCAATCGCTTCATAGTTTTCTTGCCATCATGATGCCGTCTCGAAACGGCAGCAATATATTTTCTACGCGGCTATCCTCTTGCACCTTTTTGTTAAATGCGAGTAACGCCTGCGTATCCTTATCCTTTTCATCTACCGGTTCTACTACCTTGCCCGTCCACAGCACGTTGTCTGCCAAAATCACCCCACCGGCAGGCATCTTTTCTATCACCAGGTCATAGTAGGCGCCGTAGTTTACCTTATCGGCATCTAAGAACACCAGATCAAACGGTCCATCGATAGCCGGTATCAGCTCCAGTGCATCACCAATTTGCAGTTCTATGCGGTCTTCCATACCCGCCTCGGCTATGTACCCCCGCACCCGGCTTTCCAGCTCATTATTCACCTCCAGGGTGATGAGTTTGCCGCCATCCGCGAGGCCCTCTGCCAAGCATAACGCCGAGTAACCCGTATACGTGCCTATCTCTAAAATACGCTGAGGGCGCTGCATATGGCTTAGCATGCTGAGTAGCCGCCCTTGCATAGGCCCTGATAGCATGCGGGGCCGCAAAACCTGAACGTGCGTCTCCCGGTGGACGCGGCGGAGCAGTGGGCTTTCAGCCTGTGTGTGGTCCTCCGAATAGGCCTGGATTTCCCGATCCAAAAACTCCATAAGGGCGTAACAATCAGTTAGTTAACCAATACAAAGATTAGCCCGAAATGCCCATAATTCCAACCAAATTGCGGACGAAGGATATCCACATCCCATTCTTTGAAAGGAAACGATGTATTGCCGTGCCGGGAAGTTCATCCCGCGTATCGTCAGCTTCGCAGGGGAGGCTTCTTCAGATGACTGATAGATAGCCATGTCAACACGCTCATTTCGTACTCATTTGGGTACTGGGCAAGTAGCTCTCCCATCCCTACTGTTCACTAACTGAAGATTAGGCTTCCAAGGCCTCCACCAACCCCGCTAGTTTTGGGTGATTCCCATCCCAAGTCATCAGCTCATCTACAGCTTGCCAGGCGACATGGCTGGCACCGAGGGTAATGAGACCATGGGCGTAGCGGGCCAGCAGGTTACCGAAGGCACGGAAGCCGATATCTCGCTCCTTTTGGGAGCTGTAGGTAGATGTTTTGGCTTAGAAAGAAGGCGCTTCCTTCTGCCGGGGCTTCAATAAATCCAAGGCCCACCGGGCCATGGAATCCAGGGTGGTTAATGGGAGGTTGGCGGCAATGCCTTGCTCAAAAAGGTTCATGGCATCTTCTGCGTAGCGGACAAAACCCACCTCGTGGTACCGATACGTGTAGCGGAAGTTTACCTTCATCCAGCTTTCTAGCTCCTCATAGTATTCGCAGGGCGTGTCGTAGGGGTAGCCATTCCATTCCGTAGCTGCGTAGTTTGCATGTCCCTTTTGCAGCAGGGCGAAGGCTTCCGTAACCCGATTTTGTTTCCTCAGCAAATGGGCAAGTGGGCCGTAGGGAGCCAGTGGGTTGTCCGGAGCACAGCGGATGGCGGCACGGTAGTGCTGCTCTGCTTCCGCAGGCTGGTCATCAGCAAAGGCCACCTCCGCCAGGCGGGTGTAGGCCAAAAGCTGACAGGGGGCATACTCGTGCCGGTCGATAAACTAACCATCCAGGAAGTAGTGAGTTTCGCTAACTTGTGTAGGGTGAGTAGCGATGTAGGCCTGGTAGTGCGCTTGGGCTTGCGGGGTGTCTTGAGGATTGCCAAACCAGGCGATCTCACCGAGATAAAAGAGCAAGGCCACATCCTGAGGATTGAAGTCCAGCAACTCGTGTAAACCTTGCTCCACTTCTTTCCAGCGGTAGGTTACCCAGCCTACTAGCAATGCCTGCCGGATCCGTTGGTAGTCATTGGAGGCTTGAGCGAGTGCCTCGTATACCGAACGTACTTGGGCGAACCAATCAGAATACTGCTCCTGATACGATTCCCGTGTGCCGTTGTAGGTTTTCTCCGAATACCAAGTGTAAGTATAGGAAGGATATAATAAGAATGGATGCTCGGCGGCCATGCTTCTAAATTACGGATACTTCGTAGTCGGGGCTTACTCTTCCTTAGGAAACTAAGGTCTGGATACTAGTCTTGCTACCGGCTATACCCTTATGGCATGTTGGGTGCTCAGCCTAGTGATGGCACCAGGAGACGCTCGCATTGGTTATCATCATCCTAGCCCTTTTCGCAACTCTACCAGCGGCTTCAGGTCTTCCCCTTCGCCATTGGAGGCCGAGACTAGGTTCAGGCGATCTGCCAGTAGCCCGAATTGATGTTCGCCCAAGTATTCGAATAGGAACTGAAGGACTGAATCTGTAGCGTTATGGTCGATCAGGGTATCCGGTACGTAGACATTTACTAGTACCTGTGGTTCTTGCTGAACCTGAAAGGAAAGGTCTTTGGCCAATAACTCGAACGTATGCTCACTGCTGCTGAGTGTAACGGAGGTTAGCTCCTCCATGGGTGGCGAAAAGCCCAAGGCTTCGCAATGTTCCAACTGATGGGGTACCGCCATCAAGGCTTCGATGGCTGGAAACGCATCTACCTTTCCTCCCACCGTAAAAACCAGGCGCCAGCCACGAGATTGATTGGGGGGATTGAAAAAGTAATCCAGAAAAGGGCTCACTCTTTTCATCAGAAGGTCCAGCCGCTCCTGATCGTAATCATTGAGGGTTTCTCCCTTTTCCATGAGTTGAATGAGGTATTCTTCGTGGCCTTCAAACCATTCCCAGAGTTTCTCTTCAGGACTTTTTGTTTCTAAGAATCTCGCCAGTAATCCCATGCTGATGATTATTGAACCTGGATGCCAGAATCCGGATTTCCTGAAAATAAGAAAGCTGAACGAAAAGGAGGGTTTTGACACCCAGCCTTTTCCTTCAGCTTTCTTTTGGAGTACTATTTTTAGCCTATTCTTCCTCTTGAACGTACAGTTCGGTGTTGTTCTCGAAGTCGTACAGAGTAAGACGGCGAAGGTTGTAGTAGGCCGTCCATAGATTGCGCAAACTCTCGATGTAGGTATTCACCGCGCGGTCCTTTTCTTCCAGCGCACGACTAAGGTCGGTAATGGAAATCTTACCAATCTTGTAGCGGTTGTTGGCGATGTCGTAGCGGCGCTG
>DMST01000056.1:8472-12054 GCA_003454975.1 Cytophagales bacterium | reverse complement strand
GCCCGGCCTATCATGCGGTGTATCGCGCTGCCCTGGATGCAGACAATAACCTGATTGGTTTCCATGTGCGGGGCGGGGGGATTCCTGAGAGTCCCTTGTTTGCCAACCGCTATCCGGCAGGTGCTGTTGAGAACTACTTGGCTGAGACTTGGTCATTTGACTCCAACATCTCCGTAGGTGCATGGCGGGCCCCTCGGTCCAACTTCATCGCCGGTGCCGAGCAGGCCTTCCTGGACGAAGTGGCCGAAACGGCAGGCAAAGACCCGATCGCATTCCGTCTGGAATTGTTTGAACGAGCAATAAGCAATCCAGTAGGGGAGAACAATGACTATGATGCGGAACGCTATGCGGGTGTGCTGAAACTAGTGCGTGAAAAAGCCAACTGGGATACTCCACCGTCCAATGTACACCGCGGGGTATCGGCCTATTTCTGTCACAACACCTACGTGGCACAGGTGCTGGATATGACCATGGACAACGGCAAACCGACCATCGAGAGTGTTTCTTGCGCCATTGACTGTGGCATAGTGGTGAACCCTATTTCGGCCAAGAATATGGCCGAGGGTGGTATCGTGGGTGGCATCGGGCATGCGCTGTACAGCGGGCTCACTTTTACGGACGGAGTGCCTGATCAGCAGAACTTCAATACCTACCGGCTCATTCGCCACCAGGAAGCCCCCAAGAACATTGATGTGCACTTTGTGAAGAATGAGATCGATCCTACCGGACTTGGCGAACCGCCTTTCCCACCCATCCAGGGTGCGCTGGCTAATGCCCTTTACCGGGCTACCGGCAAACGGCACTATCACCAGCCGTTTATGAACGACCCAATTAAGCTGGGGTAGGTGATTGATATTGAGTAAATGCGAAAGGAGGCCGATTGGCCTCCTTTTTAAATTTTCAAGCAAGAACAAAAGCCCCTCTTGCTGAGAAGAATGGCTTTTGAAAATAAGTGAGCTCTTATGCCATTAGTACAGGGTCGTCAATGCATTTACATCCGCATTCGTGAAAGGACGATCCCCTTCGGGGCTACCGCAAGCCAGCATCCAGGAGTTGGCCGATGGGCCAGCAGGGGTACCAGGGATATATACGGCTCCCACACCACCATCACCTTCATTGTCCGTAGGGCCACCGCAGCTGTACGAACGGTCCATATAGTCTGTGTGGCGGAAGCCTACACAGTGACCCACTTCGTGGGCGATGGTAGTAGCCAAACCGTTGATGTTCTGAACGTTGTCGTAGAATCCGCGAGTAAGCAATACTTCATTGAAAGGGTTACCCTGGGCATCTGGAAAACCCGCTGAGCCTAAAATTCCCAGGAATTCGTAGAAGGCAGGGGAGGCTTTCAGTAGGATGTCCGCCGAACCTGCATTAGAAGCTCTGGCAAAGGAAATATCCAGATTGAGGGCGTTGTATCGGGTGAGCCCGATAACCGCCGCTTGGCGATACTTACGAGTAAGACTATTGTCTACCCATACGGTGATGACACGAGGGGTAGCGACTAAGTTTGTGGTGTGGTAGTGCTCTCCCGCCACCTGACCCCATCCGGCCATGTCCTCAATCTCTGTCCGGGTCAGCTTGATGTCGCGCTCTACGATGTAGGTATCGTCTCCGATGGCGACAACCTCATTGGCCCGGAAGCCTAGCTCATTCAATTGGTGGTAAATATCCGAAGGGATGTCAGTTTGGTAAGGCTCTTGAAGATCGTCATTTTGACAAGAGGAAAAAGCGAATACGCCCGCCAATCCGGCGAGGAACAGTTTCGTGAGTTTCATATTAAGAATGCGTTTTAGGTTTTGTACGATAAATGTACGGAAATCCAGGCCAGTCCAACAAGCTGAAGCCGAAGATTATTTGTCTTAACACTAGCCCCAACAAATATTCAACTCACACTTGTGCCATCTAAAAATTATGTATTTTTCTAAGCAGTATTCATGTTGAACCCAAAAGACACAAGAAATGAAAAACTCCAAGACAATACCTCAAACACAAAAGAAGGTTACTCTTAAACCCAACACCTTAAAGCAAATCAAGGGTGGCTGCTGGCCGAAGCAGTGGTAAGTCACTATTGATTCCAAAGCACAGAAGTCACCCCACGGTGACTTTTATTTCGTTTCAATGTTGGGGACTGGCAAGCCATCTAATACCCGGTAACTGTACTCTGATAGAGAACGGTAATTTGCTGGAGGGTAGATATAAACTAAGTCTAGATGTGTCTGGCTAAAAAGTGTAGCTTTAGAGGAATAGGAATAAGTTAAACCCAAAACAAAAAGGAAATGAAAAAGGAGAAGAACACTCCCTCGGTATCAAAAAAGGTAGCACTTAAACTACAAGACTTGAAAGGAATTAAAGGAGGAGAGGCCTGGCCTTGTAAGTGGTAAGTTACTATGCTTCTCAAAGTACAAAAGCCACCCAAACAGGTGGCTTTTGTACTTTTCAGGCCATCTAGCCCAATTTGGAAAAGGATTATTTCAAACCCAGTTCCTCCCTGAGTGAAGCATCTTGGGGCTGATTGCGTGACCAATAGTCGGACATGATGCGCTGATTGCGCTTGGCTACGGTAGTTAAGGTATTAGAACCGGCGCCCCAGCCGCTGGGAGTGGTTTCTTCCCAACCTTCGATGGTATGGGGAAACTGCTCAGTGAAGGTTATGACTAAGGACCGACGTAGCTCTGGATAGGTGAGCGTATACGTTCTCAACCCGTCTTTCCCTTTGCCTAGTTTACCTTCGGCCATATAGGGCTTGTAAGGAACATGCCGCAGGCGAGCAAACACACTACCGGGGAGCATTTGAAAACTGCCAGTAGGTAAATCTTCAGGGTTGAGCCTAATCCGGGCCCACACATCGTCTTCTAGCAGCGCCTGCGGAAGCTCTTGTTCTACATCACCTTCCGATTCAAAGTAGCTCTTTCCGCTGTAGTGGTAGCTGCCGTCTTCGTTGAGGTTGAGCTGGGTGTAGGTATGCCCGCACCACTCCTGCGAAGACATGGATACCTTGATTGTGTTCGGATATTGGTCAGCATTTACCGGCGTAAACGTACTCTGCATGATGGAGTACGGGTACACGCCGGTGTAGAATTTCTTAGTAAGGTTGAGCTTGAGTACACCTACGGCGTCGTCGCCCGCGCGGCCCTCATAGTCCAGCTTTACCTGCTTGCTTTTAGAGAAAGGCTCGGTCACAAACACGAGCACGGCCTCACCTTCGTGCATGGCTCCGTAGCGGGCTTGCTGTAGCGTGTAGCTAGTGATCTCGGCCTGTCCGCGGTACCAGTAGTCCCGGAAGGACGGAATATCGTCGGTACTAACCGTAGATGAGGTATTCTCGGCTTTGGATTGACAGCCCCAAACGGCCAGGGCCAAACCAGCAAATAGGAGGGAAGTGCGCAGTACGTTCATGATGCTTATGGGTTTAATCATAAAAGTAGCCGTAGCACAGAAATGTTCCCATTACCAGGCAGGATTATGTCGGTAGGATGATATTGTAAAATATCCTACTTCTTTAAGATACGCACCTCCACCCGGCGGTTTCTACGGCGATTCTCCTCGGTATCGTTTGGGAACCGGGGCATACTTTCCCCAAAA
>DMST01000056.1:6321-8414 GCA_003454975.1 Cytophagales bacterium | reverse complement strand
GCGGGCGATACCCCGATCGAGCAGGTAGCGGCGTACGTTGCGCACCCGATCTTCAGAAAGCCGCTGGTTCCGGGTGGCGCTTCCCTCGTTGGAGGTAAATCCTCTGATTTCCACTCGTAGGGTGGGGTAGGAGTCCAGCACGTTGTACAGGCTGTCCAACACCAATAGCGACTGCGGTAGCAGGTCGGCTTGGGACTGCTCGAACAGGAGGCCACGAATGATGAATTCGTCCTCTATCTCAACGGTATCAGGAACGAAGAGTAAACCCATAGGCTCTGGCTCCACTATCGGCACGGGTGCTGGTATGGGCGTCTCCTCTGGCAGGTCCGGCACCGAGTCAGTGGGGGCCGGCGTAAAGGATA
Source organism: Cytophagales bacterium (assembly GCA_003454975.1). GTDB lineage: Bacteria > Bacteroidota > Bacteroidia > Cytophagales > Cyclobacteriaceae > DMST01. The sequence goes on along the minus strand of DMST01000056.1, from coordinate 8,052 downwards.
GCTCCGGTGCAGGGCTAGAATGGGTAGCGGGTGGTGTTTGCCCCAGGGGAGGTGGTGGAGGTACCGCATTCGGAGCGGGGGTGGGGGGAATATCCCTTGGGCTGGGCGTAGTGGAGGCTACCGGGGGCGTCTCCGGCTGCAGCGGGGGCACCGGCGTATGGGATTCCTCCAACGCTACCACCACTACCTGATCCACAAAGAAGTAAGCCGAGCTATCCGGGCCGTGCCCTAACCACTGCGCTGGTGTTCCAAAATCGGGGGCAAAGTTACCCAGCGTAAGGAAAGCATAGGGCTTACTGGGTACCAACTCGAAGGATACTTGCTGCCAAGTAGAATCCAGAGGCTTGTGAGTACTTGGGTATTGAGACCTCAGTGGAAGCGGTTCATGATTTTGCTGTAGCGGCATTTGCATGGAAAAGGCCACCTCTACTCCTTTGGCTGTGTAGCCGCCGTAGTAAGGGGTGCGCCCTTGGCTAACCCAATAGGATACCCGGTACACTTGACCAGACACCAAGGGCTCGGATAACTCAATAGACAAATACTCGCGGTAGTTGGGCCTTGATGAATAGGTAATCAACCCAATGACTGCTTCGCCGTCTAGCGGATCCACGGAACCGAAATAGGAGTAGGGGAGCTGAGCATCTCCCCGGCCTTGCCGGTGCAAGAAGTCTGGAGTACCGTTAGGGTACTGAGCCCGATTCCGGTTGGGATTCTTCCAGCCTACCAAGGCACCGACAGCAGCCTGGCGCGCGGGCAGGTCCCACGACTCTTCAAAACTACCGTTGGGTACCAGGTTGGGCGTTTGGGCACTCGCAACCCACCAAACCAGTGAGAACAATAGCAGCAGCAAGCACCTCATTTCTCGTAGATCAGGTTTTCGTACGTGACGGTGCCATCCGCATTGATATCCTGTACGGTAATTGTGACTGTATGGGACTGGTTGGGATTGCGGCTGGCGCATTCCACCAGGACACTGCTGGTCATCACTTGCACAATGGGTAGCTCCCGCAGGTTGAGGTCAGAGGCATCACTGCGTACCTCCATGGCTACACCATTGCTGCAATCGCTCATCTCCCAGGGCCTTTCGTATATGCGGCTCCAGTCATTAAAATGTCCACCGCTCCACACGGTATGCACACTGATGTCGGTAAGCTGGCAAGCCAATTGAGTGGTGTAATGATAGGCACCCTCAATCTGGTTGGGTTCGTCGGTAAAGTTAACGAACACCTTTTGGGCATCGTCCCGATAATTGAAATGGTGGTGGGCAAAGGCAATGGCAAACATGCCATTTTCACCTTTAGTTTTCCCCGCATTTCTAGCCAGAATCTCCATGGGGCTCCTATTGCGATAAGAGCTTCTGTAGCCGTTCAGGTAATCGGACAGCTCCTGGGCAGTACCAAAATCCAGGCTGCCTTTCAGGTCCCCCTCGTAGGTAACCAAGCCAAACCGCACGTTGAGCCCTTTGCTTTCCAACTCCTGGGCAAAATCCACGACGCCCCGGCGTACTTGATCTTGCTCATCGTCCATACTGCCGGATACATCGATGGTAAAAACCATGTCTACCGGCAATACGTTGTCCTGTCCCACCTTGATCACTTTGCAGGGCAGGGCATTGCCATCCTCTTCCACGAAAAGGTTTTGCTGCGGTAGTAGCTCCACGGGCTCCCGGGTCTCGGGATTGTACACCCCTCCCAGGTTGAACCGTACCCGGTTCCCGTTCGTGTCGCCCCG
>DMST01000056.1:3605-6276 GCA_003454975.1 Cytophagales bacterium | reverse complement strand
GGATTAAGATTTCGGATGACGGCCAGCGGCACGCTATCGCCCTCGGGCAGCACAATAAGGTCAGCGTTTTGTACCCCCAGTATGGCCAGGTCCTTGTTCGTAGCCCGGGTCCGGTCGATCCGCAGCATCTCCTGAAAAGGAAAATCAGGGTAGGCAGCCGCAAAGGAATCAAAGGTTTCCAACTGACCATCGGCGGTAAACAACCGATACAGTCCACGCCAAGCTTCCGGACGGTGGGGGCTATCGGCAAACTTGGAGTCGGCAAGAAAAGTCTGGTAGCCTGCCAAGGTAGGCGGGTGGGTAATCAGCCGATAAATACTGTCTTCCGCCATGGGGCGGTAGTAGCTATTGGGCTGGTCCTTCACATAATCCAGAAAACGCTGTACGCCCGTACCTCGCCCTTGATATTGCTGAAACTGATGATACTCGCGCTGGGCCTTGGCCTCTTCAAAGTAATAGCTAGCCGGGTATAAGCGAGCAAACAGGTCGTAAGCCTCGAACGTATTGTCGCTGGTTTCGTCCCGGTAGCGCAGCCATTCCATCAGGCGTTTGGCCTCGTTGTAGTGGCGACTGTCCTTGTTGGCCTCTAAATAGGCCTCTATCTTCCGCCAGCTGGAATCGGCGGTATTTTCCAGAAAGGTCAAGGTGTCCTGATAGTACTCGGCCCACTGCCGCCAGGGCGCATGCCGAGGCATACGCAGGTAGTGAACAAAGGCCGGCAAAGTGGCTTCGGCGTTGGCTTCCCAGTAGCCTAGGCTATCGCGTAGCCGTTCGATTCGGCGAGGATTAGAATATTCATCGAATGTGCTGAGAAAATACTGCCAGCCTACTTCGCTGTTCTTCCCCATGGCTTCGTTGTAGCCTTCCAGCTCACATTCCCGCATTAGCTTGAGAGTTCGGTTCACCGTTAGGTCCTCCTTGGCCCAGCGGTTCAGGTCCTTGGGTTCGGCTTGCATCAACAAGGAATGAAGCACCCCTAGCTGCTGGTAAGCAGTCTCCACGTCTCGCTCTGGCTGCCCGCTATGCAGCAGGTATAGCACCTGACTAAACACGAAGGGCGGGTTATCATAGGCCCGTACCTCTTGCTTTTGCAAGAAATCGGATGCTTTGTCAAACTCCCCATCGGCCAACCACCGTTGCATCTTCTTTACCTGTCCCGTGAGCGGCAGGCTGATCAAGCATAATATGAAAACGGGTAGCAACGGTCTAAAAATATACATAATAGGGTGGGGCATGAGGATGGTTTTTAATGGATCAAACGGAAAGCCACACGGCGGTTTTTGGCCCGGCCGGCAGCATTGCGGTTATCAGCCACCGGCTGCGAGGGGCCATAACCCACGGCCACTACCCGATCCGGAGGTACGTTTAGGTCCTGTACCAGGTAGTCCCGGACTGCCTGGGCCCGCCTTTCGGAAAGCGCCTGATTACTGGGCATATCTCCCAGGTTGTCGGTATGACCTCCCAACTCAAACTGGTAATCAGGAATTTCTTCAATCAGTGCCGCCAGGCGCTTCAGCTCCGGGTAGGAGGCAGGCTGTAGGGTATGGCTCCCGGTAGCAAAAAAGGCATTGTTGATGGGCAGGGCCCGCCCCTCCTGGGCCAGAGTGGCCAAGGATACCAACTCAATGGTTTTTTCATATACTTCCTGAGCACTGTCGCGTAGGTCCAGGTGCTCGCTTACGGGATAGTACCCTGCCTTGGTGGCATAGTAGCCATAGTGCCTGCCCGGTGGCAAGGCGATAAAATAGTGCCCATCTACCGGGTGCGAATGGGCAGTACCGATCTCCTCACCGGTGTCCAGATCTTCCCAATGTAGCTCGGCGGTGATGCCCACCCCACCTTCCTGATCCCGCACCTCTCCGTTCACTACCACCACGGTCTCTGGCCGCAACTGCTTTGGCAGATCCGCCTCGAAAAGGTCGTATTGGTTGAGCGAATCACTGATCAGCAGTCGGCTGCCGTAAATGGTCTGTCCGTCCGTACTCACCTTGTACCCCCAGTCTTCGCCGGGAGTATTCAGAATCGTTCCCAGATTTACTGGTTCGCTCCACTCCGTCCAGCTACTATCCGAAAGCCGTTTGCTCATAAACACATCCAGCCGACCCAGTCCGTAGTGGCCGTCGGAGCTGAAAAACAGGGTTTCACCATCTGCATGCAGAAAAGGACTGCGCTCTGCAAAGGGCGTATTGAGGGTAGCTCCCAGGTTGATGGGCGGGCCCCATTGCCCGTTGGGTTGGCGCTCGGTTACCCACAGGTCCAGGTTACCCCAGTGGCCACCGTGAAAGGGCTCACCGTACAAATGAACATGGCCCACATTGCCCTCGCGGGCACTGGCAAACAGGATGGCTTGCCCCCCGTTTACCAGCGAGGCATCTCCCTCAAAGCTGTTACTATTTACCGGTGAAGGCAGCCTTTGCAGAGGACCCCATCCGGTTTCGGTGCGGTCCACTTTGTAAATGTCCCCGTTGCCTTGTTCATCGAGCCACATCAACAGGGTGTTACCATCGGGACTGATCCCCATGAGCCCTTCGTTGCGGTGGGTATTCACCGAGTCAGACAAGGGAACGGCAGCACCCCACTGCTGGCCCTCGCGGGGTAGATAGTAAATATCCTCCTGCACCACGCTGTCCATCGTTCTCCGGTGTACAAAGTACAAGGTTTGCCCGTCTGC
>DMST01000056.1:0-3568 GCA_003454975.1 Cytophagales bacterium | reverse complement strand
GGCACAGGCAGGTAGTCATCGGCCAACACAAAGCCGGGCGGCTGCAGGTAGGTCATCGTGAGGGTATCCGGGGCGGCCAGCAACATAGAAATTAGCCGTTGCAAACGTTGGGCACGGCCCGCGTTATCTGCAAACTGCCTTGCATGGGCTTGCAATACCAAGGCTGCATCAGCCCGGCGGCCATCTACCAGCAATCCCTCCACCATACGCAGCAGCGCAATGTAGGCCGGTTCCCGCGGAGCTATATTCGTCAACTGCGCCTCGTATAGTGCTTCCAAATCCTGGGGCATGGCCACCGTCAGATCTCGAATCGATAGATTAAAATCATTCAGCAGCTCTTCCTCGTTGCTTAGTGCTTGCAAGGGAGCCCCAACGTACCCATGGTAATGCTCCTTCATCTTGCGTACCGTGGTCAGGTCGTCGTCTACCAACCAGATCGCCATCATATCTCTCCACAACTCGTTGACCCTGGGGTGCTTGGGAAAGCGCTGCACGAAAGCTTCCAGTGCGTCCAACTCGGCCCGGTCATTTTCAGCAAAGTAGAGGGTGAATAGTTGTTCTTGTGCCTGCTTGCGGTAGGGCGCCTGGGGGTATTCCCGCAGGTAGGTTTCCCACTGCAGTACCGATCGCTGGGCCAGGTACCATTGGTACAGACGGAGGTCGAATTTGGCTTGGGCTTCTCCACAGAAGTTACTGGCCAAGCGGTAGGGCCTGCGTTCGCAGTATTTGCGTAAGAAGGCGCGGTAGGCTTCGTAGGTATCAGATGCCGTTTCCAAAGCATACACTTTGGCATCCCAACGGATAAAAATTGTGCGGTATTGGTCTGCATTGGCCTTGGGGTACGTTTCCATATAGGCCTCAAATCCCATCACTGTATTCACGCGCAGGGCTTCCTCATAGGCTAGCTGATGAATCCTATCCTGGGCTTCTTTTACAATCCAGGTTTCGTCTTGGTACCGGGCTTGGAAAGCCTCAAGGGTATCGATATTCTGGAATTCATTAACCCGTCGGAAATCTCGCCAGATGAGCGAGTCGCGCAGCTGCACAATTGCCTTCAGCGAAACGCCAAACTTCTCCGTGTATTTGGTCTGGTCAGACAATAGGGTGGCTCGCCAAAACTCCAGCGCGGTGCGCGAATATTGGTACGCCTGGTATAGGTCGGTCCTGCCAGGATTTTGCCTATCAGAGTAGATTCGGGCATACGCATACCAAAGGGCAGGATGCTCAGGTTTTTTCTCTTGGAACCTATCGGCCCTCAATTCTGCCTTAGCATAGTTCTGATTTTCCAGCGCCCTGAAGATCAGCCCCTGAGCCCAGACATGCCCTTCAATTGCTAGTACCAAAAGTACACCCAATAACAGGGAATGCAGGAAGAGGGAGGGTCTTAGGGGGTAGGACATGGATTGACGTTTCCCGACGAATGAATTGGTAAGGGAATTTAGGAAAGAAACGACGAAAAGGCCTACTGGATTATAAGGATATTTGTGGGTAGGGAAATTCTTGGCCCAGCGTGGATAGGAAATGAGCCGGGGCTAACCCCGGCTATGAGCAAGATTTACAATTTGGTGGCAAATTGGGTTACCTCAGCTAACAAACGTCCTTCTTCCCGTAGCTGAAGGCTAGGAGGGTAGGAAGCATCGCAGTCCTCGCTGTTGACCGTACGCACCAGTTGGCTGTTCACGAAGTAGTATTCGATGGTCATCCATTGATCGTTTTCCTTGGAAAGCAGCTCTTTCTCCTGTACAAAAATCAGCTGCCCGTCCCGAAGGAAATACTGCCGCAGTTTGGTATCAGAAGCCGTAGGTTTGGGCATAACGCACACTTGGCCATCGTCATTAGAAAAACTCTGCATGACTCTCCGGACACCGGCAAATTCCATCCGCCAGCTCTTCATGTGGTTGTATTCCTCCTTAATGCCTAGGTTAGCGCCAATCTCCTTCTGGATGGCCCTGATCTCCTGGAGGTAGGAATCAACGGGAGAAATGGGAAGAAAATCCGCAGTGCCTTCTTGTGTTGGCTGTGCCCAAAGGTGTAGGGAAACTACCAAGGTGAGGGCCAGCAGTAGCAGCCCTTGTTTGTGGGTTGAATTCATGTGATATGTGAGAATTTTAATTTCTCCGCATGCAGCAAGTACCGGGCCAAAAAGAGAGGCTAGATCGCTGTCTTGTAAGAGTCAAGACACAAGAGTTTACTGGCTCTGAAGTTACTTCCGAGTCCCTACGCTACCAGAGGTTTACGAAGGGGGATTTGGGTGAAATAAATGACTTCGTGCAGAGTCGCTGCACGTTCAGCCGGGTGAGAGGTCCGCAGAATGGGTTAAAATTTCAGATGAAGCGCACTGCGCTCATTTTATGTTCTTTTCATGTAGAAGGGAGCCTACCTATTACTCATCCTACTGGCTCGAAGTTTACTTCCGAGTCTACCCAAGCCCAGGATCATAGTTCCTCAATGGCAAGGACCCACGGAAATGTAAACCAAATGGAAACTCTACCAGGGAGAAGTCTATCCCATACCCCACCAATTGTGTTAAAGATTCCGCAGAATATGTAAGTGCCCTGATTTTCAGTAATTTTTCTTTGTCAAAGAATAACTGGAATTAGGAATACCAATCACCTAAAAACTACGCCTGTCCCATGCCTCGAATGCTATTCATCTCTTGCCTCATCCTCTTTTGGGCACCTTGGGCTTCCGCCCAGCTGAACGAAAGCGATACTGTACAGCTTCAATTAAGGGCATCGCTTACGGGTATGCGGCAAGCGGGAAATGTGGATTTTTTCAGCCTAAGCAGCAGTTTGGTGGCTTCCACTCATCTGGGGCCGTTTGCCTTCAAATCCCAAAACTCAGTCCGCTACCAGGCGTTTGCGGGCAATGCTACCGACAATGATTTGGACACTCGGAATTTCCTCTATTACAATTGCCGAAAGACGGTGTATCCGTACCTATATGGGATAGCATCATCTAATTTTCGCCGTCAAATCAGTATGCGGTATCTCTTTGGAGCAGGCATGACCGCACAGATATTACAGAAGCCCGAACATGTGGTAAAGATTGGGGCATCAGTATGTTACGAACAGTCTACGTTTACGGAGAACTCCTTCAATTTTGATGCCTACGATGGCAATGCCGTGGTGCCTTTGGGGCGAGGCACACTGTGGCTGTACGGTACCCACCGGTGGTCAGATCAAGTACATTTTTTCTATGAAGCTTTTGGGCAGCCTGCATTCAGTGATCTGAACAATTACCGAATTCATGCCCAGCTAGGCCTCGACGTTAAGCTTATCCAAAACTTGTCGCTGTCCGCTTCTTATCTCTGGAACCGAGAGCAACTAGTAGTTGAAGGCATTCAGCAAGACGACCAGATTCTCACCTTTGGGCTCAGCTACAGCTACCGCTCCAAGCGGTAGGCTATAGCTTCGTATGTAGAAGAAAACGACCCTTTATGATAGGTATGATAGGAGGCCTCCATCTTTCCCTAATTAGCGATCATTACCTTCATCAATCGATCACACCAGCCGCGCCAGTACTTTTTCGGCTACTGTAGTACCGATGGAAAGGCTGGAGGTAGCCG
>DMST01000231.1:1530-6437 GCA_003454975.1 Cytophagales bacterium | reverse complement strand
GTTGGGTGAGTAGACCGACACCGTGGCCTGGGCGCCACGCACCATCACACTGGCGGTGTCCGGTTCGCAGTACATGATGGGGTTGTCGGCCAACTCGAAGTACCGCGCCGCCTCAAAGATGTCCGTGGTGCCCTCCGTGCCTGCGCGCTGTAGCGAAGTGGATCCGTAAAAGGTTTCTGGCCGGGTAATACGCACTCCGAAAGGCAGGTTTTGATACCCCTCTAAGTAACCAAAGGTGCCATGGGTGTTAAGCAGGAAGTTCTGGCCTGCTTCAAAGTTGGTGCCTGAGGGCTGGAAAGGCCGTTTCAGCTTTCCGTCGTAGGTGTCGTCCAGTGAGTAGGTGATCTTGGTCAACTTCGTGGCATTGCTAATTTGCCAGCGGTTTTTGTCCAGCTTCTTCACGGGCAGTTCGTTGCCCGACCCATCCAGCGCAGTCAGGTCGCTCACCCAGCGACCAAAGTCACTGATGGCGTAGGTACCCGGTACAATCTTGGGCATATGGAACTCCACCGTGGTTTCGCTCACCTTCGGTGTGGTGAGGTGTATTTGTAGCTGGTCATTCTCCACTGTGTTCAGGTCCACACGGTATTCGTATCGGTCCTGGCCGTAGGCGGCAGCAAGGCTGAACAGGAACATGACTGCCCCTAGTAGCATTCGTCTCATGTGTAGTATTTAAGAATGGGGATGTAAAATTACGGAGTCAGGTTGCGCCGGCAAAAGAATCTGACGAAGCCTCGCAAAGGCAGGATGAATTGACAGTTTTGTGACACGTATTTCTGGGATAAAACAAATGAGCGATTTCGTAGGTGGGTATATGGATTATGATCAGCCTGGGCTCATTCTGTAGGATGTGTAACATGCTGCCTATCCTACAGAAATATTGCTTTGTATTGCCCATTCGAAAGTTGTGGCTACCCTTCCAGGGACACAAAAGCATGGGTAGTCGCTCCATTAGTTAATTCACTTGGAAAGTTTTGCGGGTTTGTAAACCTGACCTTGGCAGGCTGCAGGTGTATTTATAGGCTTGTGGGTAAATTCCCTTTATAATATTTGGTGTAGCTGTAGGCAGAGCCGTATTTTCCTACACTATCTATCTGTAAGCTATGGCCAACGTACCCCTTCCCGACCGATTCAAAGCCTTGCTAGAGCAAAACCAAGGCCTGCTGGGCACGGTGTCTCGCACGCTAAGTACCTACGGGGAAATATTAAAGGAAAACCGACTGGAATTCTTTCCCGAATATACCGACCACGGGATCGATCATATTACACAGGTGCTTGCTACCTCAGAGGCTCTGATCACTCCCGAAGCTTTTGCCGCCGATGTCTTGGGCTCGAAGGATATTGCCTTTTATACCCTGGCCGTACTGTTGCACGATCTGGGAATGCATCTCAGCCTGGCTGGCTTTCAGCAATTGCTGAGTGGAAACTATGTGCCTGAACCCTCTCAGCCGCTTGACGAAAAGCCTTGGCCACAACTATGGCAGGAGTATATGCACGAGGCCAAACGCTGGGACGGTGCTAAGCTCCACCAAATGTTTGGGGATGAGCATACGTACATAGATACCCCGCCCTTGGAAAGGCCGAATGACATAACGAACAAGCACAAGCTGCTGATTGGGGAATTTATCCGGCGGCACCATCCCAGATTGGCGCACGAGATTGCGCTGCTAGGTTTTCCTGGTGCGGGTACGGATCGCATTGTGATGGCCGAAGATTTTACATCCAGAGACCGGAATATGATTGGTCTGATTGCTCGCAGCCACGGTATGGACTTACGCAAGGCGCTCAACGAACTCCGTCGTCTTTCCAAGGTGAGAACCAACCCGGGTAAAGTATTGGTGCCCTTCTGGATGGTAGTACTGCGCATTGCTGATTACCTCCAGATGGACGCAACTCGGACCTCTGAAACCACACTACGTACCCGCGCTTTAGCCAGCCCGTTCTCCATGTCAGAGCATGCTGCCCACCTAAGCACTCTACACGTTTACTGGGAAGGAGAAGATGATCCGGAACGCATTTATGTTGAGGCAGAGCCCGAAACCAGTGCTCTCTTCCTAAAGCTTCAAGGCCTTTTTGAAAGTATTCAAAAAGAACTGGATACCAGTTGGGCGGTACTGGGAGAAGTATACGGTAAGTCGCATCCTCAGCTCGGCATCCGGTTTCGTCGGATTGATTCTAATCTTTCAGATCCTGGTTTTGCGGATTCCGTTTCTTACGTACCCGATCGGTTCCGATTCAAAACCCATGGTGAATTGATTAAACTTCTCATTGCTCCTCTCTACGGAGATGATCCTGCTTTTGGGGTTCGAGAGTTGATTCAGAATGCAGTAGATGCTTGTCGGGAACGAGAACATTTAGAAGGGGACGAATATGAAGGTTTGGTCAAGATTTCTGTGTACAATGAAGGCAAACGGACTTATTTTGAAATTACCGATAATGGCAGAGGAATGGATGCGGAGGAGATTCGGGATTTTTTTCTTACCGCAGGGGCCTCTTACAGAAAAAGCGAACATTGGGCAAGGGCCTATCAAGACGAATTAGGAAAAAGTAAGATTATCCGAAATGGGCGTTTTGGAATAGGAGCATTAGCTGCTTTTTTATTGGGTGATTATCTGGAGGTAACCACACGCCGAGTAGATACTAATTATGGTTTTTCTTTTAGTACCCGATTGAACCAAGAAGGAATTGAAATAAATAAGGACCATTCTCTGCCAATTGGTACAAGAATCAGAATAAATTTATATCAGATTTATGCCTCGGAGGATTTTTGGAAAGATAGATATAGGACAATGCGCACGTATGGTAAAAGTCACCTTCTTGAATGGTATACTTTTTTAATTCCTAAGTTAGAAATCGAACTTTTTAATAATATACATAGGTACTCAATTAGCCACGATCCAATGCCCAATGATGAAAATCTTAAAGCCTGGGTAGAGGTTAAAGACCCAAATTATGATCGTATAATCTGGACATATGATAAAAAATATAGAGATATCGAAGTGTCGTGTAATGGAATAATATTAAGTTCTCCAGATGGATTTCATAAAGCCAATTTTCCTATACCAAAATGGTTTCGTCACCCTTCAGTTCGCATTCTAGATTCTGAAAATAGTTTACCCTTGCAGTTAAACAGGGTGTCATTCTCTCATCTGCCAGTTTTTACAACCGAATTGGTAAGGACTATTTTTAAAGATTATCTTTCCTATATTCTGATAAATCCTGTTGGTTTGGAGATTGCTTATCAGGGTTTAGAAAAAAAGAATAATGTGAATTCAAATTATTTTAGAAAAGAATATGTAAGCGAATTCTCGGCGGTGGTTTGGAAAAAAACAGGTTTTCTTCCATTATGCATCTATTCAATGATTCATAAACTAGAGAAGGATATTCTGTATCTGATAGGCCTGTCAGATGAATTTTCAATTGAAAATGAAATAGTAAAAAGTCTCCCGGAAAATATTAGTATTGTTTTTAGGGAAAGCTTTAAGGGTTATGGAGGTGATTTGTTTCGTCGTGTTGACGAATTGATTAGGAAACTACATGTTGGAGATTTAGAAGAAGTATTCTTTAATGATGAACTAAGGGAAGAAATCGCAAGTTTAGGCAAGGTAAAAAGTCCTAAGTTTGTGTCTTTTTTACAAAAGGCACATCAATTACTCTATAGTCATTTAATTTCTTCGGGTACATTAAATAAATTCATATTTATTCGAATAATATCAGATAAATTATATCCGATTGACTCTATATTTAGGGATTTAATAATTGAATATTTGGGTGATGATATTGTTATCCCATACAATTTAGAAGACCGTAAGAAAAAATTTCCCAAGGCCTTTAAAGAGCTAGCACATTTTATGGCTCGGCATCAGTAATCATCACCAAATCGCTATTTTCTTCTTTTCTACGATTTTATCTTAAATCAAAACTGATCGGAGAGCCCAAGATGGATGCCGAACGGATATACAGCCACGAAGAATCCCACAGTTTGTTGGCTGCTTCTGTGAGAAGGCTCGAATACTTCAGGGGTACGTAAAGGCCATGTCAGGTGGGACTCGGGATCATGTGGCTATTCTATATATGCTATGCAGGCTACCCAAACTACAGAAGTAAGCCCCCTGCGAAACTCACCCCAACAACCGCCGAATCCTTTCGGCCTGGTCGTCGAAGCGGCGAGGGAAGGGTAGGGCCTTTACCTTTTCTCGATAAGGCAGGACTTGCTGTAGCGTATTGAAGCCGCCGCCGCAGAAGATACGGTCTACGTGCGGAAACCAATCCCAAGGGGCAGGATCCTGCTGGATGAGGCCCTGGCTGGGGGGGGGCAGGGGCTGGTCGGTTAGGATAATCCAGGTGGGCTCCACGGACTCCTGCTGAGCCACGGACTGGGCATAGCCCCAGAGGCTTTCTACTTCTTCCAGATTGCTGGTGTGCATGACCAGCCAGTGGGGCCCCTCAAATATCGAGAGGAAGGGCAGGATCCGAAAGAGATCTGGCTGGGGCTTGGGGTAGGGGTAGTCCCTATGCTTGACCGAGTGCTCGGCTAGCCAAGTCTGCTGCGTTGGATGTAGCGGTTCAAACGCTATGGCCTCATCAAAGGTAGGGGAGGAGTCCCCCAATAGCGGTAGGTAGGCTTCCCACTTGAGCCGTCGGGCTAGATAAATTCGCTGGGTAGCTTCGATCTCTACCAGACTCAGCTCGCCTAAAATCCCGTTGGGGAAGGTATCCACGTACCAGTGGGTGATTTCGAGGCCTTCCAAGACCTGCTGAATGGCCGAGGCCAGTTCGGGTGCCTGTATACGGGCGTCTACCTCTAGCCATAGAAGCTGCTCGGGTGCGAATAGCTCGCGGGCTACGGGGTTGGCGGTGAGCACGCGGTACGGGATGTGCCCGAGGGACTGGATGTAGGTGCGTAG
>DMST01000231.1:622-1452 GCA_003454975.1 Cytophagales bacterium | reverse complement strand
GGTGGCCCCAGCCACCGCCCAGGGCGTAGAAGATATGCATGGGAATGGGCATCTAGGGGGTATGCAGCCCCAAATAAAAATTCACCTCACGAATAGCTCGGCGGCGAGGACAAGCTGCTCCTGGGGAGTGAGAGCCTCGATGAGGAAGGCACCGCGAGCGAACCCTTGGTTGAGCCCGGTCACGGTGAGGCCCTCGCGGGTGAGCTCGGCGGCGGCTTGGCTGGATACGCGCCATTCGGCCAGCTCCTCTTCATCGCGCTTTAGCTTAATGCGACCGCCCTCGTATAGCCGGATTTCGTAGGCATTTTCCATCTCCTCGTTGTCGGCCACCTTTACCTTGTCATCGTATACCTTCACTTTCCAGCGGAGCGTGCCGTCGGCATTGCGCAGCTTGAACTTATCGTCATCGCTGTATTTTATCTCCAGGGCTACGTTTCCCGAGGCATCGTAAAACTTGCGTTTGTCGCCCTTCTCCTCGCCCAGCCAAGAGAGGTTGGGGCCTTCCAGGGCCAAGTCGTTGCCCTCTACAAATACCTCATAGGTGCCCGCACTGCTGCGCACCGCAAAGTAATTATCCCCGGGTATCACGGTCATCTCCTCCTCCGCTGCGGGAGCCGGGCCGTTTTGGGAAGCAGGTTTTTCTCCGCCTCCGCATTGGGCTATAAGAAGGACTGTCAGCAGGCTATAAGCCGGCAAAAAGCTCTTGGTATTGATCCAGTTCTTGTTCATGGGTGTAATGGGTTGCAATGTGGTTCTTGATCATCAGGCCCCAGGCAGCACGCGTGTTTTCATCGGCCTGTGACCAGTCAAAGAGTGCCTTGCGCAGGCCG
>DMST01000231.1:0-579 GCA_003454975.1 Cytophagales bacterium | reverse complement strand
GCCTTGCGCAGGCCGTGGGCGTCGCCGGGGGCGAAGAGGAGCTGCGGGGCAATCACGTGGAGCACATCGTGCATGCCGTCTACGTCCGAAGCTAGAATGGGGATGCCCAAACCGCCTGCCTCCAACAGGACGTTGGGCATGCCATCGTAAAAAGAGGGGATGCAAATACCGTCGCAGCAGGGGTAGTACTTGAGTAGCTCGAACCGATCCAAGAAGGGTAGGTGGGTGTACGAACAGGCTGTAGCCTCCAGGGCCGTGGATACATCCTCGGCCAGCTCACCGATCAGCAATAGGTGCAGCTTCTCGGCCAGCTCATGGTGCTGCAAAGATTCCAACAGGAATGAGAGGCCCTTTTTGGCCTTTAGCTGCCCCACCAGACCCAGTACCAAACGCCCTTGGGTGTGCTCTGCTCGCCAGTTTTCGGCAAAGCTTTGCTCGCTAGGAGTAGGCTGCCAGTCGGCCAGGTCAATGCCGTTGGCGATGAACCGGGTGGCTACTTCGGGGTATAGCTGCTCTACCTTCCAGGCCTTTTCGCTACTCACGGTCACCACCTTAGTAGCCTGCCGCCGAGCGGCTTAC
>DMST01000300.1:2552-3946 GCA_003454975.1 Cytophagales bacterium | reverse complement strand
CCGGAAGCAAGTACCGGTGGCCGTTACCAATCTGCTGGAAACCATCAAACAAGGCAACCGAAAACCAGCCTCTTACAACGGCTATTCCAGCTGTCCCTTAGTGACGGGCTATGGGAAGATGGTATTGGCGGAGTTTGACTACGAAGGCAACTTCACCCCCGACCCCAAATTAAAGAAGATGGGCGTGTTCCACAGTGAGAAAGAGCACTTGCGCTTGTGGTGGCTCAAAAAACACATGCTCCCATACCTATACTGGAATAAAATGCTGAAAGGCTCCGACGTATAACCTGCGGAGCAGCGTACCTAAGCCCGGTCCTAAAAGAAAAGATCGGGCTACAATTTTCTTCTGGATAGTTTACTCCTCCAACCCCTCCCGTTTTCCCTTGAAAGCCAGTCGATTGGTAAAAACCATTAAACGATGACAAGTCCGGATTGATAGAATAACCGCCCATGGAGACCCAGAATTGTCTAAAATTGAGCCTTTCATCGTTGAGCAAGCAACACTTTTTCCCATGAGCATAGGCAAGATTGATATGAGCCAGTATCCCGTCATTGTACTGCGGATGGCGATGGAGGACCCTACGGTAAAAGAACTTGAAGCGTACTTTCGGCAATTGGATGAGGAGATTGGTAACCGGTCGGGCTCCTATGTGGTGATCACCATGGGGAACGAGATGTGGGTCTCCAGTGAGATCCGGGTAAAGCTGGGCAACCTCATCAATGAGATCGCCGAAAAATATAAGCATCGCCTAAACGGCTCCATCATTGTGCAGCACGGGATGATCGCCCGCATGATGCTGCGTGGGATTATGCTGCTGGTGAAACAGCACGCAAAGGTAAAGGTGGTATCCACCGAAGAAGAAGCCATGGAGCTAGCCAGCACCCTGATGGGTAAGGGCCAAATGGCCTAATTTGGGCATCGGCACACGACCCCATATAGCTGGCTTTTTTGCTGCCTAGCCCCTACTTAATGCGGCAATTCTTCATCCTTTAGACCTTCTCGCAAGAAAGCCAGCAAGGCAGCCCGCTCCTCATCGCTGAAGGTTAAGCCACCCGCCAATGCTGAATCCAGCGTAGCCGAAGGTTGAATACCGTGCGCGTAATGATCCAACACCTCCTCCAGGGCATCGAACCGGCCGTCGTGCATGTAGGGATCGGTGCGGGCGATATTGCGAAGCGTAGGCGTTTTGAACTTGCCCAGATCCGCTGAGTCCAGCGTGATGCGGTAACGCCCCATGCGCACCTGCTCGTGGTTAGCCGGAAAGGCAGCATCCAGACCGTTGTTATGATAGCCCTGATCGGTAAACAGGGGCGGTGTGTGGCAGGCGCTGCACTGCTGTTGGAAGATTTCCCAACCCCGCAGGGCCAGCTCAGACAGGGCTCCCTCCTCCCGA
>DMST01000300.1:0-2514 GCA_003454975.1 Cytophagales bacterium | reverse complement strand
AACCTCCTCCCCCGCCTGGTGGCGGTCCCAGGGCGTATTGAAACTCACCAGCGTGCGCTGGTACTGGGCCAGGGCGCGGACCACCTCCACATTATCCACCTGGGCCTCGGGCCCAAAGGCCGCCTGGAACAACGCCGGATACTCCGGGTGCTGGCGCAAATAAGTCTCCAGGCGCTTCAGATCACCGTTATTCATCTCATCCGGGTGCTGTAGTGGCCCGTAGGCCTGCGATTCCAGATTGGTAGCTCCTCCATCCCAAAAGAAGCCCTCACCCCAAGCCAGGTTGATTAGCGTTGGCGAGTTTCGTAGCAAGGGCTTGCCCGACACCCCCGCGCGCGATACCGCAAAGCCATCCGTAAAAGCCATACCCGGCATGTGGCAGCTCATGCAGCTTACCCCTCGTGGCTGCGATAGCCCTTGGTCGAAAAACAGCTTGCGGCCCAGGGCCACCCCCTCTACTGTCATGGGGTTGCGTTCGGGCACCGCCGGCACCCCTACCCCTTCTGGCAACTCAGGCCAAACCCATGGGGTAGTTTGGGGCGCAGTGGAACAAGAAAGGCAGATCCAAAGACCTGCCCCCATAAAAAATGTATTTATCGAACGTTGGGTCATTCGGGGATAGTAAATCCAGTAAAGGTTAGAAAGCCCGAACCCCAGTTCTCTGCTACCAAGTCTACATTTTCACCAAACTGGAGGTTGTTGGCCTCGCCAAAATTGATCGTATTCGGATTGCGAAACAACTCCCCTACTTCAATTTCGAAGGTCAGTGTGGCCGTTTCTTCCAGAGTCAGGTCCAGGTCATTGGTAAACGAAAAAGACTGCGTAGCATAGTTGCGTTCAAACCCAATGTGAAACACCAAAGGCAAGGTACTGTCTGCCGCGACCGCTTCCCCTTCCAACAGTACAAATTTATATCCCACGTTCCAGTTCCAGGCCATCTGGTTGCTGGGGTTAAGATCACCCGGATTGTCCAGGCTCACGTTCGCCTCAGGATCCACACCTACCCCTAAGGTCAGGCCGGTGTAATTGGCTCGGGGTACTTGGGGCACAACAAAACTGAGAGCGCTCTGGCCCGCCGTGGGCGCCAACAAATGGTAGCTTTCTGTTTCGGCAAAATCGCTCCCACTACCATTAAAGACAACATTGCTCAAATAGACCTTAAAATCATCAATTCGGTACGTCAGTCCATCCTCACTGGTATATTGCCCTTCACTGAGGTCCAGGGGCTCTCCATTTACCAGCAATTCAAACTCAATCCTAATGTCCGTGGCTTCTCCCTCCGGTCTGTTACAACCCAGAAGACTCACCATCAGCGACAGGGCAAAAAGTAATGCGGGGTATTTCATTCATTCTTGTTTGTATGGTACATGTAGGGGTATAACGGGTAGACCCTTATTAGCATCAAAACGTTCACAGAATGTCAGGAATTGCCTAAATTTCAAGCTTATAACTTCATACGTGTATACCTATGCAACTCATTGTAGCCGGACTGGGAAGAAGTGGTACTACTTCACTATTCAACGCGCTCGAACAACTAGGTTTCAAAACCATGTCGCAAGACTACATCTTTGCCAACAGCACCGTGCATGCGCACATGAACGGAGTAGTACGCGGTAGGGAAACCTTTGTTGAGCAAGATTTTGAAGGGTTCCAGGCCTCAGTAGGCTGGCCCATGTGCTGGGCAGTGAAGGAGCAGATGGAGCTATTCCCAGAGGCAAAGGTTTTGCTCAACTATCGGGATACCGATGCCTGGGTAGATAGCGTATCGCGCGCGCTCAAAACCCTGAGTATCGTGCGCAAGTTGCGGTTTATGTCCAAGCTTAAGCACATCAACGAGACCCTGGACATGCTGTTTGAGCGCATGGGCGGAGGCAAATTTGAACCTGAGCGCTGGAAAAGAGGCTACGAGGAGCACAAAGACCAAATTCGGTCTATTGTACCGGCTGATAAACTAACCGAATACGATGTAACGGAAGGCTGGGAACCACTCTGCAACCTGCTGGGCGTACCCGTGCCCGACACCCCTTTTCCCCGTGAGAATGTAGGTGGCGTAGAATCGCTCAAAGAGAAATTATCCTCCCTATTCGGCATCGGAGATACTCAAACCCATAATTAGAGTACCGTCTCCCGGCGCATCAACTTCAACATGCGCCCCACCTGCTCAGCGGCCCAGCTCAGGTGGCTTTCCACCTCTTGGTAAGCATACTCCGCATTTTTCCATTCGGGGTTGATAGGAAACACCACGTCAAAGCGTTTGCTGATTTCCTCCCGGTCCTTCACCTGCCCTACCAGCGCAAAAGTAGGCACCTGCTGGGCTTGGGCCATCTGGGCTAGCAAGCCCGGAGCCTTGCCCGCCAGGGATTGTGCATCCAGTGATCCCTCGGCCGTAATCACGTAGTCCATCTGGCTGATCATCTTGGGCACCCCCAATCGGTCCATCACAAACTGAGCACCCGATTCCAACTGGGCCCCCAGCAGGTGGTGAAAGGTGGCCGTGATGCCGCCGGCCGCGCC
>DMST01000302.1:41935-52622 GCA_003454975.1 Cytophagales bacterium | reverse complement strand
GTGGTGGGCACAATGATGGCGTGCCGGGTAGTACCCATGAGCAAGCGGGCCAAGTGGGGCACTGCCAAACCGATGAAGGCAATGGGCCCACAAAAGGCGGTGACGCTGCCGGCTAGTAAGGCGGTACTAACAATGATACCGATACGGACGCGCCCAATGCGGACGCCCAAACTACGTGCATAGTGTTCGCCCAGCAGAAGAGCGTCTAGCTGCTTCACCATAGCAAAAGCCATAAACAAACCGGCAAGTACTATCGGGGCTAGCCAGCCCAGCTCTACCCAAGACAATCCGCCCAAACTACCAAAGGTCCAAATGAGGTAGGCTTGTATCTGTTCTGCACGACTGAAATACTGGATGATGCTCACCAGAGCACTGCTGGCGCTGCCTACCATCAGCCCGACAATGAGCAGGGTCATAGAATCGCGAACTCGAAAGCTCACGAGCATGACCAATAGAAAAACGCTACCCGCCCCCAGACTAGCAGCTACGGCTACCCATGCACTGCTAAACTGCGACCATACGCCAGTGAGCCAAAAGCCTCCCATCAGCAGTAGTGCCACGCCTAAACTAGCACCGGAGCTAATGCCTAATACGAAAGGGCCCGCGAGCGGATTGCGAAACAGGGTTTGCATTTGTAGGCCGCTGATAGAGAGCGCTGCCCCTGCCAGCAGGGCAGTACATGCTTTGGGGAGTCGAAAGTTGAGTATGATCTGTTTCCACGCACGATTTTCTACTTCCCCACCCGTCAGGCTGCTCACTACATCGCCCAAAGGAATAGTTACCGAACCCATGCTTATGGAAAGTACGAACAACAACAGCACCAAAATGAGGCTGCCGGTCCATAATCCAATGACTTTATGCGTCGTCGAGAATCTCAATTCAAACGGATAAAGAAGTTTAAAGAGTCTGGCTGACTCTCTGGTTCCAAGATTTTTATCACATCAGAAAGGACTAAATCAGGTCTGGCATATCCTAGCTCAAAGTAGGGCACCCCGCCATTAGGATCGGCACGTTTCATATAAGAATATACCTGCCCAGACTGCACCGCAGCAAAATCCTCGTAGCGGGCATCGGCCGCCAGCAATTCCTCTTTTGAGGTGTAGCTGCCCACACCTATCCAATAGTCAGCATCCAGGCACTTGGCATATACACTTTCAAAACTCAGTGGCAAAGTCCCCGAACCCGGATGGTCGGCATACAAGTACTGCCCACCTGCTCTGGTGATAAAATCTGCGGCCCAGCTATCCGCGCCTGGAGTAAACCACGTATCTCCATACACCACTCCACTAAACACCGTAGGCTTTTGGATAGTATGGATGCTTCCCAAAAGGGTGTTGAAATCCATTTCTATTTCAGCGAAAATTTTGGTCGCCTCTTCTTCCTTACCAAGCAAAGCGCCAAACAATTTGATGTACTCAGTCCTACCCAGGGCATGTTCTTCCAAATAATCTGCATTAAAGATGACCGGAGTCCCTGAATTTTGAATTTGGTCATATTCCGCCCCCGGGCCATCCAAGGCAAACATCATGACCACATCAGGTTGCGTATCCAGCAATACTTCAGGATTAATGGAGCGATCGGAGCCCAACTCGCGAACCTGTCCATGCTCCACGCGCTCCTTCACGCTAGGTGTGGAAATATACTGCGTACCCGGGTAGGCCACCAGAGCATCCTCTGCGTGCAACATAGCCAAGTAGGGCAAATGAGTGGTGGAATAGCAGACCAACCGTTCCACCGGAACCGCAATAGCCTTTACCGAGTCGGGCAATGAAGGAGTGGCTTGATCTTTAGGATGCAAGAAATAATGCATGCCTTGGCTATTGCCCGACCAAGGAGTGTGAATGGTTAGGGCAGTACCTGAATCCGACTCGGCCAACGAAAAAGTAGTGGCGTAGGCCAAGTCAGAAGAAGGGGAAGGATCACCTTGCGGAGACTGAGGTTGGGTTTGGCAGGCACCAAGCACAACCACCAAACCCACAAAAGTCCATATCTTTACGAAGAACCGAGAATGCATAATCTGAATGAAGTGCATGTTCAAAGGTAAGGCCTAGGCGGTAATTTATTGTGGCTAAAGGAGTACACATGAACCTTTCTCTTCCACAAGTTCATTAACTATCTTACCCTGATAGACGAAACTGTGGTCATGAAAGTATCTTTTCGCACCCTATTTACCCTGCTCACCTTTGCTCTTTGGGTGGCTGCATGCTCAGCAACACGTCAGCTTCCGGATGCCAGTTCCTTGACAGATTTTAGGTCCAGATCTCTGCCCGCTAGCCCACAAGTAGGGGGTGGAGACCCTCAGCAAGGCCATGAATACATCACCACCGGAGGGTACATTGGCTCCGGAATCCCTTGGGCTTTTTTCAATCCGGAGTCTCGGGAGCCTGACACCCTGTATCCACGCCCCGGCGACAATGGACTGACCCGACCTAGCTACAATGTATTTGCGTTCGATAATGGTGTGAAAGTGAGCAGTGGCAATTGCTTTTCCTGCCATGCCCAAACCTTTCAAGGCAGTTACCAACTGGGCCTGGGTGAGGTGGATAATGACTACGCCGAGAACCGTACCCTACAGCTCAAGTTTCTCAATGCCCTGATCAAGCGTCGTTTCGGGAGCGATAGCCCGGAGTGGGAAGCTTTTTCGGACTATCGCAGATTCTTAAACTCTACCGCCCCCTACATCATCACCCCGTTTGACGGGCCCAATCCGGCCTTCCGGCTGGAAGAAGGATGCGTGTTGCGCAGAGATCCTGTCACGTTAGAGTACCAGGAGGAACCCGGCTGGGAAATGATTGACTATACCTTGGCTACCGACGTACCACCTCTCTGGCATCTTAAAAAGAAAACGGCCATCTACTGGAACGGAATGGGACGGGGAGATTTCAGTAAGCTACTCATGCAAGCCTCGGTATTAGGAATTCATGACAGTACCGCTGCCCGAGAGGTACAGAAGAATTTTGTGGATGTAGTAGCCTGGGGCAAAACCCTGGAGCCCCCGGCCTACCCCAGGGAAATTGATCAGGATTTAGCATTGAAAGGCAAGGTAGTGTTTGAGGAACGCTGTAGCCGGTGTCACGGCACCTACGGAGATGACTGGACCTACCCCAACAAATTGGTATCACTGGTCAAAGTGGGAACTGATCCCTACATGGCTTTATATTTCACACGCCAAAGCGGCCTACCAGATTGGTACAACCAAAGCTGGTACGCAACATCTGCTCCTTACTCCCAGCTTGTGGCCGAAGAAGGGTATGTAGCTCCCCCATTAGATGGTATTTGGGCTACTGCTCCTTACCTACACAACGGTTCGGTACCCACACTAGAGGCATTACTAAACAGTACGCTTCGCCCCGAGAAGTGGGCTCGAAGACCAGACGCTTATGATTTTGAAGCCGTTGGGTGGAAGTACGATGAATCTGGAGGCAAGAAAAGATCAATATATAACACCACGCTACCGGGCTACGGGAACGAAGGACATTATTTCGGTGATCGGCTTCAGGATCCTGAACGCGATGCGGTAATCGAATACCTAAAAACATTATAATTGTTGCGCAGGAAAGGCAAGCAAAAAATGGCAAAAGCATTAACAGCAAAAAGGGTAGATCAGGTAAATGTGGGGTTGGTGATTATTTCCCTGGCTCTAGCCGTTTTTTTTCCCTATCGGGGCTTTTTAGTTGCCTACGCAGTACTAGGGCCGTTGCACTACCTCACCGAACTCAACTGGCTACATGGCCGGGACTATTTCATGAAAAATCGGCAATGGATTTGGATCGCCTTTGGTGGTGCCTTTCTGGTTTCATTCCCGAAATTAGTTGACCCTAAGTACCCGACCGCAAGTTGGTTCCCCGCGGGGCTTACTAATGCCATCAATGAAGTTGATGTTTTTTCTAACGCCTTCTTATTTGTCACTCTATTACTAGCCATCACCTTTGTACTCACCAAAAACCGCAAAATCCGGTTAGCTGCTTTGGGGGTAGGAGTGGCACTCGGCATACTTCTACGCGAGGTAGAATTCTACTACATCTTCATCGGGCTATTACTCCCTACACTTGTACATGTTTATTTGTTCACTCTACTGTTCATGTACTTTGGTGCAAAACGAAGCAAGAGTAAATGGGGATACGCTGCCTTGGGCATGGCCGTTGCAGCTCCCGTTTTTATTGCCTTCTTCGACCCGGCCAACATTCTCTACATATTCCCGGAGGCTACCAAGGAAATGATAGTGGAGAACAATTTCCACATAACCAATGTCCTGTTTGGGAAAACCCTAAGCCTGACCGATGGAACCTCCTTTGCGTGGTACGACAAACTGTTCCTCCGCTTACAAATCTTCATCTCCTTCGCCTACATCTACCACTACCTCAATTGGTTCTCCAAAACCAGCGTTATTGGCTGGCACAAGAACCTATCGGTAAAGAAAACCAGCGGTATTATTGTAATCTGGGGCATCATTGTGGCACTATTCGCCATCGACTACAAACTAGGATTTATTGCAGGCTTGGGACTTAGTTTCATGCATGTGATGGGCGAGTTCCCCCTTAACGTGATCACCATCAAAAGCCTGTTCGCTAAGGGTTAGGAATACAATCCCACGTGGATAAATTTCATGGATTTTTGAAGAGACAAGCGCCATTTCGACAGCATCCAGAATTTAGTTGTGCCCAGTAAACACTTCTGAGTTTTATATTCTTGCCCGAAAATTTGCCGACAGTATTCTCTTTCTCAGTACTCAAGCATAAAATCACGGATACTATCTTCTGCAGTTAGGCTAAGTTTCTTCTTGAGTCTGTTGAGATTCTTTTTCACCGAAGCCACCGCCAGGTGTGTTACCTGGGCAATATCCTTATTGGTCATCCCTACTTTCACGTAAGCAGAAATTTTGAGATCGTTGTTGGTTAGTACCGGATAATCTCGTTTGAGGCGCTCAAAGAAGTGGGGATGCACTGCTTCAAATCGGTGTAGGAAACTATCCCAACTCTCTTCCTTATTTACGGTATCATTCAGGTCTTTGTAAATGGAACGCAATTCGGATTTGTGTTGGGTTTCCAAGTGCTCCTCTAACCGTTGCACACGCTGGGTAATCTGTTCCAGAATAGCGTCCTTCTCGTGAGAGGTCATCGCCATAGCCGCCAGGGCACTGTCCTTAATCGCCAAAGTTTCTTCAGAACGCTCCTTCTCCACCAAACGCAGCTCAATGAGTTCCTCATTCTTCACCTCTAGCTGTTGCACCAGTCGGCTTAGCCGCTGACTATCTGACTGCTGCCTACGGAAAAACCTACGGTAGGTGAAAGCAAGCCAAACGGCCAAAGCGGAGATTATTATCACACCCACCAGCACCCAATTGCGCAGCCTCAAACGAGCTTCAAACAGCGACCGTTCTTTTTCAGCCTCTGCTTCTCGCAAGGCTCGGTCCTTCTCTGCCTGGTATTGATATTCCAGCCGGGCAATGCGTCGGGTAGTAGCTTCACCACCAATACTATCGGTGGCCTCTTGATACATCTTCAGGTAGTCGAAAGCCTCCGCTTTCCTACCCAGGGCCTCGTAGGCTATGTATACTGCTTCAGCGGCATTGCTGAGGTGGTCCAATCGCCCCGTGCTATCTGCCCATTGCATAGATTCCAAGGCAGGTCCTAAAGCAGCCGCAGCTTTCCCTTGGTCCACAAAAATTTTGGCCTGCGAAGAATACAGCAATAGATTTTCTTCTGCCAGCTGATCAGGCACGGAGATTGCCAGCCCCGAATCAATATAGACGAGGGCAATGTCTAACATGCCCTGCTGGTAATGCAAATCTCCTAAGCGCTCCAATACATAGGCTTGCCCAGCCACATCCCCCATGAGCTTACGTAGGTCCAGGCTTTGGCGATAGTAGTAACCTGCCGAATCCCATTCTCCTTTCCGTTTGAAAATATCTGCTAAGTCAGAACTACCGAAAGCCAACTGGTACTCATCACCTACCTGTTCAGATAGCTTCACATTCCACCGGAAATACCGCTGGGCAGAGTCATCATCGTGCAAACCATAATATACTTGCCCTATGCCCGTGGTCCCACGCAGAAGACTAGCCGTATCCTTTTCTAAAATACCTAATTGCATTAGCTGTTGGTACAAAGCAAGCGATTCGGATTGTCTGCCTAATCCCTTATAAATAGTAGCGGCATTGCCCAAAGACCTCTTCCACAATGAGGAATCACCAGTCATCAAGGCTTTCTCAGAAACAATTTCAAATGCAAGTGCTGCCGAATCAAGATCTCCCGAATAGAAGAAAAGAACCCCTTTCAAATTCAGGCCTTCTACCTCATACATCGGATCCGAAATACTCTTTATCAGGGATTGATAGGTGTGTAAATATTGATGAGCTGCGTCATACTTGCCTTGCCGATAAGACCTACTCCCTTGAGCCAACAACTGGTCGGCTTGTTTCCTAAGTAGGCTATCTATTACCTCCGCACGGCTCTCTTCGTCCCTCCAAATTTCTAATTGCTGAATAAATTCATCCCGCTGAGCTATCTCCTTTTCGTAGTCACTTAGTGAAGAAAGACGTCGCAGATCTACTTCGTAAAAGCGAAGCTTTTGTACCGGAGACAATGATTGACTTTGTAGCCATTGAGATAGTGAATCCGCCTCTTCAAATTGTTCATTTTCTACCGCCGTGGAAAAATCCACCAAGGCAGTCTCCGTCTCGGATTCCACTTGAGCTCTAGCACTTGTAGAACCCACCAGAATTACCCAACTAATCACAAAACAGAATAATCGCCTATACATCCTATGATAACTATACATCACCCCTTACACGAAAAAGCAAAATTTTGAGGAAAACCGCAGTCCAATATGGACACAATCGAAAGCTAGTAGCCTAACAATTCCTGATAGGAAAGTAGGAAAATAGCCAGCATGGCGAGTCCAAGACCTATTATTTTTATCTTGTTTTGTTTCTCCCGAAATATCAAAGTTCCAGCAACGGCAGACCCTAAAATGATTCCTAAATTGAGCAAAGGAAACAGAAGAGCGCCATCATTATTGAAGGTCGACAAGGCCCGGAAGACAATGTAAATGGAGAAGTAATTGGGGACTCCAAGAATGATTCCAGCCAAAAAGCTCCTGCGAGAGGGCAATTCCCTTCTTACCAGCAAGACCCCTATTCCTAATGTGCCAGCACACATATACAGAATAACCGTGAATACTGGGGAAAACTCCTCAGAAATAAAATTCAGGTTCACATAGTTTACGGTCGCATCCAACAAACCACTCATTAGGAAAAGCCCAATGGGCAATGCTAGCCCTTTCCAACGGCTGGTAGCAGGAACCCTTTCTCCAGAAGATTTGGCCCAGGAGCTGAGTACAATGGCTGGGAATGCCAACACGATTCCCAAGTAATTCCAGACATCGTATTCTTTGGCCTGAACCCCTAAAACGAGCAGGCTAAACAACACGGGAATAGCTAGAGACATCTTGGAGGCCACCGAGGCCACCGTCATACTGAGGCGCTGCGTAGTATTGGCCATCAGTAAAAAGGTGGTAATGAATATAACAGCTAGTACCAACGCCCAAGGAGCCCATGGAGCTCGAAAGCTCACCTGACTCCAGGTAGCATTGGATGCTGAGAAAATACCCCCGGTTACTACACACACCCAGTAGTTGACCACAATGGCATGCAAGGTTACGGCACGTAGCCTAGGCATAACCCGGAAAATAGCGAAGATGGCCACATTGAACAGAATGGCAATCAAGAGTACTACCATGGATCAAAAGTAACCACGGAAACCACTTTGGAAGGGGTCCTAGGAGAGAAAGAAGGAAAATACTACGGAAACAATCAGTCGGGATCCTGATAAAGGAACATCAGGTTCCCCATAGAAACCTCAACATCAAAAGACAACAGATCACTGGCATTCTCACGATAGGCGGAATTGATCCATACATCCTCTTTGATTTCCTCAAAGTCTTTGGGGAATTGCACCTTGCAAAGGGGGCTATTGTGCAGACGCACAATTACAGGCAGTGTGGGATTTTCTAATTGCACTTCGAGGCTTCCAGCACCCACAGTGGCCGTTACTTGGCTAGCATTCTGCTCCTGGGCATCAAAACCCATAACCATCTCACCAAACCCTACGTCGGCGATGATGTGGCGAGCATGCGACATATTGATACGGTCGATAGCTAATGTACCCAAATCAACCGTAGCCATGAATGTGTCCATCTTTACCTGATTGCCATAGGCCTCCATGTAACTCACCTTCACGTCAGCATTACCCGCATTTACCTTGCACCGATCCACAGACAATCCTGACAGGTCAATGAAGGCTTCGCCTGAGTCGTAAATAAGATTCAATTCGAACTGCTCGTACTCAGAGAGGTACACTTTGTACAGATCTCCGGCCTCTTCCTCGGCACCACCAAACATGCGACGGGTGACCGTGGTGCTAATACTCTCGGCCTGCGTATTCTCAAAATCAACGTTGACCACATGTACCTGACGGTAAATATTGGTTCTAAGACGAGGAGTGGTCTGTTGATTATTGGTATGACCGTATATGGTAACCGGCTTGGGATTGGTAGTGGGTACTACATAACAGGTACCTGACGGAGCCGTCAAGTTTAGACTTAAATGCTCTGCGCTTTCCTCGGATTCTACCGAAAAATGCTTTTGAATTTGAGCCAACGATGGTCCCGCAACCATCAAGGATAGTGCACATAGCACATAATTCCTCCGCAACATAGGGTTAATAAACGGTGGAACAGACAGTTGGTTTCGGCAATTGCATTGAAAAAAAGACCTCATTCCTACGTTTCAGATCAGCGGTTTATTCATCTTTTCATGGGCAATTCTAGCATTTTAATGGCCCACTACCGACCTTCAGCACTTCACCTTTTTTATTAACAGTACACACATGCAAGCACCCACGCCCCCATTCAAGAAGATATTAGTTGCCAACCGTGGTGAAATCGCTATCAGAATCCTCCGTGCGGCTTCCGAATTGAAGATTCGGACCGTTGCCATATACGCTTATGAGGATCGCTATTCTTTGCACCGATACAAAGCAGATGAGGCCTACCAAGTGGGGAAAGATGATGAGCCCTTGCGGCCTTATTTGGACATCCAAGAAATCATCGCCTTGGCCAAAAAAGTGGGGGTGGATGCCATTCACCCAGGGTATGGATTCCTTTCGGAAAACGATGACTTTGCAGAAGCTTGCCGCGAAGCCAATATCACCTTTGTAGGACCTACACCAGAGGTAATGCGCCAGCTTGGAGACAAGGTGGCCGCCAAAGAGGTTGCCAAGAAAGCGGACGTACCCTTGATTGAGGATAGCCAGCAACCTCTCACCGAACTATCCATCGCCTTAACCGAGGCCGAGCGAATAGGATACCCTATCATGGTGAAGGCCGCTGCGGGTGGAGGTGGCCGAGGGATGCGGGTAGTGCGGTCTCAAGACGACCTGAGCCGTGCCTACGAAGAGGCCAAAAACGAGGCCGGGAAAGCCTTTGGTGACGACACTATATTCCTCGAGAAATTCATCGATAATCCCAAGCACATTGAAGTACAGCTACTGGGAGACAATCATGGCAATCTGGTTCACCTCTTCGAACGTGACTGTTCTGTACAGCGGCGCTTTCAGAAGGTAGTAGAAGTAGCTCCCAGCCTGGGACTGAAACAAGAGACACGCGACGCCCTATATGAGTATGCCCTACGAATTGGCCGTACGGTAAACTATAACAATGCGGGTACAGTAGAATTTCTCGTAGATGCCGACGAAAACATCTACTTCATTGAGGTGAATCCGCGTGTACAGGTAGAGCACACCATCACGGAAGAGATCACCGGCGTAGACATTGTACGTTCTCAAATAATCATTGCCTCGGGTGCAGATCTTTCTGACCGCCGGATTTACCTACGCTCACAAGCGGATGTGGAATGCCACGGGTTTGCCATCCAGTGTCGGATCACTTCTGAAGATCCCGAGAGTAACTTCCGCCCTGACTACGGTACCATTGTAGCCTACCGCAGTGCCGGCGGATTCGGCATCCGCCTAGATGCGGGTAACTGTTACGCCGGAGCTCGCATCTCCCCCTTTTATGATTCACTCCTTGTAAAAGTATCGGCCTGGGGTCGTACGCTAAAGGGGGCCTCAGAACGCCTATACCGGGCACTGACGGAGTTCCGAATTCGGGGAGTTAAGACAAATAAGGGCTTTGTAGAAAATGTAATCCGTCACGAGGTGTTCTACAAGGGGAAAGCCACGGTAAGGTTCATCGAGGACCATCCGGAGCTATTCCATATGGAGCGGTATAATAACCGCGCAACCCGTCTGTTGAATTACCTGGCACACACCGCTGTAAATGGAAATGCGCAGGTGAAAGATGCCGAAGCCAAACCCAATTTTAGAGAACCAACCGTTCCTGATTTTGCCCGGTACGATCAATACCCGGAGGGATCGAAGGATCGGCTGAAGCGCCTTGGGAAAGCCGAATTTGTGAGGGACTTACGAGAGGACACCCGCATTCATTATACTGACACCACCTTCCGAGATGCCCACCAAAGCCTACTGGCCACCCGCATGCGAACTCGCGATATGCTACGTGTAGCCGAGGGGTTTGCCAAAAATCATCCCGAAATATTCAGTATGGAAGTTTGGGGCGGGGCCACCTTCGACATATGCATGCGGTTCCTAAATGAAGACCCTTGGGA
>DMST01000302.1:0-41883 GCA_003454975.1 Cytophagales bacterium | reverse complement strand
CTTGGGAGCGTTTGCGTCAGTTTCGCGAGGCCATGCCCAACGTACTCTTGCAAATGCTACTTCGGGGTAGCAACGCCGTTGGCTACAAGGCATACCCAGACAATTTGGTGGTAAAATTCATTGAGCAAGCCAGCCAAACAGGTATAGACATCTTCCGCATCTTCGATTCGCTTAACTGGGTAGAGGCCATGAAGGTGAGCATTCGCGCCGTGAAGGAAACGGATAGCCTGGCCGAAGCCTGCCTTTGTTACACGGGTGATGTACTGGAACCCAACAGCAAATATAATCTCCAGTACTACCTGGATCTTGCCCGCCAATTGGAAGATGAGGGGGCTGACCTCCTGGCCATCAAGGACATGGCTGGTCTGCTGAAGCCTCGTGCAGCAGCACTACTCATCCCAGAGCTGAAAAAGGCCGTAGATCTCCCCATTCACCTGCATACACATGATACTTCGTCCATTCAAAACACTACCTACTGGGAAGCCATTTCTGCGGGAGTAGATGTGGTAGACGTAGCCATTAGCAGCATGTCAGGCCTTACTTCCCAGCCCAATTTCAATTCCCTGGTAGCCATGATGCAAGGGCATGAGCGCGAGCAATTGGTCAATCTGGAATCGCTAAACGCTTATGCAAACTACTGGGAAGACGTCCGGGAGTATTACTACCCCTTCGAGTCTGGCCTTAAGGCAGGCACCGCTGAGGTATACGACCACGAGATACCCGGTGGACAATACTCCAACCTACGCCCCCAAGCAGAAGCCCTAGGCCTGGGTGAGCAGTTCACTACCGTGAAGAAAAACTACGCGGAGGTAAATCAACTGTTTGGTGACTTGGTGAAGGTAACCCCTTCTTCCAAAGTGGTTGGTGATATGGCACTGTACCTTACTTCCAATGGGCTCTCTGCTGATGATGTAACTACCAAGGGCGGTTCACTATCCTTCCCAGAGTCGGTGGTAAGTCTTTTCAAAGGGGAGCTAGGACAACCTCACGGCGGTTTTCCCAAAGAAGTGAGCGAGGTTATTCTTAAAGGAACACAGCCCTTCACTAATCGGCCCAATGCTCACTTGGAACCCATCAATTTTGAGGTGGAATTCAAAGCCTTTCAGGAACAGTTTGACGAATACTGTAATGAGCAGGATTTCCTAAGCTACAAACTATATCCTAAGGTATTCGAAGAATTCTACCAACGCTGGAAGAAGTATGGCGAGGTATGGCGGATACCAACACCTGCCTTCTGGTACAAAATAAAGCCAAATAAGGAGCTGTTTATCGAGATCGGCCAGGGTAAGCATATTATCGTTAAGCTCTTGTTCGTTTCAGAACCAGATCAGGATGGCTATTGCAACGTGAGCTTTGAACTGAACGGGCAACAGCGGATCATCCGGGTAGAACAGGAGGGTTATCAAAGTAGCAGGCCAACCCACCGTAAAGTAGAAGGTGAGGATCAGATTGGAGCTCCTCTCCAGGGGCGTTTGGCGGCTATCCAGGTGAAAGAGGGCGATACGGTGGAAGAAAACCAACCGCTATTTGTGATTGAAGCCATGAAAATGGAAACCACCATTGCTGCAACTAAAGCAGGCACTATTACCAAAATAGAGCTGGCTGTGGGAGAATTGGTGGATCCCGATGATCTCGTTATGGAAATTACTCCCTCCTAATCTCAGAGTACCCTATCACCATTCATAGGTTAAAAGAATCGCTTATCCTCCTCGACTCGTAGTTGAGGAGGATTTATTTTAATTTGTCTTAAACAACATTCATATAGGACGATGAAAAAACTCACATTACTCATGTTGGGGGTTTTTGCCTTCACATTTTTTGCCCACGCACAAGACGAATCTACCGAATCAGCTGGTGTTGAATTTATCATGGAAGATTGGCATGGGGCCGTTGCTCAGGCGGAAGAAACCGGCAAATTCCTAATGCTAGATGCCTATACCGATTGGTGCTACTGGTGCAAGGTGCAGGACAAGAACACGTTTGCCAATCTTGAAATGGCTGCCTTCATAGAGGAGAAGTTTGTTCCGCTGAAAGTGAATATGGAAGAAGGCATTGGGGTTGAACTCGCCGCTAAATTCCGGGTTACAGGATTTCCCACTCTATTGTTCTTCAATGAACAAGGCCAATTTGTGTCCTCAGTCGTAGGGTACATCCAGGATTTAGATAAGTTCAAAGAGATGCTAGAGGAAGTACTCGCGATCGAAGAGGAGCAGCCTTACGCTTTCGACTCGAAAGTACTAAACCCTGGTTTCCCTCAGTGGTATATTGACCGTTACGATCCTCAGCTGCGTCGCAGTAATCCAACTTCAGCCGAAACTGTAAATGCCTTTCTAGAGGAGCAAGAGGATTTGTTTAGTGAAGTTTCTTGGTCCGTTATGTACGGATTTAATAACGACCTGAACGAGAAGTACAAAGACCATTTCCTGGACAATGTTGACCGCTACAAAGAAATTTATCAGGAAAGTGAAGTAAGTGACGTTCAGTACGGCATTGTCATGGGTGTTGTGAGGAAAGCGGTGGATGAGAAAAATGACGAAGTTTTTGCTCAGGCACTGGCAATGGTAGACCAATACATGCCTGAAGAGGAAAGCATTAAAACCAACATGAAGTTCCAGTATTACCAAGCCACCGAAAACTGGCGTGCTTTTACTGAGTTTGCGATGGGGCTGCTGGAAGAACAAGGAGTTGAAGAATTAACGGGTCTTTGCAATCAGGTAGCCTGGACGTTGTATCTCAAATGTGAGGATGCTGAATGCCTGCAACATGCTGCCGCGTGGATGGAAAAGGTTTGTGAGATTGCTCCCGACTTTGCATTCATTGATACCTACGCCGCCTTGCTATATAAGACTGGCGAGTATACCACTGCCAAAACGAAAGCCGAATGGGCTATTGAGGTGGGAAAAGAAGCTGGAGATGACGTGAGTGGAACCGAGGAATTGTTAGGTAAAATTGAAGCGGCTATTGCCGGCGATGACGACTAAGAAATTTCGAAATAGATCGTGAATAGAAGCATGGCACTCGCCATGCTTTTTTTGTTATAGGGCCTGTTCGTCAATGACTTGGCTATACATTTGGGCGGCTTCTTATCCTAGAGTACCTTTCGGCAGTCAGCAACTTTTTTAACTATGAAACGAATCCACCTTTTCGAATTCGAGGACTTTTCTTGGTTTCCCAATTTCCTGCGTATGGGTATGACTCGGTGCATCATCGTGTTCCATCGCCTGGTAGGCACGCGTGAAGCATTTGCCGGTCTGTTGAGTCGAGCACTGAATCATACGGGCACCAAGCAAATTGTAGACCTCTGCTCGGGTAGTGGTGGGATCATGCCAGAGGTTCTAGAACAGTTGCGCACCCAAGATGAATTTTCTGACGTACAGCTTACCCTAACCGACCTCTACCCTAGCCCCAGTGCCGCTGAAGTTTTCAATGGCCAACCAGACAGCGGTATCCGCTACGAAACAGCGTCGGTAGATGCTACCCAAGTAGGTGATAGCCGGAAGGGATTGCGCACCATGGTGGCAAGCTTTCATCACATGAAACCTGACCTGGCCCAAAAGATATTAGAGGATGCACAGAACAGCCAGCAGCCCTATTGCATGATTGACCCAGGAGACAACAAACCTCCAACTCTACTCGGTTTCATTGGCCTTCCATTTGTTTTTATTTCCTGCTTGTTGATCACCCCTTTCGTGCGTCCGCTCACTTTTACTCAGCTATTGTTCACCTACCTCATTCCTCTCATTCCACTCTTTTATGCATGGGACGGATCTATTTCCGGCATGCGCATCTATTCGGAAAAAGACCTAAAGACACTACTATCTAGGCTACCAGAAAAGGATGGCTATACCTGGGAAAGTGGTATCGTGAAAGGCAAAGTGCCAATGACCTACATTTTAGGTTTACCCAAGGCCTAAATAAAAAAAGCGCGGAACTAGCCGCGCTTTTTTTATTTGTAGTCACTAAGGAATTAGTTCTTCCGGCGAACATTTCCGCTACCGCTTACGCGGGAGTCAATATCAGTGGGGTTTCCTGTGTAGTAAACGTCCCCACTTCCACTTATCCTGGCCTCCAGTTTGCCACTTACATTCACATAGGCCTCGCCACTGCCACTAATGGCGGCACCAACATCCTGGGCCTTTAGCTCATCCGCCTCTAGTCCCCCAGAACCACTAATGGCAATCTCCATATCTTCACAATCTCCCTCAATCTCAATTTCACCACTACCTGATACCGCTACAGTCACATCCTCAGCTGAAATAGACACCTCCATATCCCCCGAGCCTGATACAGCTAGGGCCAAATCATCAGTATTCAAAGTGCCTTGAGATTTGATAGTACCCGATCCGCTAACACCTAAATTTTCAATGTTGGGCAAGGTAACCGTGCCTGTAATTTTACCCAGTCTAGACCAGGAATTTCCCTTCGTTTTGATGATCAAGCGATCATTTTTCACCTTCACCTCAATCTTCTCCAGGTCACTCTCATCCCCTTCCAGTTCTACACTGTAGGAGTTGCCTTGTCTTACCGTGAGGGTACCTGGAATCCCAAAATTAACTCCGGTAAAACCACTTTCGTTATAGGTACGTGACTGGGCATTTACCCAAGCCGGTGCAGCAATTAGTGCGATAGCCAATAGGCCAATCTGAAATAACTTTTTCATGTTGTTGGGAAGTTTTGAATTCCATCCAAAGACCACCCAAATAGGTTGGGGTTGCATCGACGATAAAAATTGAAAAGAAAAACTAGAAAAGCTCCGCCGGTAGGTCTACCATATCGGAGTACTCTTGCAGACCATCCTTAGGGTCCATGATCCGAATCACCTCAATCCTCCCATTCTTTTTCAAGAAGACCACCTCCACCAAAAAATAAAACACAGAATATAGGTGAACTACAAATAAGTCGGTTTCTCTTGCAGCCAATAATTCCCCATCACGCCAAAGGTGGTTACTTTGGTTGCTTAATGACAGATGAGAAAATGTTGCCGCTTTCATTATTAATCCCTAAAAAATGTAACGACATGACCACTACTATTCGCTATAGGAAAAACAAAATGAGGAATGAAAAAATTCCCTCATAATCAAGATGTTATGAAGGTACAAAGGGTTTATTCCAAACCCAAAACCCCAGCAAATTATATACAACCTGCCAATCCTCGCCATTACCAACCCTTATTGTCACTCAAAGTCATTGGGTTTGCCCTGAAATGGCTAACTTAAAGGCTTTCACTATTCACAGATGGCTCCCGTATTTCAAAAACCTAAACATACGGTTCTGCTCTTTGGGGTCTTCCTACTCACTATGGCCGCCTTGCTAGTCGGCTCTCAGGTTGTCACCACTCAATTCATCGAGAAAAACAGACAACTGGTTTTCCTCATGAATAATGCCCGCCAGCACGTAATCCAAACGGAACGGGTATGGCGGTCTATGCTGGACACCGCCACCACCAGTGATGATCAGGCATTACTTTGGAGTCAATGGGATCAGCAGCACCGGCAACTAGTTGATGCTCGTAAGATCCCTTTCGCAGAATTCAACTTCGTTCCTGGTAGAAGAAATCTACTTCAAGCCCATTCGAAGATTGAAGAGAACAGGACAGCCGCTGCATCCTCTTCTAAGGAGGTCACTATGGAGTTTCTAGGGGTTTACAGCACCCTTATGACTACCTACGCCAATGCCCTGGAAAATTTTGTTCAGAGCAAAGCGGATCGCTTAGAACAAATGAAAATATTCTTCGCGGGTATAATAATGCTAGTACTCATATTGGAAGTGAGCCTTATTTTCTATCCGGCTCACCGCCGCGAAAAAAGCACCCAGAACAGGCTTGAACAAGCCAATTATGAGCTGCAGCAGAATGTAGAAGAGCTACAAACCCGTGAAGAAGAACTCTCCCAGAATCTGGAAGAGATCACCGCCCTACAGGATCAGCTCGCAAACTCCGAAAACAGGTATCGTAATTTGGTTGAGTCCAGTCAGGATATCATCTATGAACTTGCAGATACCGGACAGTTCAATTACATCAATCCTACATTCACCAAACTCTTGGGTTATGACCGAGAAGAAGCCTATAAGATGGGGTATTGGGAAATGGTCCAGGAGGAATACCGGGAAGAGGTGGTTGGATTTTACTACGACCAAATAAAGCACCTGATGCCGGATAGCTACCTCGAGATACCGGTCAACACCAAAGAGGGAGAACTACGGTGGCTAGGGCAAAATGTCAAAATTGAGTTTAAGGACGAATGGGTTATCAGGGTTTTTGCCATTGCCCGGGATATAACCGAGCTAAAGAAGGTACAAGAGCAACTGCAAGATAGCGAGCAACAATATCGGCTCTTGAGTGAAAATGCAAGAGACCTTGTGGCCCTGCATGCTCCCGATGGTACCGTTCTTTATGTTTCCAAGTCGGTAGAAGAACTGCTGGGATATGCAGCTGAGGAGTTCATCGGAACCAAGCTGCAAGATCACATGCACCTGGAGGACCTAAATCACCTCCGCAAACAGTTCATCGAGCATCCAGAAACCCAACGCGAAAACCGAAACAGCACCTTTCGAATTCGGAAACGAAACGGAAAGTATATCTGGTTCGAAACCAGTACCAAACCCATCCTCGACGAAAACGGAGAAGTCGACTATCTACAAACAGCCTCCAGGGATGTAACCTCTCGCAAGGAGGTAGAGGATCAATTGATTCGGCAAAAGAAGATGCTGTCGGAGGCACAACGGATGGCCAAAATGGCCAGCTGGGAGTATGACCGCAACACCAAAAAGTTTTACGTAGCCGACGAATTTGAATCCATCCTTCCAGGAGTTCCCTACCACGGAGGAGTTCCCCTGGAGCTATACATGACGTACATCCATCCCGAGGACTTAGCCATTCAAAGTGAGGCCTTTCGTAAGGCCCTTCACCACGGCACCCCCTATGATTTGGAGGTACGGCATGTTCTTCCTCCAGACCATTCCATTCGCACATTGGCCTTTAGAGCCCAGCCTCAAACCAACGAAAAGGGAATTGTGGAACGGATCGTTGGTTCCATGCAAGACGTCTCTGAGTCTCGCCACCAGCAGGAATTACTACAACGCAAACAAAACGAACTGGTCGCATTCATCAACGCCGCTCCGGCTGCCATGGCCATGTTCGACGCCGATCTCCGGTATATAACAGCCAGTAACCGGTGGATTTTAGATTTCGGGCTGGAAAAAGAAGGGATCACAGGACAAAATCACTACGACCTTATCCCTACCTGGAATCCTGTATGGAGAAATAACAAAACCGAATGCCTCCTTGGCACAGCAGATGATTCCATCAAACGGCCCTTCCGCACCCTCATTAACGGTAAAGAGGAATGGGTGAAATGGGAATGCAAACCCTGGCAAGACACACAAGGGCAGGTAGGAGGTATCATCCTGTATGCTGAACTCATTACAGAACAGCTGCGCGAAGAACGTGAGCAGCAAGTTCAACAACTACGGATGCAAACCATCTATAGGGTCGTTTCTAAAATAAGTGGCAACCTAGAGGAGCAAATAAGCGATGTACTCAGTATTGCAACAGAAGAATTAGGCCTCCGAGTAGGCATGATTGGGGAGGTATTCCCTGAACAAAATGATTTCATCATAAAAGACGTTTACGACCCCGCTGAGGAATTCAAGTCGGAGACACTGCTAGCCTTTAATGAACGCTATTGTGACATCACCTATCAGGTTGACTCTATCGTCGCCATAGACTCAGCCAGTAAGTCGTCCTTTCATGATCACCGGGCCTACCGAGTTGGCCAATGGGAGAGTTATATAGGCGTATCATTGTATGTAAAGGGTGCCCGGTATGGCACACTTAGTTTTTCTGCCCCCGAGCCTCGCATCAAACCTTTCAGGCAAATCGACAAGGATTACGTACAATTAGTAGGTCAATGGATTGCAGCTGCCCTGGAAAGGGCTCAATTCGAGCGAGAAATTATTGAGTCCAAGGAGAAGGCCGAAGCGGCTACCGAAGCCAAGGCACAATTCCTCAGCATGATGAGTCATGAAATCAGGACACCACTAAATGCCGTTATCGGCATGACTCACCTTCTATTACAGGAACAGCCCCGAACGGATCAATTAGAAAACCTGAAAACATTACGCTTTTCTGGCGAGAACCTGCTCGTTCTCGTCAACGACATTCTCGATTTCAGCAAAATCGAAGCCGGCAAGATTAGTCTCGAAAAAGTCCCTTTCCGGTTGCATGAAATCCTTCAAGGCATTCACAATTCTCTTGGTTATAGAGCTCAAGAAAAAGGAATAGGGCTCATCTTGAAAACCTCCCCTGACCTACCCATACATTTCTTAGGAGACCCAGTGCGATTGAGTCAGGTTATCACCAACTTAACCAGCAACGCAGTTAAGTTTACCGAAAAAGGACAAGTAGAGCTACATACCAAACTACTGTCAACAGACAATAACAAGGCTCAATTACGTTTTGAAGTGCATGACACTGGCATTGGTATTCCTGAAGAAAAAAGAGAAAGTATTTTCGAAAGCTTTACTCAAGCCCGGTCGGATACCACCAGACGATACGGTGGCACTGGGTTGGGCCTCGCCATTACCAAGCGCCTCCTAGACCTTATGGGCTCTTCCATTGAGCTAATAAGCCAGGAAAACAAAGGCTCAATATTCTCTTTCAATCTGGAAATTGATTTGGGTTCAGAGCTCAGTAAACCGGAGTACGATTCAGAACCTAAGCAACTCCAAGCAGATGAACTATTACAGCAAATAAAGGTGCTATTAGTGGAGGATAACCCCGTTAATCAGCTAGTTGCTACCAAGTTTTTACGGAGGTGGAAAATTCAATATGAAATAGCCCAAAATGGGCTTGAAGCGGTTGAAACAATTAAATCTAAAGGCTACAATGTAGTGTTAATGGACCTTCAAATGCCAGAAATGGACGGATATGAGGCCTCACGTACCATTAGAAGTTTCGAAGACCCGTATTTTCGAGAAATACCCATAATTGCCTTAACAGCCTCCGCCATGCAAGATGTCCGTAACAAAGTAATGGCTTCCGGCATGACAGATTTTGTAACCAAACCATTCAACCCCGTAGAACTTAGGAGAAAAATCGTACAGTATGCCCAAGAAAACCCATCAGTCGCTTAATATTCAACACACCTGAGCATTATTTCAGACAAATTTTGCTAATTTTCAGCAATAAGACTGAATGCCTTTGCATATAGTCCACAAGAAGTCAACTTCAAGTGTAAATGCGCTATGAGCTCAAAAGTGAAATTAGATTCAATTACCGCTACACGAGGAATTATGAATCGCTTGAAGGAATTTATCTCATATAAAAAGCTCAGCATGCACAAATTTGGTGAAATGACCAGCATAGCTGCAGGCGGAATCTCAAGAGCTATCAATGCTGAAGGAAAATACTCTATGGGTATAGATAAGTTTATGAATATTTTCACCGTATTCCCTGAACTCAATCCCAACTGGCTCCTGTTTGGCGAAGGAGTCATGCTAAATGACGACATAGAAAAATCCACCGGGCGGTCTTATAGGGAGTTATTAGAGAATAATGAAAAACTGGAGCGAGAAGTGACCAGACTCACAGCAAAACAAGATGCTTATAAGGAAATTTTCTCCATGTTCGCCATCACTCAAGACCATTACAAAGGCAAGCTAGATAGTAGCACCTAGGCCACCAAAAATAATAGGTGAGCCTGCCGGCCTACTCCGCAGCAAAAAAAGACAATTTATTCTCCGACTATTACATTAATGTAGTAGTCGATGAGTTCGTTCGTTTGAGCGAAATCACCCCGATTTACCCTTAGAAAGCTATACCTTAGTTGAATACGTAAAGCCGCTTCTTCATTCAGCGGATCGGGAATCATGAATAAATATACCAAGCCCATACATCGTTTGGCAGAAGAGTCTCTCAAACCCCTTTTGGCAGATGCATCAAAACGAGGAATATCTCTACAAATTCTTGCCGATCCTGAATTAGCCTTCTGGTTTACTCCATACCCCGAACCGACCCATGAATTAATCAGTCGTTTGGGTCAGCAGCTCGTCAACATATGCCCACAAGGCACTTTGACATTTATGCTGCAAACTCCAAAAAACGCCAACGACACGATTAGATTAGAAATACAAATTGATGCGGACTCTGAGGCATCTACTGGAGGAGAAGCAGAGTTTTCCCTAGCCATTTTGGAAACTGATGACATCTCTATGGACATTAGTTTGTTAGGCATTGATTGCCCTCAGACTGACCAGTATGTACTTGGGTATGATATCTCAGTCCCTCTTATTAAGGAAGAACAAAAAACCGGTTTACTTAATCAGCATGCCAACGTGATCACGACCGAGGTAAATCATAACCTTAATGTATTGGTCGTTGACGACAACGAAGTGAACCGTATGGTAGTCACCAAATTCCTAACACGTTGGGGCATGAGGGTTGATCAGGCTCAAAATGGAGAGTTAGCAGTAAACAGGGTTAGAGAAAGCAATTACGATCTCATACTGATGGATCTTGAAATGCCAATTATGGATGGCTATCAAGCTTCCTATCAAATCAGAAAAATTGAGGAAGGAAGTCGCCAAGAAGAAAGCATCCCAATAATTGCACTCACTGCATTCACCATGGTAGAGGCCAGAGAGCGCGCGTACGCTAGCGGCATGAATGACTTCATCACCAAGCCTTTGGATCCCCCTCAGCTTTACAGCAAGATCCTACTGCACGTTCAAAAGAATAACATCAAGGCTACTGCCTAATCGGATGACATTTCTTTACTCTTTCCATCTGTCATGAGACCATAACCATTCGTGGGGCCTTTCATTAATAAGATCCTCAAGCATCTTCTTGTATTCCTCAGTAATATAGTGTGAATCTTGTCGAAAAGGCGGGGCATCAATTTCCACAAAATCCACCTCGTAATAACCCCTACGGATCCGCCGCATGCTGTTGAAAAAAACAGCAGCCCCTATTCTTGGTGCTAATTTTTCTCCCCCAACCGTAAAGGGAGTTTCCTGATTAAGGAATTCAGTCCTGTAATGATTCTGAGCATTACCTTTGGGCCGCTGGTCAGCCACCAAACCAATTGTCCTAGGCTCATTTCCTCTTCGTAAAATTGCTTTTACACTCTGATCCCTCCTCACCATAGAGGCTCCAAACTTTTGGCGCATCTGAAGCATTTCATCGTTCAACCAAGACCATGATATCTTCGCATAAGCAGCCTGCACAGGAGCACTCAACCATACACAATGCCCCAAAGTAAACAGTTCCCAGTTCCCGGAATGTACAGCCAGATGAATAACAGGCCTACCTGAAGAAAAATGGGCCTCTACCCTACCCGTGTTCTTGTAAACCACCATTTTTTTTAGCCCGTCTTCATCTATAGTAAATAATTTTAGCGTCTCTACAAGAATATCAGACAAGTGCCGATAGAACTTTCGGGCTATTTTACGAATCTCTTTGGGTGATTTTTGGGGGAACGAACGTTCTAAATTCCTCACCACGATCCGCCTACGGTATGGAACTACAATTAGCAGAAACGCTAAAACATCAGATATTCTATAAAGCCACCACATAGGTAGCCTTGAAAAGGCATAAAGAATCCGGCGTTTCATAACGCTCAAATCTACTAGCTTTGAATCATATGTCCATCACACCACTCATTGAGCTGCACTACCTACCCACATTAGAATACTTTTGCCTGCTACTAAAACACAAGGGCTGCATTATTGAGACACACGAACATTTCCAGCGAAGGACGTTTCGAAGCCGCACTCCGATACTTACAGACAAAGGCCCTTTGCTGCTAAACCTATCATTACAAGGTGGAAATAAGGGAAGTTATAAGCAGCACATCCAAGAGATACTGATAGACACGAAATCCCAGAGCACAAAAAAACACTGGCGCACACTTCAAACTGCCTACTCTAGAGCTCCCTTCTTCGAACACTATTCCCCTTTTTTTGAACCGTTGTTCCTATCTCCACCAGACACATTGTTTGAGTTCAACCACCAATTACTGACAATGTGTCTTAGGCTCACGCAAATTGACATTGAAATCAGCTTTAGCAAGGACTTTGTGAAAGCAT
The DNA here is from genome assembly GCA_003454975.1 of Cytophagales bacterium. Taxonomy (GTDB): domain Bacteria; phylum Bacteroidota; class Bacteroidia; order Cytophagales; family Cyclobacteriaceae; genus DMST01. The sequence continues at coordinate 29,799 of DMST01000302.1, read as the reverse complement.
CACAATCAATTCAAGATGACTACAGGGGATTCATTCTTCCTAATCAGTCATTTGAACAACGGTCCTGGTACCGACCTATTCGGTATAATCAGGTTTTTGGAGAAGAATTTATCCCCAACCTATCGATTGTAGATCTACTATTTAATGCAGGTCCCCAGTCACACGACATTTTATATCAATCCATCGAAAAGGAGGTTTCCTGAAACGAACATAAGGCTTTCGGCGCACGTTAATCTAGAATAGTGCGTCTTGTCCGGTTCCTACTACCTAGTAGAACACACGGAATTTAAGTACATTAGAACTAAACAAAAGCAATACGCTGATTCCAAATACATATGGAGGCAAAATTTTCAAACAGGGTCAAAGAGGTAATCTCATTGAGTAGAGAAGAGGCGTTGCGTCTTGGCCATGACTACATCGGGACCGAACACCTGCTTCTAGGGATGATACGGGAAGGTGAAGGCGTGGCAGTTGGTCTGCTCAAGAAATTAGGAGTTTCCTTGGACGACCTGCGGTTATCCATTGAAGAAGCTACCAAAAGTACGGCTAACCATAGTAACGTAAAGAACTTAGCCAATATCCCACTTACTCGGCAATCTGAAAAGGTACTAAAGATCACATATCTGGAAGCCAAAATTTTCAAAAGCCAATTAATTGGGACAGAACATCTCCTGCTCAGCATCTTACGGGATGATGATAACATTGCTACCCAGATATTAGATAAGTTTGACGTCAACTATGATGTGGTGAAAGAGCTCTTAGAATACCAGACAGAAAACCCTGCACAGGCAGCAAGCGATACTGATGATCCGGAGGACGATGGTCCTAGCTCACGCATGTTTTCAGGCGGATCATCACGAGGTGAATCTTCCTCTTCAAAAGGGGGGGAAAAATCCCGAACACCCGTACTAGATAATTTTGGACGTGACCTTACTAAGCTTGCGGAAGAGGATAAACTAGACCCCATTGTAGGTCGGGAGAAAGAAATCGAACGTGTGGCTCAAATATTGAGTCGCCGTAAGAAGAACAACCCCATCCTCATCGGTGAACCTGGCGTAGGTAAAACAGCCATTGCGGAAGGGCTTGCCCTTCGTATTGTTCAGAAGAAGGTAAGCCGGGTACTCTTCAACAAAAGAGTGGTAACCCTAGACTTGGCATCGCTAGTGGCTGGGACTAAATATCGTGGCCAGTTTGAAGAGCGGATGAAAGCGGTAATGAATGAGCTGGAGAAATCACCAGACGTTATCCTGTTCATCGATGAGCTTCACACAATTGTAGGAGCTGGAGGCGCAAGCGGCTCACTGGATGCATCCAATATGTTCAAGCCGGCATTGGCTCGTGGAGAAATTCAATGCATCGGAGCTACTACATTGGATGAGTATCGCCAATACATAGAGAAGGATGGTGCCTTGGCACGAAGATTCCAGATGGTTATGGTTGATGCTACTACGGTGGAAGAAACCATTCAGATTCTGGACAACATCAAGGAGAAATACGAGGATCACCACAATGTGATCTACACACCAGAAGCAATTGATTCCTGCGTGAAACTGAGTGATCGTTACATTAGTGATCGGTTCCTCCCAGACAAGGCAATTGACGTTCTGGATGAAGCCGGAGCAAGAGTTCACATCAACAATATCCACGTACCCGATTCTATTGTGAAGTTGGAAGAGGAGATCGAAGAGATCAAGAAGGAGAAGAATCGTGTGGTGAAAAGCCAGAAATACGAGGAAGCAGCCCAACTCCGAGACAAAGAGAAGAAGATGTTGGAGGAATTGGAGCGCGAGAAGACTAAGTGGGAAAGCGAAACAAAAACCAAACGCTACACCGTAGACGAAGAGGCTGTTGCGGAGGTAATCGCCATGATGACGGGTGTTCCTACTAAGCGAGTTGCCCAAAATGAAAGTCAAAAGCTTCTAGGCATGACTGAGGAACTCACCGGAAGAGTTATTGGTCAAGACGAGGCTATTGTAAAGCTTACCAAAGCAATACAACGGACTCGAGTAGGGCTGAAAGACCCGCAGAAACCTATAGGCTCGTTTGTATTCCTAGGCCCAACAGGCGTTGGCAAAACCGAATTGGCTAAAGTACTCGCTACTTACCTGTTCGACAAAGAAGACAGCCTAATTCGCATCGACATGAGTGAATACATGGAGAAATTCTCTGTGTCTAGGCTTGTAGGAGCGCCTCCTGGATATGTAGGATATGAAGAGGGAGGACAGCTAACCGAAAAGGTCCGTCGCAAGCCCTACAGTGTGGTATTGCTAGATGAAATTGAAAAGGCTCACCCTGATGTGTTCAACATTCTACTTCAGGTACTAGATGATGGCATCTTGACCGATGGTTTAGGCCGTAGAGTAGATTTCCGGAACACAATCATCATCATGACATCTAACATTGGTGCCCGTGATTTGAAGGACTTTGGTGCAGGCATTGGTTTTGCGACCCAGTCGAAGCAGGATGCTATGGATGATATTATGAAATCAACCATTCAAAGCGCTTTGAAGAAAACCTTCTCCCCTGAGTTTTTGAATAGACTAGACGATGTGATTGTCTTCAACTCACTTAGCCGTGAGCACATCCACGAGATCATCAATATCAGCTTGGGCAAGCTCTTCAAACGCATCAATGAAATGGGTTATGAAGTAGAGCTAACCGAAAAAGGGAAAGACTTCCTAGCCGATAAAGGATATGACCCTCAATACGGAGCACGCCCCTTGAACCGGGCTATCCAAAAATACCTGGAAGACGCCATTGCTGAGGAAATTCTGAAAGCGGAGGTAGTAGAAGGGGATATTTTGGTTGCAGATTATCCAGGAGAAGGAGAATCAATGACCGTAACGGTTAGAAAGAAAGAAGTGAAAGAGGAAAACTAGTGTATCGCACTCTTCCGAATAATTTGAAAGGCTGCCCTAACAGGCAGCCTTTTCTTTTGATAAGGGGCAAGTATTTGGTAGAAACCAACACGAATTAGGGCTTGCATAAAACTATTTGTAAGCTGAATATCAGGAGATTAAACACCATATTCACAACCTCAAATCCAAAGTTTTTCAGCGGAAAGAGCCAAAACCCTTGGACATCCATTGCACCGACCGCGATGGTGGATCAGCTTTAGCTCAGTGAAAATGAAGCTATACAAGTCGTGCTTTAGCCGGGACGCGTAGTCGCAAGGTTGATTGCCCTTCCTTGGCCTAGACACCCCCAGCTAAATCCGCGCTGCGCCGACCGGAGGTAATTGATAACCTTTTCAGCAAGGCTGATTTAAGAACCCTGTATAAAAAGAAAAACCCCTACTAAAAGGGGTTTTTCTTTGAGATATTTGAAAGGGGCTAGATATATCGGGCTTGGTTCTAATTCTTCATTAGTTGGCCGTTAATAGTATGAATAACTTGACCCTCCTTATGCAATACTAAACGATACAGGTATAGCCCAGCCTCTACTTGTTCTCCTCTAGTTGACTGACCATTCCAAACAAATGTTCCTCCTAGGGAATTGGGTTGAATGGGAAGTTCCGCCACCTGAGATCCTCTAAGGTCATAGATTTCAACTGAGACATCATGTATCTCTTTCAATGAATACTTGATGTGGGCTTGGTCGCTAAATGGATTAGGATAACCCTCCATTGGGGAACTGAATGCCGGATCTTGAATACCTGTTATTTGAGCTAGGAGTTCCTCTAAATTGGACGGAGTCAAAAACCTAAGTAGGTCACTCTCTGCTTCGGTTTCTTCATTAGTAACGGTCCATTCATAGATTTTTCCTCCTTCTAATTCCGTTAGAGAAACTTCTAAAAATTCATCTAAAACCCCCTCAAACAACACCTCAGGGAAACCTGGTGTTTGTAGCGCAAGCGTAAAGGAAAAATCGTCTTCTGCTTGCGCTCCGCGCGCACTTACATCTAAAGCACTTTCTCCTTCAATTCCATCACCGTCACCGTCCCATACAAACCGAACCATACCTTCAGTCACATCCAGATTGGTTCCGTTGCTTGGGCTAGTCAATATAGGTGCAGCACCACCTCCTTCTCCAATAGTAAGCACAAAGTGAAGGTCGCAACAGCCAAACAAGTTATTGCTCCAAAGAATACGGCCTCTACTGTAGGTAGAGGGGAAAGCGTAAAACAGGAACATGCTAGTACCAAACATTTCCATGGAATAAACTGTATTCGGCCCCACAGGTAATGAAACTGGCAAAGTAATGGTCTGAATACCAGAATTAGTGATTTCGACTTGAAACTCATATAGCAAATCCGTTTCCGAATGCCCAGGACCAGTGAATGTAGCAGTAGGGTTCAAATCAGAGTCTTGCCAAAACTGCACAGTTGCAACTCCTGTAGAGGGTGGAGTCGCAACATTAATTTCGAATGACTCTATCGAACCACCATCAGTGGTAATGAAGGATTGCCCTATACTTGTGGAACCATTTAGTTGAATAGTCCCAGAGGCATCACCTTGAGTATATGGCAGGTCTTCTTCATTAGAGACAAACACTGAAAAAGACTCACTATCGGTAGCCGATCCATCAGACGCAGTAACCGTTAAGGTAACAAATAAAGGATCTGAAGTCGTGATCTGCCACAATTCTTCATAATCTAAAGCATTGGCAGTTACTACTCCTGTTGTAGAGTTAATCGAGAAAAATGAACTCGCCGTAGTAGGATTAACAGCTAGAAAATAAGTGATAACATTACCATCTACATCAGTCGCTGTAGGTGAAGCGATCAACGTCCCAGCATCATTATTTTCTTGAATAATTACATCGTCAATGGGTGAAAGTACAGGCGCCGTATTTTGCCCTTGGGCGGTTAAAGAAAAGCCCAGTAACCCAAGAAAGGCTGAAAGAGCCACAACTCTTTCCTGCTTTCGAAGGGCCCCATTAATATTTTTAGTAAAGAGCTTCATCGTTTTCCACGGTTTTGATGGTTGTCCGTTTACTCCTATATCCTTTTTATCATTTTCCATACTACCCATCCTTAAGGATATTTAATCATAAGTTTTTTTTGCCGGGAAAGCATTTTGCCACGCGCATCTATCCCAGACAACTTCAGTGTATACCACCCTGAAGCCAAGGCATTAGGCAATGTAAGGTCCATCATTTTAACCCCGTCATGAGCAGGAATCCATGTTCCAACTACTTGACCACTAGGGTTGAATAATTGTAGTGTCGGTTCTGCAATCAAATCGTGCGGTATTTCAATCCGAACCTGACGGACCGCAGGGTTAGGATATACCAATAGATTTGAATCATTAAATTCATCTAAACCAGTTATTGCTGGGTTAATTACTTTAAATATTTTATTAGCAGATCTTGTTATATCCTCTCCGTCGCTTGCTTCTACCCACATCAAAAAGACGTCAGGATCATCCAAAAACGAAGCATCTAAGTTGATACTAACCCCTTCATTCGTGCCAGCTACAACCTGAACCAAGCTATCACGGAGGTTAACAAACCACGTATATCTAATGGTGTCTCCTAGATCTACCTCCTCTGATTCGCTCCACCTCACAGTGAAGGACTGTCCACTCCACCTCAGAGTGTCATCATCTAATTCAATAATTTGAAATCTACCTGGAGGATCATTAACCTCTTCTACAACTAAAGTAAATGTGGCAGAATTGGAAGGATTATTATTGACATCGAATAACCGGAAATCAAGTTCCTCATCACCCCAAAAGTGCGCTTTGGGTAAATAAGAAACGACGGAAATTTCCGAAAGAGGATAGATGGAATCTTCCTGCAGGGTGTCACCAAATAAATCACCGAAGGTCCATACTCCATTCCGTGGAATAGATGTGAATTCGATTCTATCAATTAAGTCACCTTCAGGGTCATTGGCTGTACTAGTGAATAAACCAATTGGGAAATCAATTGGAGTATCTTCTTGGGTAAGCGTATCCACATCGTCTACAAGGGGCCCTTGATTGGGAAGGGAGATCACATAATTTATTGTACCCAATACCCTTTCGGCATCAGGGTTTGCCAGCCAAGTCCAACTATCAGCCCCTACAAACCCACTTTCAGGAATGTAAACTATTTCAAATCCTTCAATGATGGAAAACTGATCCCCTATGGCCAATAGGGAGTCACCAACGTAAAGCTCACCTTCTATTGGCAGAACAGAAATCTCTATTGTTTCCAATTCACCACCATCGGGATTGGAAAATGCAGCCTGAAAAAGACTACTATTTAAGGCAATAGATTCATTTTCACTACCAGCACGAGAAATAGGCTCTACCCTTGGGGTGTCTTCGGTGGGCAGAATAGTAACTGTTACTTCCCCACCAGATGCCGAAAAAGCGCTTCCGTCTGACCAGTTCCATTCCCACCTATCGGTGCCATTATAATTTTCATTGGGCACATATAGGATTGAGTCTACACCAGACAAATCAAAAACACTATCGAGAGCTAAGTCTACAACATCATCTGCAACTATTACAGATAGCTTACCATTTTGGGGCACCTGAATAAGTTGTACCGAGGACGCAGTGTCACCATCTATATCTTCAAATACAGTGGATAGGACTTGGGATAAGGAAATGGAAAGGGAATTATCCTCTTCTATTAAATAAACAGCATCTCGTACGATTGGAGGATCGTTAACTGCTTCTACTTCAAAGAAAGAGAATGTAATATTGGTAGTATCATCACTTGAGGTAATACCGCACCATCCCACAGAATCAAGCCCATAGAAATTGGAATTCGGAGAATAGACAAGGGAGGAAGAACCATCTAAAAGAATGGATTCACTTTTGGAAATAAGCTCCCCATCAAAATAGACGGTACCTGAGGTAGGCAGAGAATAAAAAACAACTGATTTTAATGTTTCACCCGTATCATCAGAGTATCCTGAAACGAACAAGCTATCAGGCAATGCATATTGTGTATCCTCTAAAAGGGTAACAGTAAAAGCTTGCACGGTAGGGTTGGTGAAACGCAAGGGTGTCGCAAATCGAAAAGCACTTCCAACGAAAAGTAGCAGTACGAAGGCAAGCGAATGCTTCCCTAAACGGCTGGCAGGTCTAGACCTACCCGTCGTAACAGTTGCAATCATTCAAAAAAATGGAGAAAGGGGTGGGATTGAAATTAGAAGAAAGAGTACCTGAACCAATTGGTCCAGGTATCTCTTGTACCCTTTCTTCTTAATCATTAACGGTTCCGGTTCAGTTGCCGTCAGGCGTACGACCCGTACCAATTTGAATATTGCGAATGTGCGTCTTGCCAGACACTACATTATCATTCGACTGGTTAGTAACGGTATAGTAGCTTACATCTACATCATTACCAGGAGTGTTTGTGTAGTTAACTGACCAGTTACCACCTACATACCCTGAACCTCCATCAATAACTTCGATACCTGATACTTCACCTTCGTCGTTGATAGACACTTCCAGAACAGCGCCAGAACCTACTCCAGCTACTGAAGGAGTAACTGTAGCGGCAGGAACTGCCTCGTACCCTTCACCGGTGGTAGAAGTTGAGCTGTAACTAGAAGAATAATATGAAGGATCAAAGCAGTTATCATCAGTAGCACTACGTAATGATACACTTGTGATGACACCCTTATCATCAATAATAGCTACCGCCTTACCAGTAACAGGAGTATCATCAGGCTCAATGAACTCAACTGAGGGAGGACTAGTAGGATCATAACCGCTACCACCCGCATCAACAGTAACCCGCACCACACGGCCGTCTACCACAATAGCTGTGCCTTCTGCACCATCACCAGTGTCACCACCACCAGTAACAAAGCGCACTGTGGGAGGATCTGCGGCATCGTATCCTTGGCCACCGTTAGTAACGTTCACAGCTACAACAGAACCAGTTGCAAACACGGCAACCAACGTTCCATTTTCTTTCCAAATGTCGAGATCAACCGAAACCCCAGAGAAATCGAGGTTGCCCAAATCGGAGAAGTTATACTCGATAGAAGTACCACCGTTCAGAGTCACGGCAGTAACAGCACCACCTGAAACTGTAGCTGAAGCGATTCCATAAGACTCCCCAGCAGAACCAGGAACTGTCACGTTTACATTAGGCGCAGCCAAGAATCCATCACCACCATCTTCAACAGTAAAGCCTGTCAGCAAAGGATCGATCATGATTTGTTCCCAAGAGTTCAGGTTAGATTCGAATGGAGAAAGATCGATTTCTGCATCATCATCATCAGATGAAGTACCCGACATATCAACAGAAAGGCTACCGTCCTCTGAGTAGGTATAACCAGCACCACCAGCGGTGATTACTAAGTCTTGGATGAAACCATCCAATTCGAAGGTATATACGGCCTGAGAGCCTCCAGCCCCAGCAGGAGCGTCAATAGTAAGGCTAGTAGGACCTTCCAAATACTCACCACTATTGATGAGAGAAACGGAGGCTACACAACGATTGAAAGACAAGTCAGAAGTATACAAGAAATCATCAGTAGATGAGTTTACATACAGGCGCATGTCGTTATCCAAGATACCACCACCATAGGGGTTTGATCCATCTTGAAATTCGTCGATTTCGTCTTGGGTCAGCGTATTGAATTGATAAGAGCCGCCAGTATTGAACGTAACGGAAGCAACACGATACTCAATAGTATTGGGAGCCAATTGTACATCTGCGCCAGTACCCGCACCGCTCGTGGCTATGGTAATGGTTTGGTCTTGATCCCAACCATCAGTAGTGTTCAAGATTTCAATCTCGGTAATGGCATCACCGTTGGTGCGAACCTTGTAAACAACAGTCTCAGTAGAAGCACCAGCACCGCTGAAAGTAAGATCAACCTCACCGTCAATGTATCCTGAGCCACCGTTGTTGATTTGAAGGGTGGTACCTTCTGGCAGAACGCCAGTAGATGCCCAAGTAACGTCGATGTCAGCTGCCGTATTTACGTTATAGCTATTACCGTTTACATCGTCTACGTCTACTGTAGGATCATCTGTTTTATCATTTGAGAAAGGGCCTTCTCCCCAACCATATGTGTTATCCAAAGTCACACTCACTACTGGACCGTAATCAAGCACTACTCCAGCGTACGCAGGATCAGGATTTTCATCATCGAAATCTGTACCGCCTGCGAAAGTAGCCAAAGGAGTGTTGGTGTATCCGCTACCTTTCGATGACTCGGTTAACTCATCAACAAAAATTTGAGCAATAGGGTCGATAACTGCTCCAGTACCGGAACCGTTGTCATTTACGATGCTAACATCGGCAGGCTGGGTTGTATAACCAGAACCAGAATTGGTAAGAATATCATTGATGCTACTAGCTCCAGTTACACTGCCATAATTAACATCGTCACTTAAGCTATATCCTTGCCCCATCATATCGTTGAGAGTAAACTCAAAAACAGGGGTTACATCAGCATCTTTACCGCCAAATACAAGGTCAACATTAGTATTGAACTCGTCATAGTCCTGACCAGGAGCTGTCAATGTAGCATTGTCAATACGCCCTTCAGGGGTAAGACTAACTGTACCAGTAGCACCATAACCTTCACCGGTGATCTCTACAGTAGGCTCTTGAGTGAAACCACGACCTACATCTTGGATGCGTAGTGCAACCAGAACTCCTTCATCTTCTACAATTGCATTTGCAGCTGCGCCACTGCCTGCTTCCTCAGCACCTGTAGGAGCCTCAATAGAAACGAAAGCAGCAGGAACTTGCTCGATATCTGTAGAAGTAGTGTTATCAGGGGAAAAGATGTGGGTTTCAGTGGTAGTAGCCAAAGTAGCGTTGCCTGATCCGTCATCTACAATTTCGTAGTAGGTAACGTCAGCGGCAAAGTCAGATACTCCAATGCTGATAGGGAGGCCCTCGCCAGAAGCAGGAACCGTCAAAGAATAATCACCATTCGCATCAGTAGTAACTGTTTGGGCGATGTCAGTATAGGTGATTTGGATAATCCGGCCAGCAGCGTCTGCGTTGTTTGATCCACTAGGGCTGAAATAATCCGAATCCATGTTGTCTACGTTGATGTAGGCAGTCACAGAATAACCATCAATACCTTCTTGAGCTTGGTTAGTTAAATCCGTCTCACCCCAAACACTACCCTGGATAGTAGCGGTACCTGTTCCTTGCGTAGGAAACAAAGGAACCATAGTAGCTGCATTCCGAGTAATTTTAGAGTAATCGATAGTAGCATCTCCTTCGGTAGCCTCTACTGGAGTAAGATCTACAATTACAGCAGCGGAGGTATGATCGGTGGCAGAAACAGTCACAGCTGCGTTACCTACCCTCATGTCATCGAAAACAACTTGTCCCGCGGCATCGGTAGTTCCCGTAGTGGTAACTCCATGCTGAGTAACAGTAACAGTTGCTCCTGCAGCAATTTCACCACGGCCAGAACGTGTACCGGAGTTTGCCCCAGAAATAACAGTAACGGCGTAGTTAATACGGCCGCCTGCGCGGAGAAGAGAATCTAATATAAGAGCACGCTCAAAATCCTCTTCTGCGGCAACCCGGCGCAAAGAGTCTTCTAAGAGTACTTGGTCACGGTCAAAGTTGGATTGCAATGTGAGAGCATCCTGACTGGTAAACTGCTCAGTACAGGAAGCAAATATCGTGGTAATTAGCACACCTACGGCTAATACCTTGAACAGTCTTGTTCGTTTCATAGGGTACGAGGTTTAAAAATTTGAATGCGATTGGTGTTTAAATCGGTTGCAAAGTGTGTAAGCCCTCGCAACATAAAAATTATACGATGTAAAATCAAAATATAAAAAAACGATTTCTCGTTTCTTAATTTTGTCTTAACCCGATGCTTAATTGAACTATTCTAATTTGATTTGGACAATTTTGCGAACGTTTGCATCGGACTGTGGAAAACTCTACTTTTAGCCAAAGTGCGTGAAGTTGTGTAAGCAAAAACCTTCTTTTCATTACAATAAAACCATTTTGGCTTTTAACGATGAAGTCCAGAAGCGCAATTTCACAAGTACTCCGTGGTGGCGGCTTAGCCCTACTTTTTAGTACGATCTTATCCTTTTCAGCCTTGGCCCAAGGGGATATAGACCAACTAACCGCCAAAAGTTTCTATTTCGGCCCTAAGGGAGGGATAAATCTATCTAATATCGCAAATGACTCTGGTCCTGCTGGTTTAGCTCGTATTGGCTATAGTGGGGGTGGTTTTGCATATTATAGAATCATTCCATTAGTGGCTGCTAGCGTAGAAGTTCAATATCTACAGCTGGGATCCAATCGTCACTTTGGCATCTCTTATATAGATGCTGGTGAAGATGCTGGAAGCAACATTCTTACTCATAACATTGATATTCCTGTGTTGGCAAATGTATATGCGCCAGTTGTTGGGAATTTTCAACCTAAGTTATTGGTAGGACCTGCCTTTACATTCAACCTGTATTCTGAGAACATCTCGTACCAATACCTTAATATAGGTCCTACTGTTTTTCCCGCCGTTACACGGGAAAACCGAAGCTCTGAATTCAATTTGTTTGAAACTGCTTTGTTGGTAGGTGTTGGGGCTGATATTCCTTTGGCAAACCTATTGATTACCGCAGACTTGCGTTACCGGCAAGGTTTCACCAATGTTACTGACATTGTGAATAGCTCTAGTGCAATATCTGAGGACAACAATATATTTCGTGCTTGGCAACTTACTGTTGGCGTTGGTTTCTAAGCACTCATAAGACAACCCTACAAAGGCGGTATATCCGCCTTTTTTTATGCCTTATATTATTTATAGGGAGTACGCGCAACCAAAGGCATCCTACTTTAGATGCCAATACTATCTCTGCGCTCCAAAGGAATGGTTATGAGATCGCTTTCCTCATCAATATCCGTAAGGGGGGGTAATATAGAATAAGGTATCCCCAAGCGATCGAAGTCCTGCACAGTTTGCTCACCTACGGATTCGGTGCTCCATTCCTTATTTACAAAGAACTCTGGGAAGAGCTGGGTCATACCAAGCAAGTAGTAACCACCATCGGTACTAGGCCCCAATACAGCCCGATGAGATGCTAACAACTCAAATGCCTGCTGTAGAGTGTCCGTTTCTAACTGGTAGCAATCACTACCCATTATGACCACTCGCCTATAACCCTGTATAAAGGCACTGGCAATGGCATGATGCATCCGTTCTCCCAATTCCCCTCCTATTTGTGAATACCGGGCAAACCCAGCTTGCTCCCACATATCGCCTGGCTCCGGAGAGGTGGCGTAATGTATCTGAATATCCACTGTAAGGGGCTGAATGACTTCCAATGTTCTGCGCAGCAAGAACTTATAGATTTCTAGGGCTTTCTCGTCTCCTACTGTTTTCGCCAATCGGGTTTTGGCTTTACCGAGTTGAGGCCGTTTTACAAATACGATCAGTGTACTTTCACTCCGTTGGTCAGCCATTTACCCCAGTGTTTATTATAGGTGTGAACTTTATCGGTTTCCTGCCCCTCCGTATCTACAACTATCTTGCCCTCATTCTTCCACTGAAATATGCCTCCGTACAAGTTGTAAACTTCTGAGAAGCCAAGTTCCTGAAGTTGCTCGCCAATCCGTTCGGAACGGTACCCTACAGAACAATACACTACTACAGGTTGGTTTCTATCCAAATCCGTAATCTGATCAGGTGAAAACGCGTCATAATCGACAAAAGAAGCTCCCGGAAGATGGCTTATTTCATACTCTTCCAATTGACGGGTATCCAAAAGTGCAATGTTGCGAGATGCCATCCATGCATCCAAACTATCTACCGTAATCACCGGTACAGTGTTTTGGTATAGCTGGGCCAGTTTTGCATCATAGGATTGTGCACAAGAGACAAAGCCCGTGAGCGTTGTAAAAAGCAAGGCTACAATGAAAATTCGTTGCATTGGAGGTATGGGCTAAAATTTGGTCCCAAATTACAGCTACACAGAGATTGACTGTGTCAGTTTAGTAACAAAATGTTCTTAGAAAAGGTGGTATCGTTTTGCTATAAATATGAATTGGTGTTTCTAATTTCTCTCTCTATGCTCATTCTGAGTTGTGAAGGAGAAGTAGATCCTGAGCCAACCGGAGTCTACACACTAGACGCCCCTTCCTATTTTGGTCCATTCGAGGTACCTGAAGAAAATATTACTACCCATGAAGGCGTCCGGTTAGGGCGAGCACTTTTTTACGATACTCGTTTATCTGGCGATAACAGCATGAGTTGCGGTAGCTGCCACCAGCAGCAGTTTGCCTTCACGGATGGAAAACAATTCAGCACTGGCATCACGGGGACACCAGGAACCTTTAATGCTATGTCACTCCAGAATCTATTATGGGATTCACGTTTCTTTTGGGACGGGCGGTCTACTTCTCTGGAAGACCAAGCGTTGCAACCCATTGAGGACTCGATAGAGCTCCATCAATCCCTGGAGGCTACAGTGGAAAAATTATCTGCTGATCCTGATTACCCTTGCCTTTTCGAAGATGCATTTGGAGATGAGGAGATTACTGCTGAGCGAATAGCAAAAGCCATTGGGCAATTTGAAAGAACCCTTATCTCAAAAGACTCTCGCTTTGATAAGTATCTCAGAAATGAAGGTACCCTCACAACATTAGAGTTGGAGGGATATCAATTGTTTAGCACCCACCCTAATCCCAGAAATGGCATTAGAGGGGCTAACTGTGCCGATTGCCACTTGGGGCCACGCACCAGTGGATCTAATGTTAATTTTCAGGGTTTTCATAATAACGGACTGGATGGGGTTGGTGAATTACGCTCCGGTCTGGAACAAGTAACAGGAGATGACCAAGACTACGGAAAGTTTAAGGCTCCTACCTTACGAAACATTGCCCTTACGGCACCTTATATGCACGATGGTCGATTCCAGACCTTAGAAGAAGTGCTAGACCATTACAATGAACACATCCAATACAGTGAAACGTTGGATATTTTAATCACAGAGGCTTCCAACAATACTGAAAGAAACCCTGGCGAAGTGAACTTAGGGCTTACTGAAGAGGAAAAAACGGCTTTGCTTGCTTTCCTAGAAACGCTAACTGACGAATCGTTTTTGACCAATCCGGAATTTTCGGATCCCAACCCATAGCAGACCAATTTGCACCGTCCTCCTGCGCACAAACCCGTCCGCCAGCGGACGGCACGGCAAGCCCATAAAAGACCCAGCGCTTCATAAAAATCTAGAAATCAGCAATTTACAATTCTGGCATTCTGCTTGGTAAGACCAGTACAAACACAACCCCAAGCGTCATGCTCAAAAATTACTTCCTCGTTGCCTGGCGGCATCTGCAAAAGTCTAGGGTATATGCCTTTATCAACATAATCGGCTTATCAGTAGGGATGGCGGCTACCATCCTGATTATGTTATTTGTCCAGTTTGAGATGAGCTTTGATTCGTTTCATGAAAAGGCTGACCGGACCTACCGACTTTCCAGAAAGTGGATCAATGAAACCGATGGAGAGGTAAACCTACACCTGGGAGCTGTAGCTCCTGTTTTTGCCCCTTTACTAGAGGAGGATTTTGGGGAAGACATTGAGGCCACTTGTCGGATATTCCCCGTGGAAAATTTCTTGTTTACCAAGGACGAAAACACGCAGTTTATCGAAAAGGAGATCCTGTTCGCAGAGCCTGGTTTTTTTGATATTTTCTCTTTTGAGCTTTTACAAGGGAACCCAGATAAGGCACTGACCGGACCGGGAAAGGTTGTGCTGTCAGAGAATGCCGCCAAAAAATATTTCTCTGACCCCAAGGATGCAGTAGGTCAGCAGCTGACTGTAGACAATGAAAACACGGTAGAAGTAACCGGTGTGATTGCTAATGCCCCCAAGAATGCTCATTTCCATTATGACGTTCTGGTGAGCTTTGATACTTGGGTAGCCTTAATTGGCGGTCCTGCAGCGCTGGAGGATAATTGGCACAACAACATGTACTACACCTATGTAACGGTGAATGAGGGGGTTACTCAAGAACGCATGCAATCTCAAATGCCGGATTTCATTGATCGGCAAATGATGGCTTGGGCTGCCCGAAATGACATTAAAATGTCCAACCCAAACCGGAAACCAAGCGAGGGGACTTTCTTAACCTGGTGGCCAATGAAGGATATTCATCTACACTCTAATCTGGACTCTGAGATAGAGCCGAATAGTAATATCAATCTGGTATACACGTATTCTGCCATTGCTATCCTGATTCTGGTGATTGCCTGTATCAATTTCATGAATCTGAGTACGGCACGCGCTGCTAAACGAGAAATGGAGGTAGGATTACGTAAGGTGTTTGGCGCGAACAAAAAATTACTGATCCGACAGTTCTTGGTAGAAGCCATGGTGATGTCATTGATCGCTTTAGTGTTGGCCGTATTTCTGGTAGAACTGGCTCTCCCCTATTTCAATCAGATGATTCACGGAACCCTAGCGGTCAACTATACAGAAAACCTGGGATACTACCTGCAATTGGTAGCGCTAGCGGTACTGGTAGGTATAGTGGCCGGTAGCTACCCTGCCTTCTTCCTGAGCAGGTTCAATCCTGCTACCATCTTGAAAGGTAGTGAGGCGAAGAAAAACAGGAATTCTATCTCTCTTCGTTCTGTGCTGGTAGTAGGGCAGTTTACTGCAGCCACCGGTTTACTCATCTGTATGGGAGTGGTATATCAGCAACTGGAATTTCTCAAGACCCGCGATTTGGCTTTTGAAGACCAAGGGGTGCTCATCCTGGATGATTGGTGGGTTGGAGATAATTCGGAAGAAGTCATCACGGATTTGGAAAGAAGTCCTGCGATTGTCCAGGCTTCGCTTTCTACCTTATTACCCTCTGAACGGTTACTGAATGCTCAAGCAGGCAACTACGAGCGGGATGGCGAAAAAATACAATTGCAGTTCCGATTAGCAAATATTGGTGTTGGGTTTAATTTCCTGGAAACCTACGGAGTGGAGTTGCTGGCAGGGAGGAGCTTTGACGAAAACATGGCCACTGACTCCACCGAGGCCTTCGTGCTGAATGAAAACGCCATCAAAACTATGGGATTTGGCTCGGCCCAAGAGGCCATCAATGCTCCGTTGCGATATGGTGGACACGATGGGCGAATTGTGGGGGTAGTGAAGGATTTTCACTTCGAGAATGCCAAATTTCCAATCACACCGGTGATATTCCACATCAACATTGACAATGATGCCCGATTGAGCATAAGAGTAGCTTCTGGCCAAGAGGAGGAAGCATTGGCCTGGCTAGAAGAGAGAAATTCATATTACAACCCAGGATATCCACTGGCAGCCAACTGGGTAAGTGAAAACTTCAAGGCTCAGTATGACGAGGAAGACCGGCTAGGGCGGGTATTTGGCAACTTTGCCATGTTGGCTGTGATCATTGGTATGTTAGGCCTCTTTGGACTGGCGCTACATGCTACACAGTCTCGCATTCGCGAAATTGGCGTTCGTAAGGTGCTAGGTGCTAGCAATACCCAAGTAGTCATGCTGCTCTCTACTAGCTTCTCCAAGCTGGTACTTATTGCCTTTGTGATTGGTGGGGCTATCTCATACTTCACCATGGACTGGTGGCTAGGCCAGTTCCCTTATCGCACTCAGATTTCATGGACTACGATTCTAATTTCAGGACTCGTAGTCATGTTGGTTGCCCTAGCAACCGTAAGCACACAATCCATTCGTGCGGCAGCTTCTAACCCCACCAAGTCATTGCGCCACCAATAAGGCAAGCTACGGGGCGCAATACGAACGGGCGAGGGCAAGGACTCGCCCGTTTTTCTTTTTAGCGGTATACCATTTGGAAGTTGCGCTCAGTTTTCTGTTCCAGGAGCACTTCTTTACCCTCTTTCATCCGGAGGATATCCTCTTCCTGATAGTTTTTGATGGTAAGTAGGCTAGCCGATTGATGTACCGATATAAAGAACTGGCTCTGCAATTCGCGAAGTAGTGATCGGACTTGGTCTTCTCGATTATCAATGCAGATGGAGAAGGATATGGCAGAGTTTTGCATCATCCGAATCCGAATCCGTAGCTTGTCTACCACCTGAAAAATACGGCTTAGGTTTTCCTCATTCACAAAGGTAAACTCCTTTAAGCCAAACCGGATCAGCGCCTGATTGTCCTTTACGATGTAGGTAGCTGGTAAGGAGATATCCTCTACATCGCCGATAACGGTACCGGGCAAAGACATGTCTTCGAAAGACCTTACGTAAAGCGGAATGCGATGGGTAGCCAATGGTTTGATGGTTTTGGGGTGAATCACCGAAGCCCCGTAGTAACTCATCTCCGCAGCCTCTTGGTAACTGAGTGAATCGAACTGAACCGTCTCATTGAACCTTTTAGGGTCGGCATTGAGGATGCCGGGCACGTCCTTCCAAATAGTCACGCTTTCTGCGTCTAAACAGGCGGCAATGATGGCCGCCGAAAAATCTGACCCCTCCCGACCCAAAGTGGTAGGGTGGCCTTCGGGGGAACTCCCGATAAAACCTTGGGTCATAATAATCCTTCGGGAAGTATCAGAAGCCAGGGACTTCCAGTTCCTCTCGGTCTCTTCCCAATCCACGGTCCCGTCTCGGAAAACCCCATCCGTATGCACATATTCACGTGCATCCGACCAGGCTACGGAAACCTCCCGCCGTTCCAAATAGGCCGCAATGATATGCGTAGAGATGAGCTCGCCATGTGATACTATGGCATCATAGGCTTGATTAAAGGGCAAGGATGGGGCTTGGGCACATCTTTCCTTCAAGGATTTCCACCAGGGATCGAGCAAATCTTCCCGGGGTTCACCGAATAAATCCTCTACAATTTGTGCATGGTATTCTACCAAAGCATGCCACTCGGGATCCAAGGCTTCTCCTCTATGGGCCAATGCAAGCAGTCTCTCTAGCGCATTGGTCGTCTTCCCCATGGCGGACACTACCACCACCAGCGTTTCATCAGGGTACTGCTCTATAATATGGCAGATATTGCGAACGGCATCAGCATGCCGAACAGAAGCACCACCAAATTTGAATACTTTCATTAATGCAAACGTTTTAACGTGCTTAAAAAGGCATTTTTCAGCAAGGTTTTATTTACCTTTGTTATACGCAAAGCACTTTTACACATGACAAAAAATAATTTGGGTCACCCCGTGGGAACCACATTGGACCGCTTCATTAAGCGGAAACAAGATGAATTCCCCTTTGCTACGGGCGAATTGTCTCAACTGCTGCGAGATATCGCCCTTGCGGCAAAGTTAGTACACCGAGAAATTAGCCGGGCGGGTTTATTGGATGTTTCGGGCGCTTTTGGCAGTCAAAATGTGCAAGGCGAGGAGCAACAGAAGCTGGACGTGATTGCTAACATCCGATTTATTCGCGCTTTCCGAAATGGCGGGGAGGTTTGTGCTATCGTAAGCGAAGAGGATGAGAAGATCATCGACTTGGAGAACAGCCAAGGCAGGTATGTAATCGCGATGGATCCTCTGGACGGCAGCTCAAATATTGATGTCAACGTATCCATAGGTACTATTTTCTCGATATACCGTAGAAAATCTCCGGTAGGTGGACCGGTCCTAGAGGAGGATGTTTTGCAGAAAGGCACGGAGCAGATTGGCGCGGGCTATATACTGTACGGTTCTTCTACCATGCTGGTGTATTCCACCGGCCATGGCGTACACGGATTCACTTACGAACCGTCTTTAGGAGAGTTCTTCCTATCGCATGCGGAGATGACCATTCCAGAAGACGGGAAAATATACAGCATCAACGAAGGTGGCTGGCACGATTTCTATCCGGGAACTCGAGAGTACATTGAGACTTGTAAAGAACGACGGTATTCGGCCCGATACATCGGCAGCTTGGTTGCTGATTTTCACCGCAACCTGTTGAAGGGCGGTATTTACATATATCCGGGAACGGAAAACCGGCCAAACGGTAAGCTACGTTTATTATATGAGTGCAATGCGTTGGCCTTCATCGTAGAGCAAGCCGGGGGTATGGCTACCAACGGTGAATACCGCATTGTAGAAATTGATCCTACAGAATTACATCAGCGCGCCCCATTGTATATCGGGAGCAAGCGCATGGTAGAAGAGGCCATGAGCATGCACAAAGTGCTGGAAGCAGTGAATGAATAATTCACCTACATGACTATATATAGATGGCGAACCCTGTAGTGGGGTTCGCTTTTTTTATGCGATGATATCCAGCGGCACCCGGATCACGACCCGGGTACCCCTAGCGTGGCCTTCGGCATGCTTCAGGTCTTCAATGACCAAGGAAGTCTTCATGTTCTGATAGGTAGTTTGACTGAGCCGATCCAACCTGTCTTGGGTAATCTTCGATCCTTTTGAGGCGTCTTTTCGCGTTTTGGCCATGGCGGCCATTGCCCTCCCTACGCCGTTATCTTCCACGGAAATCACTAACGTATCATCCTGAGGAACAAAGGAAACCAATAACTGGCCGGCACGCTCTAGTGGTGACAGGCCATGCCAAATAGCATTTTCTATATACGGTTGTATGACCATAGAGGGGATCCGTACCCGCTCAGGCTTTAACATGGGAGATACCTGTATCTGGTAGGAGAACTTGTGTGAAAGCCTAAGCTGCTCCAAGTCTATGTAATTCTGTATGGTCTGCACTTCCTCGCTCAGGGTGATCAATGATCTGCCAGACTGGTCGAGAATCTGCCGCATCAAACGCGAGTACTTGTTTAGATATTCATTGGCCTGTTCAGGATCGTTTTTAAGAATATACTTTTGAATGGACCCCAAGGCATTGAAAATAAAATGGGGATTCATCTGTGCTTTTAGGGCAGTCAATTCTGACTGGGCCAAACGAGCTTTCTGGTCTGCCTGCCTGCGGTAAGCGCTCACCCGCCACCGAAAACCGAGCCATACCAATCCCAAAAACAGCACTATGTAGCCGATATAAGCCCAAGGGGTTTGGTACCATGGGGATCGGATCACAAAAGCATACTGGGTAGTGGAGCTCCACTGTCCGTTGACTAAGCTGGCTTGTACTTCTAAGGTGTGATTGCCTGAAGGCAGGCTTCTGTATTCTGCCCTAGCGCCGGGTGAGGGCTGACTCCAATCGGTTTCCAATCCTGCCATCCGATACCGGTACCTAAGCTTCAGGGGGGATTCGCCATTTCCGGCCCGAAAACCAAACGTAAGGTGATTCTCTTGGGGTGGTAAGGATACTCCATAGGGAATTCCTGAATAGGCCTGAACACTGTCAAACCTGACTCTTTTATCAGCCCGTTCTTCTCCTCCCGCTGGCAATAAGGTTTGCTCGTTTACTTGTACGAATGCCAATTGGGGTTTGGGTGGAGAGGAGTGCAGATTCTCCTGAGATGGGTAGAAACGAAATAAAACACTAAGTGAGGATCCCCAAATGGCTCCATCACTCGTACTTAGCAACTTCCGGATAAGTACATCCTTTGTACTCTGTTGCAAGGGATGGTCGGTAGGCAAGTGGATCGTGCGGGCGGTACTATCTGTAACCAGGGCTGAAGCAAGACCTTGATTACTACCTATCCAGACCCGGTAGTTTTGATCAACCGTCATCGAAAAGGGTATTCGGGAGGTATTGGTTTGTGCATAGGGTATGTAGGACACAACTCCATCTTTTATGGAAGAAATGCCTTGCTGGCTACTGTACCAATAAGTGCCCTCAGCACCCTTGGCTATGGTGTAGGCATCTGGGGCAAACAACCCTTCTCGTGCCGACAAATAGGTAGCCGTTTGTCCGTCAATGTGCAACAACCCCAAATTATGTGGCACCCAAATTTCTCCCCTGCCTTCGCCAAGCGCCAGGTTTCCCAACCACAAAAAAGCAGGAGATACGTGGTCTACCATTACTTGAGAAAGCACTCCATCTTCCCATACCAATAACCTATTATCCTTGCTCCTGATCCACAAGCGGTCCTGCCCATCCCAAAGCAGATCGGTAGCCTGCATACCCGTTAGGGCGTAGTACCAGAAGTCCTGGCCGTCAAATTGAACAAGCCCCCCCTGCGTTAGCCCCATCCACAAATGGCCACGCGCATCCTCAGCAATCGTGGTCAGGTGGTCCCAACCCGGGTTCTCTGGAAAGGTATATTGGACAATCTCATCCTCTTTCCATCGCAAAATTCCATCACCGTCGGTAACCAACCACAGGGTGCCGGGGTCAGTTTCTACCATATCCCAGGTAGCCTTCAAGGCTTCACTACCAAACTGCTCCAGAAACTCGTATACCTGCGGGCTAAATTGGAATATTCCGTAGCCCAAACTACCCAGCCAAAGGTTACCCTTAGGGTCTTCCGAGTAGAACCGAAAACTGAAGGATTCTAGCCCTTGGGGCTTTATGATGCCGTCCGTCTCGGCATCAATTCCATACAGCCCCACGTCATCATTGCCTACCCATACGGTACCCCGGGTATCTCCTACTAAGAAACCATTTTTGTTGGAGGGCAGGCCCGTAGCCATAGTAAAGAAGCAAGCCGAATCTTGTTGCCATTTGACCACCCCTTTGCCATACTGGGACATCCACAAGGGACCGCCTGGCTGGCGCCAAAAACCACTGACTACGTTGAAACGCGGCATAACATCTTCTGGTAAGCAAAAGAAGTTGCCCGCAGCATATCTGATAATTCCCCGATTGAGGGTAGAAACCAGTAAGCTCCCGTCCTGGTCTTTGAAAAGCTTGAGACAGGATGCCCCACCCAGCGAATAAAAGTGAAAGGCACCTTGAGTATATTGGAGCAAGCCATCGCTCAGAGCAATCCAAACAGCCCCCTCATCATCTACCAATACATCGCGAGCATAGGAAGTAAGCGGGTACGGATTGAAATAGTGATGAAAGTGAAATCCGTCAAATCTGACTACTCCCTCTTTAGCAGAAACGAACCACAGATGGCCAGATAAATCTTGGCTTATGCCCGTCACGGATTTCAAGGGGAAGCCCTCTTTTTCACCAATGGGGAAATGGCGGTGTCCATCGTATCGAAAAATGGGAATCTCATTGCTGGCCACCCATACATCTCCTTGCTGGTCTACAAAACAAGCTGACACCAGGTCCGAGGGCATTCCTTCTCGTAGGCCCAACCTGATCATATTCAAGGCCGTGTTGGTTACCACCCCTCCCTCTCTCATCTCTACAGGAGCAGGCACACGAAAGGGGTAGCTGGTATCGGGTTCTACGGCGTTGATGGTAAGTCTTTGGTCCCCAAACACACGGGCGGCAGGCATAGCAGACCAGCTATCTTCAGGTACATACAAGTACTCTGGCGCTTGGACCATGGGTTCTGCATAAAAGGGATCCGGCCCTAGTAATTCGCGGCGCACCTGAAGCCGTCTGGGTGAAATATCCTCTACCAAGGCCTTCATAGATACAGGCAATACCTTGCCAGTAGGTAAGGTATCTTGGGATTCCGTCACCTGAGCAGGGTGAGATGGCTCACGAGAATACTGAATAGCGTACCCAGAGTCTATTTGTAGTACCCGGGAAGCGGTAGGCACAGCATCCCCCTCTGGCTCACGAGGAGCCGTTGGCGAACAGGCAAAGCATAGCAGAATTGCCAAAGAACATGGAAATATGAAGACCCCGGCCCTACGCACTCAACTTGTTTTGGCTGTTCAATTATACAACACTTGGGGCCTCATCCTACTCCACTCCTAAATAAAAAGGGACGCTCGGTATAAGCGTCCAATATGATAAATAACGATAAGGAGTAATCAATCAGGAGGCTTTGCTAAGACCGGAGCGAGTTTGTACAAAGGTTTCAATTTCCTCCATGGGGATCCGATCATTGATATCCTTGCCGTAGAACGTTTTCACAATGGTACCCGTCTCGTCTATCAGAAAATCACCCGGAATCAGAGTACGATCATTGTCCTTCTGCGATCCTAAATTACGCAACCCTCTTTCTTTGATATCCTTAAGATCTTTCCGGTTTTCTCGATTGAAGACCGTCCGGATCGATTTAAGTACGGATGAAGTAATCCCATATTTCTTATAAACCGCTCTGTCAGGATCACCGACCAGGTGTACTCCGGGCAGGGTATCACAAAAGGTGCTCCGTTTGATAATCCGGTTAGGTGATTCAAAAAAGAATACCACTTGCAAGCCTTCCTTTTGCCATTGGGGTAAAGCTTTGGTGAGTTTGATTATCCGTAGGTTACAAAAGGGACAAGCTGTATTCCTAAAGAAGGAGACATACACCTTTTGCCCACGCATGGCATGCAGATCAACAGTATCACCGTTGGCATCAATTAGCCTAAACTCAGGGGCCTTTTGCCCTACCGATAATTTCATAGTGTTTCTTTCTTAGTTCATCCATAAGGCCAACCCCAGATAGCAAAAAAAAGGTCGGCGGCTGCGTGTGAAAGGCTTAGAGTGTCAGGTAGGTACCAATCCTTCGCATTTATGTAACCCTACTCACAGAACCCCTTTGTATTAATTTCTAACCCTTTTCTGTATAACTAGTACTGGACAGGATAAAATACTCTGATATTGTAGGAAAAGAACCAAGTACCTAGCAATGCCCTGAACCAAAGCCGATACAATAGGTTATCCACGATAAGACACAATCCACCGAAACCACTATGTCTGCCATTCCTTATCCTGAAAATGAAACCGAAAGGGTCAAAGCACTACATCGGTATCAGCTACTAGATCAACCCATCGACGATGGCTACCAGCAGATTGTGGAGTTGGCTTCACAGATTGCCGATACCCCAATTTCTCTGATTTCACTACTGGATGCAGATCGGCAGTGGTCGGTGGCTTTGACGGGAATAGATGTGCGCGAGATACAGCGAGAATATGCCCCATGCACCCTGGCTATTTTCGAGGATGACTTGTTCGAAGTTCCGGATATGCGGGATGACGAACGATTTGCAGACAATCCCCTGGTGCATGGCGATACAAATCTGCAGTACTATGCAGGCATCCCTCTGGAAACACCGGACGGATATAAGCTAGGCACCTTATGTGTGCTAGACCAGAAGCCGAAGAAGTTATCCCAAGAGCAAGTATTTGCCCTGCAGGTATTGAGCCAGCAGGTGATCAACAGTTTCCAGCTACGGTTTCGCAATCTGGAGATGACGTCCCAAGTTGAGGAGCTAGCTCGTCAGAATCGGTTGATTGACCAGCAAAAAAAGGATTTGAGCGAGGCAAATTCCCGTATCCGGGATATGAACCAAAGCTTGCTGGAACTAAACGGATCGTTAGAATCATCAGTTAGGGAACGCACCAAAGCGCTGACCAAGCTCACCAAGGAATTGGATACCTTTCTGTATCGGTCTTCCCATGACCTACTCCGGCCCATCACCAGCCTGGAAGGGCTGGCCTTGTTGGCCGAAGAGGTGATTAAAAGCCCTGAGGCGAAGGAGCTATTCGGAAAGGTAACTGACACCGCACAAGGCATGAAGGTGCTCTTGCGCAAGCTATTGCAGGCCCACCAAATCATCAATGCCCGTAAATACACGGGTGAGGTAGATGTGGCCTTTTTGATAGCGCTGGTACAACAAGCGATACAGGAGCGGTATCCGGAGGCCAACTGGAATATACACCTCAACACCAGCGGCCTCAGCCAACCCTGGAAGACGGAAGGGCATCTGCTGAGGGTGGTATTAGAAAACCTATTGGAGAACTCCTGGCAATACCGCCAGCGGGGCCAAACAGCTCCGCCGAAGATCAACATCCGGGTCTTTGAACAGGAAGATCAGGTGGTGTTAGAAGTGTGGGACAATTGCTGTGGTATGTTGCCTGAGGTACAAACCAAAGCCTTCGAGATGTTCTATCGGGGGTCAGAAGGCAGCGTAGGCAATGGATTGGGCCTTTACCTGGTAGCCAAAACGATAGAGTACATGGGAGGGAAAATCTCCTTGGAAAGCTCTCATGGGGTAGGCTCACGGTTTACTTTTCTGTTCCCAGCCTCCGAAGCCCAGCCCCAACAAGCGTCCGCATCCTTTGATCCTAACACTACCTTGATCTCCTCCATCGCTCTTTCTACAGGATCTTGAATCTTATCATAAGCAGTCTTGTTTTTAATCAGTTAAGGTCTCCTTATCTCAGATTCATAATTACCTGGCGAAAGTTGTCCTCGGCACTCAGCTCCAGCTTCTTTTTGAGTCGATTGATGTTACTTTTTATGGAGCCCACTTCTATCCCGAACAGGTTTGCCATCTCCTTGTTGTTCATACCCAGTTTTACATACGCACACAGCTTGAGCTCATTGGACGTAAGGGTACTGTTGAGCTCGTGGATACGGTTGAAAAACTGAGGGTGCACTCCTTCAAAGTGCTTCAGGAAATGATCGTCACTATTGTCACTATCGATGGCATGCTTGAGCTGTTT
The DNA here is from genome assembly GCA_003454975.1 of Cytophagales bacterium. Lineage (GTDB taxonomy): Bacteria > Bacteroidota > Bacteroidia > Cytophagales > Cyclobacteriaceae > DMST01. The sequence continues at coordinate 4,551 of DMST01000302.1, read as the reverse complement.
GACTAGCTTCTTGAACGAAGCGGCGTGCTGAATGCCTTCGGCTTTGCCCATGTCCTGCAGGTTATTCAGCATATCAGAAAGCATCCTTTGCTTCTCCTGAGTATGCACCGCCTGTATGCTCAGCTCCCGGTCTTTGTGGTCTAGTTGCTCCTGCATCAGCACCTTTTCTTTCTCTAGCAGGGCCCCTATTTCGTCGTTTTTCTTCCGTATTTCCTGCATGCTTTGGCTCAGAACGAGGGCGGCATTCACCCGCGCCTGAAGTTCCAGGGCATTGAAGGGTTTACGAATGTACTCGATGGCACCCGCCTCCAATGCTTCTTGTAGGTCCTCGGCGCTGGTCATCACCCCGGTGGCAATCACCACCGGAATGTCCTTAGTGGCCCGGGTGGCTTTCAATTTCAGGGTGAAATCAATCCCGTTTAGGATGGGCATGGCCCAGTCAGATATGATGAGGTCGGGTAGTTCTGTCATGGCCACTTCGTACCCGCGTTGTCCGTTGGGAGCATACAAAATGTTGTAAGGCCGATCTTCGAATAAATTGATAATGACCTCCATATTGTTGTAGTCGTCATCGACCACCAAAATAGTTGAAGTGAAGTTTTCCATTATATAAAGTCTTGTATAACGCCAGCGCTACGGTGAGTCTGGCGTTAATAATTGCACATATCGATTCTGGTCCCAATGCGAAGCCGCCTGCAGTACAGCAGCCTTCCAGCTTAGGTAGGGGGGCTCATCAGGAATTTCCTTGAGCAGCCTACGTATGACCCGTGCTTCGTACAATGGGGTTTGGCGCAGACGTTCTGGCAAATCGCCCAAGTGCTGCCAGTCAGTTGCGTGTAATGAGGGGAGCTCGGCAGAGAGTACGGCGGAGGGAGCCATCTCCGAGGTCCTGGGAAGAACCGCTTCCACTTGCCCCTGGGGGAGATCGAAGGTAAAGCGAGCCCCCTGGTTAGGCGAGGAGGTAACCTGAATGGCACCCCCATGGGCCTCAACCGCCAACCGACAGAAGGTGAGCCCCAGTCCGGTGGAGCGCCCTTTCACACTCACCTCGCCCGTTCCTTGATAATACTTGTCAAACACCTTAGCGATCTGGGAAGCGTCCATACCCTGTCCCTGGTCAATGACCGATACCGTAATGCGGTCATCCTCCGAAATGGATGCCTCCACGGTAATCAGGTCACCCAGCGAAGAGTGCTTGATGGCATTGGTAAACAAATTCATGAAAACCCGCAGAATCAAACCTTCGTCGCCCTGCACCATACAATCCTGAGGCACCTGGTTCTGCAGCATGAGGCTTTTGGCCTGCAAGGCGTGAAACACCTGGCCCGTTGCCTGGCCCACCAGATCATGCAGCCGCAAGTGTACCCACTCCAGTTCCATTTGCGCCTCTTCAAACTTCTGCACGTCCAGCATATTGCCCACCATTTGCAACATCGTTTGCCCGGCCTCTTTCATGCTTTCCGATTTTCTGCCCCACTTAGGGTCTTCTGAAAGCCCCAGTATGATGTTGAGCGGATTCTTGAGGTCGTGGGCAATCATGTGGGTAAGCTCTTCCTTGTAGCGGGACAGCTGTCTCAGCTTAGCATTCTTATCAATCAGCTCCTTGCTACGCACCATCACGCGTTCTTCCAGCTCTACCTTTTGGGCCCGTACCATGGCCAGCATTTCATTTTGGTAGGCCGCCCGCCGGCGGTAGATGAGCTGCCAGGTAATGAACACAATGGCTAAAATGACCGCCCCTACCCCCGTGATACCCAGGATAAGCCAGCTCTGGTATTGCCGTGCCTCTTCGGCTTGCTGGTACTGCACCTCTGCCGCCTGTAGCTGATAGTTGTACCGGTGACTTAGGTGTTTGAAATCCTCCAACGCCAGCTGTTGCTGGTAGGCTACTACTATTTTTCTAATGCTATCGGCTGCTTGGTAATCCCCTACGTGGTGGGCGATTTCGGCCAACGTAGCCGAGGCCTCTTTGGCCCGCAAAACAAAGCCAGCCTCCTTAGCCGTTCGAAAACTCTTCTGGGCATACTCCTTTCCTACCGTCCAGGCATCTTGATGAATGTAAGCCTTTGCCAACCCGTTCAGATTGGAAGCATACAAGTCCACATCACTTTCAATATCGTTGAGCAAGAGCGACTCTTCGTACGATAGCTGTGCCTGGCGAAAATACTTTTGGGCCAGGTAGATATCGCCCAAATACTTCATGCAAACACTTTGGCCCTCCTGATCTTCTAACCGCCGACGGATAGCCAGTGCCCGCTGTACATGCTTTCGGGCCTCCTCCAGGTTCTCCAGGCCCAGCTGTATCCGGCCGTAGTTGAGGTGGTAGTACGCCAGAATACCAGGATTACCTAGGTTCTCGGCTATCGGCCGTAAGGTCTCCAGGTATTGCTGAGAAACATCCAACCCACTCAGGTACAGGTGCAAGTTGGCCAGGTTCAAATAGCCGTAGCACTGTTGCTCCCGGTCGTTCGTTTTCAAGGCCTGCTCCAACCCTCGGGTGTAGTAGTCCAATGCCTCCGGGTACAGCCCTCGGTTGCGATAGGCCACCCCCGTAAAACTGTAAGCTTTGGCCAGGTTAATCACATCCCCAAGGGCCTCAGCCGCCGCTATGGCTTGTAGACCGTATTCCGTAGCTTGCTGAGCATCCGCATTACGGAGCTGCCATGCCAGTTCATTGAGCAAGCCCGGCATCTCCGCCGGGGTAGCTACATCCAGCTGTTGCACCAGCGAGTCTACCTGTCCCCAGGCCGGCAAACTGATGCCCACGAAGCACAAAAAGCTCAGACTTAAAAGAATGTATTTCATAACCTAATTTCACTTTTGCCCAGGGTACCGCGGCCACCCTTCGGAATAGAAAGCTACCCAATACTATCCCACACATACAACTCCATTGCACCCAGAACTCCACCCTTCACCGGCAGCCTATATTCACATACAAATCTGACTATCAGCATTTTATAAATCAGAATACCCACCCTATGCACCCCACCTTGCTAACCAAATACAACCCCTCCTGCGAACCAGATGTCATCCCTCTTTGGGTCATTGGCAATTAAGAATTGACAGTTGGCAATTGAATTATTCTCATCAGGCTCCCTCTTTTTACCCAACCATGGTCTTTGGCGTCGACCCAAAACCCTTCTTGGCCAACCCCGAATTTCGAATCCTATGCCATAGGTGTAAGTAGGGCTTGGTATCGCTCCTCGTGGTAGTACGATGCGGCCTGGAGCAGAGCCTCCTTCCAGGCAGCCAGGGTGGGTGAGTTGGCAGGTACTTCCTGCAACAGCGTGCGGATCACCTTGGCCTTGTACATGGGTGTAGCCCGCAAGCGTGCGGGGAGGTCACCTAGTTGTGTCCAGTCTCCGGCACCCAGGGCTACCGGGATTGGGGGTGAGAAGTCAGCCGGCGTTTCGGCCATCTCCGAATCGCGAGACGAGACGTGGCCTTCTGGCAAATCGAAGATAAACCGGGTGCCTAGGTGGGTGGCAGAGTCTACGCGGATGGAGCCTTGGTGTGCCTCAATGGCCATTTGGCAAAAGGTAAGCCCCAGCCCGGTGGAGCGGGTTTTGCCCGACTTACGGGCCTTGGCCTGGAAGTATTTATCAAACACATGCTTCCGGCTCTCCGCATCCATACCCTGCCCATCGTCTTGCACGCTCACCTCTATCCGTCCCCCCGTCAGAGTTAAGGCTTCCACCCTGATCTGCCCTCCGGGGTCACAATATTTAATAGCATTGGTAAAAAGGTTCAAGAAAATGCGAATGAGTAGCCCTTCGTCTCCGTGAATAACGTGGGTTGGATCCACCTCATTTTTCAGGCTCAGGCTTTTAGCCTGCACCAGCAGGCCTACCTGCTCGGCAGCCTTACTCACCAAGTCGTGCAAGCGCAAGTGCCGGGCTTCCAACTGCATTTTGGCCTCCTCAAACTTTTGCACATCCAGCATGTTGGTCACCATTTGCAGCATCATCTGCCCTGCTTCCTTGATACTTTGCGACTTGCGCCCCCATTTGGGATCTTCTGACAGTCCTAGTATGATGTTGAGGGGGTTCTTTAGGTCATGGGCTATCATGTGGGTGAGTTCTTCTTTGTAGCGCGACAGGTGGTTGAGCCGGGTGTTTTTTTCCCGCAGGGCTAGGGTACGTTCTTCCACTTTCTCTTCCAGCTGATGGTTCTGCTCCTGTATCATCCGGAGGATGTTTTCCTGGTGGGCCTCCCGGCTGCGTTGCATTTTGTACCAGGCCCCTAGCAAAAAAGTCAGAATCAAAAAGATGCCCAGGGCCACACCTGCCACCAACCAGCGCTCATAGCGAGTAGCTTGCTGTTCCTTTTCGTAGCGGGCCTCGGCCGCTTGCAGTTGAAAGTTGAACCGCTCCCGTAGCAGCTGCAGATCTTCCCGCGCCAGCTGCTCCTGATACCGCAATACCCGCTGCCGGTAGTCATCGGCTAGCTGATAATTGCCGGCGTAGTTGGCTATGTCGGCCAGCGTTTCGGAGGCCTCCTTACTGCGCAGTACAAAGCCGGTAAACTCCGTAGCGGCCAGACTCCGCATAG
>DMST01000305.1:32374-35195 GCA_003454975.1 Cytophagales bacterium | reverse complement strand
GAGCCTAAAATTCAGGTGAAAGCCCCCCCCAACCCCACCTTCTCCTACTCGGGGGGTGGGTATTGTGTATTGCAGAAAGCCATTTTGGATACGGAAGCGGGCAGCTTTCAAGCCCAAATGCAGCGCCAGATTTTCGGGCCTTGTGGAATGAAGTCCAGCTTCTTCAGTACCGCCTTGACGCCCCAGGAAGAGCAAAGAATTGCCTTTGGGTACAAGGACAACGGCAAACCGCTGCGCGCCGAATACCACGTGTACCCTCAAATGGCTGCGGCGGGCCTTTGGACCACCCCCAGTGATTTGGTGGGGGTCCTCACCCACATCCAGCAATCGATGGATACTAACACACCCGAGCCGCTCCTGAATCAAGAAAACTTCGACCGTATGCTGACCAGACCGGTGCTGGAGGATGGCACTCAAGGTTCCTACGGTCTGGGTTTCTATGTACTCAACCAGCCCCCCGACAGCGACCAGTTACACTCTTTTCACCACTTTGGTAACAACCAAGGGTTCTCCAGCTATATGGGAGCCGACGTAGAAGGCACCTTTGCCTTGGCGATCATGTGCAACCGAAACTCAGTAACCCTGGATCCCCTACGCCGGGAACTGATGCGACAAATTCTGGAGATCATAGATTCGACTGAGCAGATGTAACCATCCGATATGATGGTCTGAGAATTCCTGTTCCAAAAGGGTAGACTCATCTCCTTTCAGCTTAGGCATAGGAATTCCTAAGTACAAAAAATGCCATCCCGTGCTACCGGGATGGCCCATTGAAATCATAGCCGAGGCAAATCTGCCACCAAAGACCGCCAATCGGTCAACTCATTTTGACCGGGTTTACGCAAGCCAAAGAACTGTACCACCAACTCCCGGTTGGCATCGTAGCATTCCAAGGCCGTTACATCCCCGTCTTCGGTAGGTTTTACCACTACCCACACATCCGTTACCATATCTATGCGGAGGTGCATGTTGAAGTCCGGGTCCAATACATTGAGCCATTTCTCCTTGCCATTGTGGCCCCGTTCCAGCATGCGGATGGTGCGCACCTTGTCCTGATGGATCTGCAAGTTGCCGCGGTTACCGGCAAATACCATAATGGGTAGCTTCTCCTTGGAGGCCAGCTCTAACATAGCCTCTACGCTCTCCACCTTGATGCGGTAGCTAAACTTGCCCTCCGCTAGCTCCACGGCATGGTAACGGTGTACGTTGTGATTGCGCAGCATGGGGAAGAAGTCGTGCGTATCCTTCAGGTTAGCCCAGTCGGTCAGGAAAGCGTCCTGGTTTACCTCCTCCGTGTACGTAGCCGGTGCGTACGGTGCCATAGCGAATACGGGATCCTGTGAAGGATCGGTAAAATCGGTCAGCAGCTTTTCGTACGCCTCCCGGTCACTCTCAGGCTGCAGGAAAATTTTGGTGATGGCCTGCCCCTCGTGGTCGAATATCTGCAGGCTCGTCAGCTCGCGGTCGCCCTTTACCGTGTGCACGGCAAACCCGGCATACCAGGACTTGAGGAATACCCGGGTTTCGATGGGGCCCAGCACTACGGCCATGTGGTGGTCTCCCCCACCAAATACATTCACCTTTTCAAAAGCTCCTTTGTGCTCCAGCACGCAGGCATCGTTGCGGGTGAGCGACATCACCCGGCCCAGCTCAGGTAAGCGCTTAAGTAGGGCAGACCAGTTGGGGAGCAAGCGCTTGGCCTCTTGTCCCACCTGAGTAGCCAGTAGCTGGCCTTCCGATAACCCCAGCTGGCGGGCCGCCTCACGGATACGGATGCCCGGCTGCTGTTCTTGTACCTGTTGCCAAGCTTGCTTGATCTGGGAAATATCGGTGGTATCAGTTATCGTTAAATTTTCCATAAGGCATGCTATTTAGTTGTGAAAAAGTGGGGTTCGATTTCAATATCTTATTGGGTTGCAGGGCCGGACAGCTCCGGCACCACGTAGTAGTGGGTGCATCTGAAATGTAGGGTGATGCTCCTATCTTGCCTGGGACCACTATACGGTGGTCCCCGTCCCGAATCAGGCGCACCGGGTGTTCGTAGGTTTCTTCAATGACACGCTCGGTCACCGTCTCCTCCGTCTTTCCATAAGCTACGGTTTTTCCTTTCTTGAGGAAAAGAATTTGGTCAGCAAACTGGAGGGCCAGGTTGAGATCGTGCAGGATGGCCAGAACACCAATATTCTGTTGTTTCAGATTGGCTGCTTGTTGCAACAGCATTTGCTGCTGGGCCAGATCCAGACTACTCGTAGGCTCATCTAACAGCAAAAAGCGGGGCTCCTTTTGTTGACCCCACAGCTGCGCCATAATGCGCGCCATCTGCACTCGCTGCTTCTCTCCGCCTGATAGGGTTTGATAGGTGCGTTCCGCATAATCAGTCAGTCCCGTTTGCTCCAATACCTGAACGATAATCTCCTCATTCTCTTTGCGAGTGGTGACGTGCGGATACCGCCCTATTTCTACCACTTGCATGACCGTGAAGGGGAAGTTGACGGTGGTATGCTGCGGTAGGGTTGCCCGGACCTTGGATAGCATCTTGGGGGTGTAGATAGACAGCGGCAAGTCATAATAGGAAATATCGCCGTAGGTGGGCTTCAATTCGCCAGAGATAATCCGCAACAGGGTAGACTTGCCGGCACCGTTGGCACCCACTACCGCCATGAATTTTCCAGGCGCCAATTGCAGGGATACCTGCTCTAGCAAGGTAGCCTTGCCTACCCGGTGGGTGATATCGTTGGCGATCAGCATTATAGCAGGCCTTTACGTTTGGCATTCATAATCAAATAGATAAATAAGGGAGTACCAATAGTGGCGGTAACCA